>CAJATL010000343.1 GCA_903944895.1 uncultured Bacteroidota bacterium
AAACTCGATTCTTTTACAGGAATTGGTGATGAAAAGGCTTTAAAAATCCTCCGGAAAGTTGGAGAAATGTTTAACATTCCCGTTGTCACGGATATTCACACCAGTGAAGAGGCTGCGCTTGCCGCCGGTTATGTTGATGTTCTTCAGATTCCGGCTTTCCTTTGCCGCCAGACTGAACTGCTGATTGCCGCTGCCAAAACCGGCAAAACCATCAATGTTAAAAAAGGACAGTTTCTTTCGGCAGATGCCATGAAATTTGCAGTCGAAAAAATCATCGAATCCGGCAACAGCCAGGTGATGCTTACCGAACGCGGCACCACCTTTGGCTACCAGGACCTCGTGGTTGATTACCGCGGAATTCCTGAGATGCAGAAAAATAGCGTTCCTGTAATTCTTGATTGCACCCATTCGCTGCAGCAGCCCAATCAGCCGGCAGGAGTCACCGGTGGCCGTCCTGATCTTATCGAAACCATTGCAAAAGCTGGTATCGCAATTGGTGTTGATGGTCTTTTTATCGAAACGCATCCAAATCCCGCACAGGCATTGTCGGACGGTGCCAACATGCTAAAACTCGGCCATCTCGAAGATTTGATGACTAAACTTGTCAGAATCAGGCGGGCACTCTGATTCCAATAATTTGACGTTTATTGCTCCTTCCGGAGTGTTTCATGGTAAGTTCGCCCATCACGTCAACACATCCAATAGACACATTTTTACAGGTTGCTGTTGATTTTATGTAGCTTTGCAGCCGAATTAACTGATTAACCGAATTATGGCTTTAGATATTTTTACTACGTTTTTACTGGTTTTTTTAAATGGCTTTTTTGTTGCCGCTGAATTTGCCATTGTAAAGGTTCGTGCTTCTCAGCTCGAAGGTAAAGTCAAGGCTGGCAATCGGGTAGCCATCCTTTCGAAGCACATTGTTTCACACCTCGATGGTTACCTTGCCGCAACACAACTTGGAATAACATTAGCCAGTTTAGGGCTGGGCTGGATTGGCGAACCTGTTGTTTCGAAAATAATTATTAACGTTATGGATCTGCTGGGTTTAGCTGCCAATCCTGAATTAGCACATCAATTGGCATTACCGGTTGCCTTTACATTAATTACAGTTTTACACATCGTATTTGGAGAGCTTGCCCCAAAATCAATAGCCATCCAGCGTTCCGAACGTACAACCCTGTTTATCGCCTATCCTTTGCAATTCTTTTTTATCCTGTTCAGGCCATTTATCTGGATTTTAAATGGGATCGCAAATTTTATCCTCCGTTTAGTTGGCATTTCCCCGGTGCACGGTTCCGATGTTCATAGCAGCGAAGAACTCAAATACTTAGTTCGGCAAGGACAGGAAAGTGGAAGAATTGATGCTGCCGAGTATAAAATTATTAAGAATGCTTTTGATTTTTCAGAACAAACCGCCCGGCAGATCATGGTTCCACGGGTGAATGTTTTTGCTTTGGATGTAAATGATTTTAATGAAGCCATGCTTGAAAAAGTAATCGAGGAGAGTTACTCCCGAATCCCCTGTTACGAAGATAACCTGGACAATATTGTGGGTGTTGTTTATCTGAAAGATATTTTACTGGCAACCCGGAAAAAGGAGCCTATGAACCTCCGTAAAATTATGCGAACCATGCCCGTGGTTCCTGACACAAAACGTATCGGTCAGCTTTTAAACGAATTTCAGGTAAAGCATCAGCAAATTGCACTGATTGTTAACGAATATGGTGGCACCGAAGGTATTATTACCATGGAAGACATTCTGGAAGAACTGGTTGGCGAAATCCAGGATGAATATGATAACGAAATTCCGTTTGTCGAAAAAGTAGCCGAAAAAACCTACAACGTTTTAGCGTCTGCCACCCCCGACGACATCAATGAATTGCTGCCGCACCCCATCCAAAAAGATGAACAATATGAGACGTTGGCGGGCTATCTTATCCTTAAATTCGGGAAAATTCCAGTAGTGAAGGAGAAAATTACGTTCGATAATTATGAGTTTACCATCGTCAAGAAAAATAAAAGCACCATCGCTTTGGTGCAGATGGTCGATTTATTAGCTTAGTTTCAGTCTTCTTGATTCCGCTTTATAAACAAATTCATTTAAAGATACTTGAAAAATATGGCGTCAAAGAATGATTGTCGATTAAATCGGAATGTTGTTGTATTTGATTTTTTAAGCAAATGTATTTCATAGGATAGACTTATTGATTGGTAAGTATTTGCGAATAATACACTGCAGAACTTTGTGGAAGATTAGAAAGTCTGAATTTATTACCAGCCATTTTCAGGATGACCTCATGAAAATTTCCGTTGTTTTCAAGGGAAGGCTCATTGCGGTGGCCTTTGGAAGCGATACAGAAGCAAAGGCTGGCCTGTGGGTCGGCGCGGCTTGTATCGCGTGGATGAGCCAAACCGTAGAAAACAGGAAGTTTTCATGAAGTCTTGACTTTTTCTTTGTTACTTTCTTTTGTGGCAAGACAAAAGAAAGTAAATCAAATCAAATAGACAAAAAGATCAGGCTAATAATATGATTACAAATGGGACAATAAAAGCTATGAGAGATCAGGAATTATGAGTTTTTTTTCAGGATCGAAATGTTCATCCAAAAAATCCTGCAAGCCCTTTATTCAGGGTACTCAATTCTGATGTGATAAATATTCATCAGTTTCTTTTTGAGGATTTTTTTAGTCCTGGCGATATCCCGCAAAGTAATATTTGAGTTTATAAACTGGCCTGTTTCGACCTGTTTGTTGATAATATTCTCAACAAGGTCGTTGATGGTTTGCTCATCAATAACTTTCAGGCTGCGCGAAGCGGCTTCAACCGAATCGGCCATCATTACCACCGAAGTTTCTTTTGAAAACGGGATAGGCCCGGGGTAGGTAAACCGCTTTACATCAACGGTTTCGTCAGGATTATCCTTTTTCTCCATCACATAAAAATACTCAACTTTACGGGTGCCGTGATGTGTCCTGATAAAATCGATAATCTGATCGGGCAGTTTATTTTTTCTGGCCTTCTCAATTCCTTTTATTACATGATTAATGATGATGCTGGCGCTTTCCTCATACGTAACTTCGTCGTGAGGATTTACACCGGTAACCTGGTTTTCGATAAAAAACATGGGTTGATCCATTTTGCCGATGTCGTGATACAGCGCACCTGTGCGCGTAAGTAATGCATCGCCTCCAATCGCAAAAATACACTCTTCCGAGAGGTTGGCCACCTGGAGCGAATGTTGAAAAGTGCCTGGAGCTTTCATCGACAGTTCACGCAAAAGCGGGCTGTTCGAGTCAGAAAGTTCCATCAGCGTGACATCAGTGACAAGCCCGAAAATCTTTTCCAAAATAAAAATAATGGGATAAGCAAAAAGCAACAACAGCGCTGATCCGGCAAACATGGCATAATTCATTGGCTTGATGGCGCTGATATTTCCTTCCTGAATCAGGGTAAGCCCGGTGTAGATGGCTGAGTACGACAGAAAAATGATAAACGATGAAAAAATAAACTGCGACCGCTTTTGAAGATTAACGATGGTGAAAATGGTGATAATGCCCGAAATGAGCTGCATAAACACAAACTGAAAACTGTTTGGCACCAGAAATCCGATATTGATAATGGTGATGATGTAAACGTAAAGAGCAAGCCGGGTATCGAAAAACACCCTGATAATCATTACCGAGAGGCAAAGTGGCACCAGGTAGATGTATTGAAATCCAAAACTTAGCGCAACGCTGGTAACAAAAACCATTAAAGTGATAATGAGCAGAATGAGCAATACTTTTTTGTTGTCCTTTAAAATATCTTTTCTGAAAAAGTGAAGGAAGAAAATGAGCACCATCAGCGAAATGGACACCAGGAGTACCTGTCCGGCGAGAATCATCCAGTAATTGGTCTGCACACCCAGTTTCGACTCATATTCCGCACGCATCGATTCGAGTATCTGGTATTTATTGTTTGTAATTACCTCACCTTTTGATATGATCCGTTCGCCATTCTGAACCATACCATACGTTGTCGAAATCTGATTGAGTTGCTTTTGCTGCTCGGTTTTGGTGACGTTTTCATTATAAAAAACATTTTGGAGTATCGAATCTTCGAGTAGCTGCTCTAAAATATCTTTATCAACATCACGGGATTGAGCTAATAAACTATTAATCTTCTCGTAGGCTGAATGTATCGTGTAAAGATCGGAAAGCTTAACCTTTTCGGCAGTATTTTTAATAATCAGGGTGATTTCGTAGTCGGGATTTTTGTTCTCGGTTTCGGGAACCGGTTGTAAAACGCCGCGGGTAAGTATCGTATTTAATATCTTGAGGCCTCTGGTTAGTGATTGCTGTTTCAGGTTTTCCAATTGCCGGTCGTTGCCATATTTTACATTCCAAAGCAGGTTAAAATCTTCGACAAATTCACTCCTTTTCTGTTCGGCAAGATCGATATTAAAATCGAAATACAAGGCCTTATTTGCCAGGACAAACGCTTTTTCAACGGTAATTTCTTCGGGCGATTTCAGGATTGCAAAATCGAAAGGGGCGATGAGGTCGTCGTGCATCCAGGGCCTGCCTTTGGCAAATTCGTACTTGTAAGTAGCCTCTTCCGGGAATAGTGATACGATGACTACCAGGCTGATTAGCAGTAAAAAGCCTTTATAGATTTCGGAATAGCTATTTCTGAGATGTGCCCAGATTCTGTTCATTGACGCAAGTATTTAATGAAGGCTAAATTATTAATATTTCTCTTAGCACAACCTAATTAACCAATATTGAAGTAGTTTTGTTAAAATTGCAGAAAAAAAATATGGAACATTACGGATTTTGTAACCTTTCAGTCATTCCAGTAAGGGCTGAAGCTTCCGACAGATCGGAAATGGTTAATCAACTTTTGTTCGGTGAAACGTTCGGGATTGTTGATTCGTTCAAATCATGGAAAGTCGTCAGCGGTACGCTGGATAATTATCAGGGTTTTATTGATGAAAAACAGTTTTTGCCACTCGACGAAGCCGAATATGCCAGGCTCAACAGCTTACCGGCAATTTTCCCGCAAGACCTGGTAAGTAAGGTTTTTGATGAGAAAGCCGGAACGGCGATGATTATCTTTACCGGAAGCAACCTTGCCGGAATAGAAAATGGTAAATTTGTTATTGGTGGACGAAATTACCGGTTTGACGGCGAAACTTTTGCACCTCCAAAAATCATCAACGCCGGAATGCTGGTTGACACAGCAAAACTTTTTCTTAATTCGCCATACTTTTGGGGAGGACGATCGCCTTCAGGGATTGATTGCTCCGGGTTGGTGCAGGTGGCATATAAAATTCACGGCATCCCACTCAACCGCGATGCATCATACCAGGCACAGCAGGGCGAAACCTTGAATCTTTTTTCGGAAGCCGAAAAAGGTGATTTGGCATTTTTTGATAATGAAGATGGGATAATTACCCATGTTGGCATCATCGCCGACGAAGGTAAAATTATCCATTCTTCGGGGCAGGTTCGTATCGACAGGATTGACCATCATGGAATTTACAACGATTCACTTCAAAAATACACCCACAAATTGAGGCTGGTAAAGCGGGTGATTGATGGATAATCTTGAAAATTAAAGGTTCCGAACCCTTGGAGGGTTCGGAACCTTTTAAAAATTAGCAATATGAAAAGTACCAAAACTCCAATTATTCCTGAATTTACTTACCATTTGTATAATCATGCAAATGCTGATAAAAATCTGTTTCGTTCGGATGATAATTATGTATTTTTTTTAAAGCGCTACTCCGATTTTTTGGCCAGTTATTTCGATACTTACGCTTTCTGCCTGATGCCAAACCATTTTCATTTTTTAGTCCGGGTTAAACCTTTCCAACCTATACAAAATCAAGATGAAGATAAGAATTCTATGGCTGTTTTAGAGATGGCGTACAGGAGAAAAGTCACCAATGCCATCAAAAACTGGATCATTTCATACACAAATTCTTATAATAAAATGTTTGGTTGTACAGGTAATTTGTTTGTCCAGAAAATTCGACGAATTCTTGTGGATGATGATGAGTATTTTCGGAATCTGGTGAATTACATCCATCTCAACCCTGTTTTACATGGCTTTACAGAACAAGCTGAAAATTGGAAATACTGCTCCTATTCAGCCTACTTTTCAACAAAACCGACTAAAATTGAGAAGAATGTAGTTTTAGGATATTTCGATAATTTGGAAAATTTTAAATATTGTCACGATTTAAAAAGGATAGAAAAATTTGCACGGCTAATGGAATTTTGACGGTTCCAACAAAAGGGTTCCGAACCCTCCAAGGGTTCGGAACCCTAAAAACCCTTATTCCGATGGTTTGAAAATCGGATAAAATCATTTACTTTATCTCCTCCGGAGTTTCAGGAATTTCCTCGATATCGGTTTCTTTGGCATCCTTTAAACGTTTGGCCACATCATCGGGAATCTGATCGGAATATTCGGTTTCCGGAATATCTTCATCTTCACCACCCCCTTTACTGAAGCGGATTTTGGGCATGGTGCCGGTGCCGGTAACCCGGACTGGAATTCCAAATAAACCCAGCGGAGGTAACCCAAGCCGCATTTTCAGGTTCAGGTCTCCGTCGAAGGACGATTCTCCTGCAATTCTAACCCTGAAACCGGCCGCTTTAAATTTAAAAGGATTGATGGTGATGATATTGTTTTTGATCGTGGTTTCGATGTCAAGCTTTGAAAGATCAGGATTTGCAAGGCCCTCCTTCTCCGTTTTTTTGCTGATATCGTTAAACATTTTGTAACCGTTTAGTTTTACTTTTTTCACCGAAAGTACGCCCCCACCTTCCAGCGAAGGGTAAACCGGCATCATTTCGGCATCTAATTTTCCTTTAAGATTATAATCCAGCGAAACAATTCCTTCGGCGTTTTCGGCGGGTGAGGCCATATCCTGGAAAAGCTGAATTTCGTTATAAGCCCGATTGATGTCGAAATCTTCGGCTTTGATATGATAATCGAAAAATGCGCTTTCAGGGCTTAAACTTCCGTATGAAGCATCCATAAAAAACGGCGCATCGATCAAGGTAAACTTCGTTTCTTTTAAAAGGATAAGCCCATCTTTAATTTCGAGGTCGCCGGTAAAATTTCTGATATCCAAATCCTGGTAAAGGATACTTTTAAGATCGGCAGTAAAAGCAATTTCGAGGTTTTTTGGAATTATCACCACGCCGCTTTCGGTGGCAATGGCTGTGGAATCGCTTCCAGATGCAACCGTTTGAGCCGAAGTATCGGCAAAAGCCATAAATTCGTCAACAACAATCTGGTTAGAGGCAAGTTTGAAGGAGCCTTTAAGCTTGCCGTTTTCGTTCATCGCATAATCAAGCAAATTTCCAAGATAGCCATCGAGCACGAAATCAGATTTGCCGTATTGGGCAGTAAACTTCTCAAGCCAGATTTTATCCTGTTTAAATCTGAAATCACCCTTTGAAATCACAAAAGGCATCGGGAACAATTCGCTGCGAAGGGTGATGGAATTCATCTTCAAAAAACCCTTATTATCCAGGCTTGCATATCGTCCTGCGGTGGCATCGCTCTGCTTTCCTTTGAGGGCAAATCCTGCTTCAATGGATCCGTTAACATCGTAGCCTTTCATGGCAAAAACCTGGTAAATTTTTCCAAGGTCAAAAATGCCGTTTGCCGTGATGTCGTATTTAACGTCCATGATGTTCTGCAGCGAAGCTGTGATGCTAAATTGTTTGCCTTCAAATTCGAAAGTAAAAGGATTGATTTCAATTTTGGCGTCGCGCGGGTCATCGGTGGGAATGGTGACTTTGGTGTGAACATCGATATTCTGAACGGGATTTGGATAATAGGAAGTTTTGATAAACACATCATCAAAAACCAAAGTCGAATTTGTTATCGGGAACTGTTTATCTGATTTTGAATAAGTTCCTTTGGTGTCGATGGTAAGCTTCATCAACCCTGCGATTTCCAGTCCTTCGAGTGGAACAACCTTTTTTATGTCGGCAAGGTTACATTCGGATGTCAGGTTTGCGATCACGAGCAATTCATCCACGCCGCTGGTTTCGACAAACCCGTGGATAAAATTATCCAGAAATTTAGCATTCAGATCGGAGAGGCTAAACCGGATATTCTGGTAATTATGATCATCGCAGGCCAGCGAAATTTTAAAGCCCATATCTTTGATCGGCTCAGGCAAGGAATCGTATTTAAAATAACCGTTTTTTAGCGAGGATTCAACGCTGAATTTCGGAATACTCAGAATTACCGTGTCTTTGCGCAGGCTGTTTGGGTTGGGACCTTCGGTATAATTTCCTTCAGCCAGTATATGAAGTTCGTATTGTCCTTTTGCCTCAAAACCTTTGATACCGTAAGCTTTTACCCATTTTTCGAGGTCAATTTCACTGTCTAAAGTTGCATAAACCCAGGGATTGGTAATGCCTTTGAGCCTAATTACGGAGGTAAAATAATCTTTTTCGATGTTAAAATGCACCGAATCCATGTTCACGGTGAGGCTGTCGGGATTAAAACCCGGGATAATGGTCTGGAATTTTACGAACAGGTTTTCAACCGGAGCAGGAGCGCTTTCATGCTGGATAAAGCCGTTTTTTACAGATAAATCCAGTTTAAGGTCGGGCATAATATTGGTTTCGGAAATGTATTTTCCGGACAGACTTGCTGTGATGTTGGCCTCGCCGGTGACAACCGTTTTTTCGAGCCAGGTAAGATATTCAGGAGGCATGGCTGTAAAAAGCTCACGCAGTCCGGTGTTGTCCGAAGTGAGCAGAAATTCCATATCGTAACCATTTTCAAGGAATTCGAAACGACCTGTAAAGCGCACAGGAAGCTGGTTTATCTTCAGGTCATTCCGTTCAAAGAGAAAAGCCAGCGTGCTGGTATTGATTTTTGTGATCAGGTCGGCATCAATTTCTTTAGAGAGGAAGTAAGGAACTTCGTCGTAATAAAGGTCGAGCGATTTAATGTGTGCACGCGAGTTGAGATCGAAAACACTTTTACTCAGGTCGCCGCTACCGGTATAATCCAGGCCTTTTGCCTCCATTTGGAAAACCAGCGAGCGATCGTTATAAATCAGCCGGGTATCCCGGATGATAATTTCGCTGATTTTAACTTTGGTGTTATCAGCGGCTGTGTCGGTGACAAGCTGCGTCGAATCAACTGTTTCGGTGCCTCCATAAACATTATAATTCGCAAGGCCATTTTCGTCAACCTGGACGTTGATAAAGGCATTTTCGAGAAAAACTTTATTAATCTGAATGGTTTGTCCAAATAGGCTTTTGAGATTTACGCCCAGTGAAATGTCTTTTGCCGAAATCAGCGTATCATTTTTATAAGGTTCCGAACCTTTCATCAGGAAATCTTCCAGCGTAAGTGTCAACAAAGGGAAATGACGATAAAACGACAGGTTGACATCTGAAAAATTCACTTCACCATTCAGATTTTTGTTGGCCAGAACTTTCACTTTTGTAACCATGCCATCTGTAAAAAAGAAAGGCACAATAAACAGCAACAGAAAGAAAGCTCCCACAACAATAGCCGACACCTTTAGCGGCTTTTTAAACATCGCCCAATTAAAACTTTTAATTTGATTCATGAATTTTCCTGATATTTATTTAGATAATTTTTCCCAAAAACCATTCACTGGATTCCAAAATCCCTTTTTAATTTCTACTTACTCCCAACTTCCTACTTCCATCTCTTAACTCCTAACTCTAAGTACTCTAAGTACTCTAAGTACTTTAGTCACTTTAGTCACTCCCCCCCCTACTCAACCTTCGCAAATCCTACCACGTAATTTTTGCCGTACTTTTTGGCGCATTTCGGGCAGGTGGTGTAATAAAAATAAACTTTCGAAGCCTTCATGCCCTGAGATTCGGCAAAGCTGAACATTTCGGTGTACCAGTTTTTAGCTTCCTGATAAGGCCCTTCATAAACTTTAGTGATGAATTTACCCGAAAGTTTTACATGCTTCAACCCCGGAACCTCCTTAACAACCGGGATAAACTGATCACTAACCCAGGGTGTTGGATCCTCGGTAAGCATTATAAATTCAGGATCGAGGGCATTTGCAGCATCAATTTTGCGCATCATCCTGGTTATAACCTGCCCCATGTTGAGCGGGATGTGAAAAAGGCAGCTTACTTTGCCGGTTGCGAAAAGTTTGTCAGTCCAGTTAAATGTCCGGTCTTTCCATAGAGCCGGGTCAAATTTGGGACAACATTCGGTTTTTTTGTCGATTTCTTTTTCCATGATTTAAAAATTTTTGATGATGCAAATTATAGAATATTTTCCAATCCGGTGACATATTTTCTCATGTTTTTTATTCGATGATGGCAACCCAGCCGCCGCCAGGAGCCATGTTTATCTTCATTTTATCTGACGAAGAAACCATCTTATTCTCAACCTTTAAATCGGTGGCATCTTTATCAGCATTTGCTCCATCTTTGATGATTTTCATCTGATGAAGACCCGCATCTAAAAATGAAAGGTCAATTTCGATTTCGCGTGGCGTCCAGTCCGTCATGCCGCCAATGTACCATTTGCCGTCATTTTTCCGGGCAACGATAATATAATCGGCCACTTTAGCTGCCAAAACCTTTGTCTCGTCCCAGGTAGCAGGAACTTCTTTTAAAAATTCCATGCTCTCAGGTTCTTTGTAATAATTTGAAGGATTATCGGCAAGCATCTGTAGCGGACTTTCGTAGACCACATACATGGCCAACTGGTGGCAGCGCGTGCCCTGGCTTGCAGGTTTGTCCCAGATGGGATGAAACTGTTTTTGCGTGCAGTTGATCATGGCGCCCGGGGTGTAATCCATCGGGCCAGCCAACATGCGTGTAAATGGCAAGGTAACATTATGTTCCGGCGTTACCGTGCTTGCCCATTTGTTATTTTCCAAACCATGAACACCTTCGCGGGTCAGCACATTTGGGTAAGTCCGACCAAAGCCCGTTGGTTTGTAGCTTCCGTGAAAATCGACTAAAAGCCGGCGTTTGGCTGCTTCGGATGCAACTTTTTCGTAATAATTCACCATTTTCTGGTCGTCGCGCTGCATAAAGTCAACCTTGATGCCTTTAACTCCCCATTTCTGAAACTGGTCGAGGGCTGGCTGAAGCTGATTATCCAGCGTAAGCCACACCACCCAAAGGATGATGCCTACATTTTTTTGCTCTGCGTATTTCAATAATTCCGGCAGGTCGATGTCGGGATTTACTTTGAGAAGATCGTCGGTGGCCGACCAGCCTTCATCGAGAATGATGTAAGGAATTTTGTAAGCAGCGGCAAAATCGATGTAATATTTATAGGTGGCCGTATTGAGGCCTGATTCAAAATCGACACCCTTAATATTTAGTGCATTAAACCAGTCCCAGGCGACTTTTCCGGGCTGAATCCAGAAAAAGTCGATGATCTTGTTTGGCGAAGCCAGGCGATAAACCAGGTCACTCTCCACCAAGGCGGCGTCGTTATCGGTGATCATCATTACACGCCACGGGAATGCCCGCGTACCTTGGGTTTTCGCGATGTAAGCTGCTGGTTTTTCGACAATCACAGTCCGGTCGTTGGTTTGTTTTTCGAGGAGTGGGTAAGGTGGAAATTTGCCTTTAAAAACGGCTTCCTGGCTAGTGGTGCCGGTGAGATACATTCCCGGATAATCCAGGAGGTCGGATTCGGTGATGGCGATCCTGATTCCATCCTCGCGGCAGACCAGCGCAGGAACACAGCTCATCTGATCGTTGGTAATATTTTTTACGGCAAGAAATGGATATTGCCGTTCCGAGTGTGTCAGAAAGCTTTTTTCTTCAGGAAAATAAACCGAATCGTTTTCCGAAAGGTTAAAACTAACGATTTCATCAACAATGGTGATTTCTTCTTTAAAACCGGTCATCCACCGATAGGCCACACCATCATTATACACTCTGAAAACCAGGCTGCAATTTCCTTTGAAGTCGAGTTTTAGTTCGTTACAATGGTCGGCAATTTCAGCACGCTTTTCGCGGACAACCGGAAGAATAGTATCGTTAATCTCGTTTTTAGCTGATTTTTTCAACTTCGCGTTCTTCCCCAGGATTTCGCCATTGTTAATAATCATGGCAATTTCAGAAGGGTGGATGATTTCGGCGCCATCGAAAAAGACCGCGTAGGAAATGTCTTCATCAATAAAAAACTTCAATAAAATCCGGCCATCCGGCGAAGTAATTTCATTATTCTGAGCCTTCAGCGAAAAGCTTGCGAGAACTATCATGATGATGAGAAAAATGATCGTTGAATTTTTCATATCCGACTTTGCTTGAATTTTCAAATGGCGGCTAAAATAAAGCTATTTCAGAAAAGTCAGGATGATTTTGGGAAGTTTTTTTAATGAAATCGAATTGACCGGAGTACGGTTTTGAAACATCGTTGAATGACTTTATCATTTTTCGGGCAGCAATTTTTGTGGAAAGAAAGTTAATAACTCTTCAATAGCAGGTTGTGTGAATAGTTGCGATAATATTTTACATTTGCAACTCAAAAAAATTATTGAAATTATTCATTAAATTAAAGAAAACAATATGGAACAAAGAAATGCCAACTATGGCCTGGGAATGAGCGTAATCGGATCCATCTTTTTCATCTTTGGATTTGCTACCACATTCATTATTACCCTCAGTGGTAAGGTTAAAGATATTTTTGAGCTGAATGAATTTCAGGCTCAGTTGCTAAGTTTTTCGTTTTTTATTACCTACTTTTTTATCTCAATCCCGATCGGTTTGTACATCAAAAAAATTGGGTATAAAAGTGCGTTGATTGTTGGATTGCTGCTGATGGCCGCAGGAAGTTTCCTGTTTTTTCCGGCAGCAAGTGTTCCATCGTTCCCTTTGTTTTTAACCGCAACCTTTGTGCTGGCTTCAGGTGTAGTTTTCCTGCAAACAGCAGCAAATCCTTATGTTACAGCTTTGGGTTCCGAAGAATCGGCAGGAGGCAGGCTTAACCTGGTTCAGGCTTTAAATTCGATTGCCACGATGGTTGCGCCCTGGATTATTGCTGTTTTTATTTTCAGAGAAACCAGTGAAATGCTTAGCGCTGTTGAGAAAGCTCAAACTGTTCAGATGCCTTTTATCCTGATGGGTGTGATCGTTGTGCTGGTTGCTGCCGCGATTTTTCTTACAAAATTGCCAAAAGTTGGCGGAGGTTCTGTCGAAAAACGTAAAAGCGTCTGGAAATATCCGCACATGCTGCTTGGCGCTCTTGGAATTTTCTTTTATGTTGGTGCCGAAGTTGGAACCGGCGGACTTATTCTGAATTATCTTAAAACTTCATCTTTGGATCTCTCGGTGGAAGAAGCCGGAAAATACGTTGCCATTTATTGGGGCGGCGCAATGATCGGTCGTTTTTTTGGTTCAATCATGCTTTCAAAAGTTACCGACTTCGCTACAAATAATATTTACATTGCGATAGTATTATTTCTAGCTCTTGTTTCTGGATCATTTGTTACTGATTGGAATTGGAATATCGGTCTAATATTTATGGCAGTCGCAGTTGGGAATTTTCTGTTAATGCAGTTTGGGCGTGGAAATGCAGGTCGTTCGCTTGCAGTTTTTGCTTTGACTGCTGCTGCTCTCGCCCTCGTTACAGCATTTACAACAGGCGATATCGCCCTCTGGGCTGTGATTTCGATCGGGATGTTCAACTCGATTATGTTCCCGAATATTTTTACGCTGGCCGTTAAAGACCTCGATCCGGGCGAACTCAGCACAGCATCAGGAATCATCAACACCCTCATTTTTGGAGGTGCAATTATCCCGTTAATTATGGGATCAATCGCTGATTCGGCAGGTTATTCCTACGCTTTTATCGTACCTGCCATTTGTTACCTCTACATTTTCTTTTATGCGGTTAAAGGAAGTAAATTACGTTCGGTTTAATAAAATTATTTACAAAAAATATGAAACAAGTAGCTTTAGGAATTGATATCGGCGGTACAAATACCGCCATTGGCGTGGTTGACAGAGATGGTAATGTGCTGTATGAAAAAAAACCACAGTTAACCACTCCTCAAAAAAAAGAAAATCCACAGGGCAGCGAAGTCAAATCGGAAGAACTGATGGCTGCGTTTATTAAGGATATTACCAGTGAAATTAAGTCGGCCATCGACACGGTGATGCAGATAAATCCTGACATCGAAGTCGTGGGCATTGGCATTGGCGCACCAAACGGGAATTATTACACAGGCACCATCGAATATGCGCCAAACCTTCCGTTTGTTGGGGTAATCAATTTTGCACAGCGCATCCAGGCTGAATTTCCAAACCTCAAACATGTTAAACTCACCAACGACGCTAATGCCGCGGCTTTGGGAGAACTTGTCTATGGTGGCGGAAAAGGCATGAAAAATTTTGTCATGATAACCCTCGGAACCGGCCTTGGCAGCGGAATTATCGTAAATGGCGACCTTGTTTACGGTGCCGATGGTTTTGCAGGAGAAGTTGGTCACACGATCATCGAGCCTGGCGGTCGTGTTTGTGGTTGTGGTGCTTTGGGACATCTTGAAGCTTATTGTTCTGCTACCGGAATGAAACGCACGGTTTATGAGCTTCTCGCAAAATATAACAACACCGAAAGTGTGCTGGCTGAGGTGCCTTACAACGAAATGACCTCCAAAATTGTGTTTGACGCTGCCGAAGCCGGCGACGCCCTCGCAAAAGAAGTTTTTGAGGTTACCGGTGAATTATTGGGTCGCGGACTTGCCGACACCGTTCATCATCTCAGCCCCGAAGCAATCTTCTTGTTTGGAGGACCGGTGGCTGCCGGCGAATATATTTTCAAGCCTACCAAGGAAAGCATGGAACGCCATCTTCTTCCGATTTTCAGAAATAAAGTAAAAATTCTGCCTTCGGAATTAAAGGCAGGTTCGGCTGCTATTATTGGAGCCAGCGCTTTGGTTTGGAAAGAATTAGAGAAAAATTAATTTAAATATTAAACCTTTGAAAAGAGCAGTACTTAAACGGATTTCGTAATATGTACTGCTCTTTTTTTGTGGAGATTTATTTGGTAAAGAGATCCGAACCCTTCGAGGGTTCGGAACTCTCGGGAATTCTGAAAGCGATAAGTTTTAAATAAAAATCCAAAAATTGATTTTATGGTTAATAATTTTACCTTGCATCTGATCGATTATGCCATCATGGCCATCTATTTTGTTTTTGTCCTGGGCATAGGCTGGGCGCTTAAAAAGTACATGAAATCGAGTTCCCAGTTTTTGGAAGGCGGCAAATCGATCCCTTCCTGGATTACCGGATTGGCTTTTATCTCGGCAAATCTTGGAGCTTTGGAAGTCTTTGGAATGGGCGCCTCGGGTGCCAAATACGGCCTGATGACCGCCCATTTTTACCTTATCGGAGCCATTCCTGCTATGATTTTCCTGGCTCTGTTTATGATGCCGTTTTATTATGGTTCGAAAGCCAGGTCGGTGCCTGAATATCTTAAATTGAGGTTTGATGAGAAGACGCGTGGTTTTAATGCTTTTTCGTTTGCCATCATGACCGTTTTTGCCTCCGGCATTTCGATGTTTGCTTTAGCCAGGTTGATGGAAGTAATGCTGCACTGGAATTTTCACTACAGCATCATCGCCTCTGCCGTCATCGTGCTGGTTTACACCTATCTTGGCGGACTTAAATCGGCCATTTATAACGAGGTGCTTCAGTTTTTTTTGATTGTGGTTGGATTCCTGCCTCTGGTAATCATCGGTTTGCAGGATGTCGGTGGTTGGGAAGGACTCACACTTCAACTTAACGATGTTGCTGTAAGTAAAGGTTTTGAAGCCGGAACCTGGACAAGTACCTGGAAATACCTGGGTTCGGCAGCTTCAAACCCAATGGGCGTTGACTGGTTCGGGATGTTTATGGGGCTTGGATTTGTGCTCGCTTTTGGCTATTGGTGCACCAACTTTCTGGTTGTCCAGCGTGCCATGGCTGCCAACTCGATGTCGGGTGCACGCCGCACTCCCCTCATCGGCGCACTGCCAAAAATGTTCCTGCCCATCCTCGTCATTGTTCCCGGAATGATCGCCATCGCGCTGATGAGCCGGGCCGAAAACGGTTTAATGCTTATCGGCGATAAGGGACAGACGGATTATAACATGATTATTCCTTCGATGCTGGTGCATTATTACCCCACAGGGTTGCTGGGACTTGGAATTACTGCACTCATGGCCTCCTTTATGAGTGGGATGGCGGGAAATGTGACGGCTTTCAATACCGTTTTTACTTACGATATTTATCAATCCTACATCCGGCCAGGAAAATCGGACAACCACTATCTCAAAATCGGGCAATTTGCAACCATTTTTGGTGTGGCTGTAAGTATCGGCACCGCCTACATTGCTGCTAACTTCAATAACATCATGGATTTTCTGCAACTCATCTTTGCTTTTGTCAACGCACCGCTGTTTGCAACCTTTATGCTTGGGATGTTTTGGAAACGAACCACAGGAAACGCTGCTTTTGCAGGATTGATTGCCGGGACTGCCGCCGCGGCTTTACATTACAGCCTTACCATCGCAGAAGGCAAAGGTGGTTGGCTTGCGCAACTGGTCGAATATCCCAGCGGGATGGCTCAGGGTTTCTGGACTGCAATTTATGCCTGGTCGGTATGTTTTGTGCTCACAATCATCATATCATTATTCACCAAACAGCTAAAAACCGATGATGATCTAAGGGGACTCGTTTATTCGCTTACCCCAAAAACCTATGATGAGCCTGGAATTCCCTGGTACGACAAGCCCGTTGTGATGGCTGTAATCATTGGCGCATTAAGTATTGCAATTACAATTTTAATCTGGTAGGAGGAAAATTATGGATATGGATATTAGATTTCCGATAGGACTGCTTTTTGTTATTTTAGGATTTATTCTTGCTGCTTTCGGGCTGTTCACGATGAACGATGCCGAACTTTATGCCCGTTCGCTGGGGCGAAATATTAACCTTTGGACTGGCCTTTTGATGCTGGTTTTTGGAGGGCTTATGCTGCTATCGACGCGCAAGAAGAAAAAATAAACTATGCTTATTCTTATCGAAAATCCCCGCCGGTAGTTGTAATCAGCGGGGATTTTTGGTGCCGGAATATTTCATGGCTAATTCGTTCATATTTGCCGTGCCCTGAAATCCGGAATCTCAGATAACTTTTACAGCGGAACCAAAACTATTTATTCAGGCTCATCATGCGTGGAATGAATGACATATTATCCACCGGAATAACCGAATAATAAGGTAACAAAACCTGGTTTTACGTTTCCGATCAACGAATTTGTTATTAATCCGGTTATCATGCTGACTATATTTAGCTTAATTCAGTCAGCACGTGTATTGATATTTTATTGGAATGGCCAATTAGTTGCGATTCATACAAAATGAGAGGTGGTGTAAACTACAAATTTGATAAAATCATAGCAGGCATTTTATAATTTTGCTGCCATTATGAAAAAACTCAAACTCAGAGGTAAAGAAATAAGACGGATCGGTTTACACGATGACGAAGCTGTTTCACTTGCCGTAAATCTTGCTGCCAAACATTTCAGACATGACGACAAAGTTGATGTTTTGGAAATATTGAAAGAGCTTATCCGGCAACCTGCTGATTTTGTCAAAAACCAATATTTTGCCGAACTTGCGCAGTTTCTTCAACCAAAGGAAATCATCCCGCCCAAGGAAAAGCGCAAAAAGCATCATTTCATCAAAACAGATTCCGAATATCCGGTTTTTGGTCAGGAAAATATTGATCCCGAAGCCATCAAACAGATGCAAGCTGCGATGAGTTTGCCGATTATTGTGAAAGGCGCCCTGATGGCTGACGCCCACTTGGGTTATGGTTTACCGATCGGTGGCGTGGTTGCCGCCTACAATGCTGTGATGCCGTATGGTGTGGGCATGGACATCGGTTGCAGGATGTGTTTATCGGTGTATCCCGAATCTCCAAAGATCATCAAAGGTCAGCGTGATAAACTGCAGAAAATCCTCATCGAAAATACCCGGTTTGGTCTTGGTGAATTTACCGATATTGGCGACCATGAACTGATGGAGCGAAAGGAATTTGATGAAATAAAAATTCTGAAAGCATTACAAAAATCTTTTTATAACCAACTTGGCACCTCCGGTCACGGCAACCATTTTGTGGATTTGGGCTACATCGTAGTCAAAGAATTCTCATCAGAACTGGGCATCCAGCCCGGCGAATATTTTGCCATTCTTTCGCACTCAGGCTCACGAAATTTTGGTGCTGAGATTGCGCAGCATTACACAAGAATCGCAGCCGACAAATTAGGGTTTTCGGGTGAAGCCGGCAAACTGGCATGGCTCGAACTGAACTCCGAAGAGGGCCAGGAATACTGGCAAGCCATGACATTGGCCGGCGATTATTCCGCTGCCAATCATCGCATCATTCATCGCAAATTAGCGAAGGCGCTGGGAGAGAAGCCCATAAAAATCATCGAAAACCATCACAATTTTGCCTGGAAGGAAAAGTTAACCGAAAATGAAACACTCATCGTTCATCGGAAAGGAGCAACGCCAGCTAAAGTTGGAGATTTAGGCATTATTCCAGGGAATATGGTTTCGCCGGCATTTATTGTTTCCGGCAAGGGAAGTGAAGCTTCGCTGAATTCGGCATCTCACGGGGCTGGCCGACAATTGTCGCGCACCAAAGCCAAAAATAGTTTCACGAAAAGCAGTCTGAAAAAAGTCCTTGACCAGGAAGGCGTCGAACTCATAGGCGGTGGTCCGGAAGAATCGCCTTTGGCGTACAAAAATATTTTTGAAGTGATGGAAGCACAAAAAGACCTGGTAAATGTGCTTGCCCTTTTTTATCCGAAAATTGTACGAATGGAGTGATGAAGTCGGCAGTTGCCAGTGGGCAGCATAGAAAAAAGTCGGCAGTTGCCAGTAGGCAGTTGGCAATAAAGAAGAAAGTAGGCAGCAGTCAGTAAAAAAAATTGGTAGTTGGTAGTCTGTAGTCGACAGTAGGTAGTATCACCTTTTCATTAAATTGATGACTACCACCTGGTGGCATATTTCATCCGGCAACCATCAACCGGGAACTGCCGACTGCCAAATGGCATATTGCCAACTTATAACTTTCATCTAACCTGTCATGAATTTGGTGATAATTAAGCACATAGAGAAAGTTGTTTTTCTGTTAAAAGCAGCTTTCTTCTAAGATAATCCAGTTTCTTTTCGAGGTTATTTTGGGTTTTTCGTTGTTCAAGTGATTCA
>CAJATL010000344.1 GCA_903944895.1 uncultured Bacteroidota bacterium
GGCAGCTATTTCCGAAATCAGGCGGCAATGGCGGGTCGAATTGTGATCGGTAATCCCGATGATGTCGAGGTTTTTAATCAAAGCCTGGTTTACAATATTTTTCGGACTCATCTCCAGGTCGCCACAAGGAGAGAGGACGGTGTGAATATGTAAATCAGCTTTATAAGCTTTCATTATTTTAAGCGTTTAAAAACCGGTTCTACTAATAATTTAGTGGGTAAAAGTATTTTGTCGGAAGCCAGAAGAAGGGAGTCGGAAGCTCCCTAAAAAATAATTTTCCCTTAAATATCTGATATGATTACAATTAACTTTATTTGACTTTATGCCCATTATCTGACGGCAATAACATTTTCAAAGACACTTCGGTCTTCCAACTTCGGTCTTCCAACTTCAGTCTTCCGACTTCGGACTTCCGACTTCGGACTTCGGACTTCCGACTTCAGTCTTCTGGCCGCTAAAATGTCAAATCCAATGTTATTCGCAGCAGAACCTAAAAACCTACACGAATCATTTCAACAATTCATAAATTTTTCCGGTAATTTCAAAACTTTCCAGATCAGTTCCCAGGATCGGGATTTCTTCTTCATTACTCTTTTCGAGGGCGTCTGGTTCAGGCTCAAAACCTTTCACAATTACTACTGCGGCAAGGTCTTTGAGCGATGCAATGGCCATTACATTTTTATGGGTTTGCAGGGTTATCCAGATGTTTCCCTGGTCGGCATGTCCCATGACATCGCTGAGGAGGTCACAAACATAGCCACCTGAAATTTCCTTTGCAAGGCCTTTTTCACCGCTAAATATTTTAAGTCCAAGCTTTTCGACAATCTCATTTACTTTCATCGGTTTCGTTGTTTTGATTTTTCTTTGATTCAAATTTATCACTTCCCCAAACATTTTTCATAATTTGTAATGAGTCAGAAGGTTTTAACATTCCCTTTTCCTCATAGCGCCGCTGAATAAAGATGCAGTTTTCCATCAAGCCACGACTTTGAACGATATCCTCGGCAAGGGCATAACAGCCCGGTGAACCGCATGCACCACAATCGACCATCGGCAGCATCTGTACAATTTGCCTGATCAGCTTCATTTTTTTCATCGCCTCGCCCATGTCTTCATCTAATTTCATCATCGAGCGGGGTTTTATCTCTTCAACGAAAATCATCCGGCGCAATTCGTCCTCATAATTTAAAATATCCTGATTTTGTTCGGTTTGAGGTTGTTCGGCATTCATTTTCCTGACGCGTTTTTTTATCCGTTCAACAGTCAGGAATCGGTTTTCGGAGGTCAGCACACCACCGGCGCAGCTTTCGTCGCAGGCTCGTAATTCGAGAAAATCGAAATCAGGATTTTCTTCCTGTTCTAATTTCTCTAAAAAAGCAATCACGTTGTGAATGCCGTCAATGGCCATTCTGCGGCCCATTGCAGTGTCCGATTCGCCGGTGGTGAGACTCCACAATACATCGTTGGAGGCGAAACCTGCGGTAACCGGAATTTGGACAGAACTATCTCCGTTTTCCTGTTTTACTTTTTGGTAAACCTTGTTAAAAGCCGAATCCATGTTGATAACGCCGGTTATCGGCGATTTCTCTTCTTCTGCCGGGCTTTTAATAGCGGCAATTTTGGCGGCGCACTGGGTAAAATAAAAAATTCCGATTTCGCTTTCATCGGCACCCTGGTTTTGAAGATGCTTCCTGAAATATAGCGCGGCAACATCCAGAGGCGGTTTTAGCAAAGTAAAATTATGCACCAAAGCAGGGAATTTTACCTGGATAAGCCGAACTATTGCGGGGCAAAATGTCGAAATCAAAGGTTTGGTGTCATG
The DNA here is from genome assembly GCA_903944895.1 of uncultured Bacteroidota bacterium. Lineage (GTDB taxonomy): Bacteria > Bacteroidota > Bacteroidia > Bacteroidales > 4484-276 > CAJATL01. Next base: position 1,823 of record CAJATL010000344.1, read on the forward strand.
GTCCTGACTGAGGATTTCGCGTGTGGCTTTTTTAATGATGTCCACACCGTTTTCGACTTCAAAAACATGCGTAAAACCTAAGTCTATCAAGGTTTGATAGATTTTTGAAATCGGATATTTTGAAGGAAACTGGCCAAAAAAGACAGCCGGAATCAGGGCAACGCGGTATTTGTAATTAAAAATAAGGCCAAAATCGTCCTGCTCGATCAGGATGGCGCCAACGGGGCAGATTCTGAAGCATTCACCGCAATCGATGCAGCGGTTGTTCATCAGTTTTGCTTTGCCTTTTCGCACCCTGATCGCCTTTGTGGGGCAGATATTCATGCAAAGCGAGCAACCAATACAGAGGTCGTCTACAATTTTTAGGGCATGAAGAAAGTCATTCATGGGTTAAGGTTTAAGAAAAACAATAATTTCTACCGAAGTTCCTTTGCCGGTTTCACTGCTGATGTTAAGAATGTCAGCATTTCTTTTGATGTTTGGAAGTCCCATTCCGGCGCCAAAACCCATCTCCCTGACTTTTTGAGTGGCGGTAGAAAAGCCCGCTTCCATAGCTTTTTCGATGTTTGGAATTCCTGGCCCCGAATCGTTTAAAACAAGCTTGATTCGTTCGGTATCAATGTCCACATCAATAATTCCTTTGTTGGCGTGTGCCACGATATTTACTTCAGCCTCATAGAGTGCCACCACAATCCTTTTTATCAGTTTGTAATCGACATTAAGCTGGTTCAGGATTTTTTTTACCTCGCTCGAGGCAGTTCCAGCCTTGCTGAAATTTCCGCCTTCAACTTCAAATTTATATTGCATTTATGGGCGCTAATAAATGGGTTTGAGGCCAGCCTGGTAAAGAATTCCACAGGTTTTAAAAACCGAAAAACCGGTCTCAATCAGGAGGATCTGATTTTCGGAGGCTATATTTTTCATCTCTTCGCTCACCTTTTTCCCTCGGGCAAATACCACGACTTTAATTTCGGACATCTCGGCAGTGCGGATGGTCTGAAGATTGGATAAACCGGTGATTAATAAAGGGTTTTCGCTGGCCAACGTTAAAACATCGCTCATCAGGTCGGAGGCAAAAGCCTCATGAACTATTGTTTCGGACCCGGTATTTCCGCATGCAATATTTGCGTCAAGTAAATTACAGATTTCTTTAACAGTCATTACTTTAAGATATTTTTGATAATGAGGAAAACGCATAAACTGTGAGCCTTCCTTCAACAAAAATATTATTGTTAAACGAAAAACAACCGGTTTGTTTGAAATTGACAGATCGTAAGAAATTTTATCCAATTTAAAATCGGAATAAATTCGATAATAAATTACCTGTAAACTAAAAGAACCCATATTTTTGTGGCACGAATTTAACATAAAGTAACACGATGAATGTAAAAAGATTTGGTGTTTCTCTCGAAGAAAACCTGCTCGACGACTTAGACCAACTGGTCGAAAAGCAACATTTTCCAAACCGCTCCCAGGCCATACGTTTTTTAATAAGCCAATCGAAAGTTGACGAAAACTGGCAGGATGATGAAGAAGTTGCCGGAGCGATTGTTTTGGTTTACGATCATCATAAAAAAGACCTTCAAAATAAATCAACCGACCTGCAACACGATTTTCACGACCTGATATTGTCGGTTCAGCATGTTCATCTCGATCATGAAAACTGCCTCGAAACCATTGCTGTAAAAGGCAAGGCCTCGATGCTCCAATCGCTCGCCCATCAATTAATCGCCTTAAAGGGCATCAAACATGGGAAACTGGTGATGAGTTCCTGCAGCTAACCCTGAATTGAAGTTTTTTAACTAATGAAATAAATAAATGACATGAAAGAATTAAAAATACTTGCACTTATCGTGCTGTTGTTTTTTGGGCAATCGATCAGTTTGATTGCTCACGAGGAACCGGCAAAAACCAAAATGGAAGTCAGCGAAAAGCGGGCAGAGGCAAAACGCATCAGCAAACAGTGCATCAAATCATCGCTGGCTTACAAGCAAAAGTTTAGTGAGGGGAAAATGACCTCCGAAAAATTCCTTTATTTACAAACCGATTACGCCTGTAATGGTTTGATGGAATCGCTCACACTTTATGACAGCACCGGAAAAATTGACACAAAAGTTATTTATAGCTACGATTGCGCACAAAGGATGACTGTTGACGCTGATTATGATGCAGACGAAAAACTGGTCGAGAAAATTGATTATTTCTATGATGAAGATGGCAGGTTACGTGGTTCATTCAACTATGAAGGCGAAAACCTGGATTCGAGGTTTGCGTATCGTTTCGACAAAGACAACAAATTGGTTGAATTAACGAAATTCACCTTCACCGACAGCCTCGAATACAAAATTGATTATCGTTATAAAAGAAACCCTGACAAATCGAAGATTTCCGAAATAATCAAGTACTTACCTGGGAAAGATACTGTAATGCATGTAAAATACACTTTTTATGGTTCCAGAAAGGTTAAGGAAAAGCAAATCTGGGGTGGCGATCATAAACTCATGTACAAGTTTATTTATCAGTATGATAGAGATAAAAACCGTTCGGAAATCACAAAAGTAATGCCGGATGGAAAAATCGGATTCGTACAGAAATTTTCTTACGACAAAAAGAGAAATATGACCAATCAGGATATTTCATACCCCAACGAAGCTTCAGAAACTCAAATTACTTACGAACATTTGTTTCGATAACAGTCTTTATTTTGAAAATGATCATCGAAGTCATTAACAAATCTCTCCAAAAAAAATAATGGAAATCCCATACATTGGCATAGTTAAAAGTAAGTTTTCTCAACCTGCAAATCCAGGCCTGATGCGCGAACAGGAAAGTGAAATCGAGATATTTGACGAGTTTACAGAAGGATTATTTAAAGTCGAACAATCTGATTACCTCGAGATATATTTTCATTTTCACCGGGCTGAACCCTTTGAACTAAAAACATTTACGCACACCGGCGAATTTAAGGGTGTTTTTGGGACACGCAGCCCCAGCCGGCCTTCGCAAATCGGAAGTACGATTGTTAAACTCCTGCGTCGTGAAGGCAACATTTTAAAAGTGAGCGGCCTTGATGCCCTGGATGCGACTCCGGTTGTTGATGTAAAGCCGCTTCATATTCCTTTGACGGAGGAGGAAATTGATGAAAGTGAGGTTCACAGGCGAAAAAATAACCCGCGAAAGCTGATAGTATCCGACATCCGGGCAGGTAAAACCAAAAAACTGCTATTGGCTGCCGCACAAATTCACGGGCATTTTTGTCCGGGGCTGGCCATGGGCGTGATGATGGCCACCAAAGCCATGCAAATTATCCGGCAAAACGCCGATGGCCTCGAAGATTTATTGGCCATCGTTGAAACTAATAACTGCACTTCCGACGGAATACAGTTTGTGACGGGCTGTACTTTTGGGAATAATGCGTTAATATTTAAGGATTATGGAAAAACGGCTTTCACCCTTACAAGGCGCGACGGCAGGGGAGTAAGGATTTCGGCAAAAGCCGGAGGCAGGGAATATATGCACACTGCTTTGCCACTGTTTTCGGAAAGCTATAAAAAAGTTGTTGGAGCACAAAATCACAGCGATGAAGAAATTACCCGTTTTAAAAAACTGGGTATCGAAAAAGCCTTTGCAACTTTATCCCTGGATTTTGACAAGCTTTTCAAAATTGAAGAAGTAATTGTGGAAATACCGGATTATGCACCTTCTCACGAGAGTTTTATCTGTGCAAAGTGCGGTGAACCGACGATGGAAACCAGAGCAGTCGAGTTGGCCGGTCAGCAGTTTTGCCTGCCATGCGCTGGAAAGCAGGGAAATAGTTTGTAGTCGGAAGTCGGAAGTCAGAAGTCGGCAGTTGCCAGTCGGCAGTCGGCAGTCGGCAGTCAATCATAAATCTAAAATCATAAATCACAAATGGTAGAGCGCTCTGCGCTAAGCGCTAAGCGACTTTCATAAATCATAAATCGCAAATATGCTACAACTTATCACAGGAATTTCGGCGGCAATAGCGCACGTACTCTCTGGTCCCGACCACCTTGCAGCAGTTACGCCTCTGGCTATCGAATCGAAAAAAAAATCGTGGTGGATCGGCATGGCATGGGGAATTGGTCACACTACCGGGATGCTGCTGATTGGGATGTTATTTCTGCTTTTCAGAGATTTTATCCCGATTGATGCGATTTCGGAACATAGCGAGCAGCTTGTTGGTTTGCTGTTGATCGGAATAGGCGCCTGGGCAATTGCTAAAGTTTTTATAAAAACTGATGTTGGAAAACACTCACATCCTCACTTTCATAAAGTCGGAAATAGTGGTGATTTCGTTCATATTCACAAACATACCCATGGCGAAGCCCACAACCACAGCGAGGAAAGTGCACATTCGCACAATCATCAGAAAAGCCATCGCCAGAATATTAAGGCTGCACTTGGTGTAGGTATTTTTCATGGGCTTGCCGGGGTTTCACATTTAATTGCTGTATTGCCAACACTGGCGCTTCCCAGCAAAAAAGATGCTGCACTTTATCTGACGGGTTTTGGTGTCGGGACAATTTTGGCCATGGTTGTTTTTGCTGCCATTCTTGGCGCTGTTTCAGGAAAAACTTCGGCTTCGGGAAGGCCGAAAATTTATAATATGATGAGAATAGCCGGAGGTTTAATTGCGATTGGAGTTGGGATTTGGTGGATTGTGAAATCGTTTCAAATTACTCAATTGTAAAATTCATCTTAAAAAATGAAAAAGATAGATACATCTAAACTTTCGAACGACGAATGCTGGGGTGTTCAAATCAATGGAACAGGGCATTGCAGGAACTGCAAATGGACCGGCATCAGTGCCTGTGAAGGGCAGCAGATAATCAAAACCGGTTACAACTCCAAAGGATATAAAATCGGTGAATCAGGTTTAATTGTTGAGGATTTTAATCAGGAATCAGGAAAACATGAGGACTGAGAATACTTATTACGATATTTCACCTTTGCAATGGGTAAAACCATTTTCATCGTGGTTCAAAGGTTTCACCTTTTTAAAAGGTGAAACCTTTTCGAACGCCAAAAGGAAATCCTGGTAAAAAATAATAAGGTTTTAAAAATCAGGGGAAAATCAGATTTGTACTAAGGTTGAGGAATGAAGAATAAGGTTTTTAGTCAAAATACCGGGCTTCCTATAGATAAAAGGAATTCATGACCCCAGCAATCAGCCAGAAAAAATTGATTCCTTAGCCCCGGGCTTCAGCCCGGGGATTAAAAAACGAATAAGATTAAACAGGGCGTTTACGCCCTTCAATCGATAAAGTTCGCGGTATCTACAAAAGGGCGTAAACGCCCTGCCATCTTAGCTTTGGAGATTTCAGCAATCCCAAACCTGAAGGTTTGGGCTACGGAAAATCGGATGGTTCAAAGGTTTCACCTTTCCAAAAGGTGAAACCTTTTTTGCAAAGCATGAAGTAAAACCTTTCGAACTGAAAATTTATTTTCAACATCCAAATTGCTGTATCTTTGCATTTTAAACATTCTTAAAATGGAAAACAATAATATAGCCGAAGAACCCATGGTTCCTTACAGCCAGCCGCTCGATTTTCAGCAGGTTTGGCGTATGTTTCAGGAAACCGACAGAATACTCACTGAGAAGTTTCAGGACACCGACAGGAAATTTCAGGAAACGGAAAAATTATTTAAAGAAACCGATAAGAAAATCAGAAAACTCGACCAGCTTTTTACATCTCAGTGGGGTAAATTGGTTGAATCATTAGTTAAAGGCGATTTGATAAAATTGTTAAAACAAAAAGGTATTGGTGTCGAACGTACTACACGACGGGCTGAGGGAAATTATCAGGGTCAAAATTTTGAGTTTGATATTATTGCCATCAATGGTGCCGAAATGGTTATTGTTGAGGTAAAGACAACACTCAGGCCTGATGATGTTGATGATTTTCATAAGAAATTATGGAAAGCTAAAACCTATATGCCCGAATACCACAACAAGATTATTTACGGTGCAATGGCTTTCATAACAGCCGATGGCTCCAGCGACCGAATGGCCGAGAAACAGGGTTTCTTTGTTATCAGAGCTACAGGCAGCAGTTCATCAATTGTAAATGAGCCTGGTTTTCAACCAAAGGCATTTTAAACCATCAAAAATGAACTGAGAGTTTTCAGTAAAGGTTTCACCTTTCCAAAAGGTGAAACCTTTTCAGGACGTGGACTTTCGGATGGAATAAGTTTTTGAAAAATCAGGTTTTTTTCAGATTTGTAAGCACCAACTCCCCGTATTTTGACGCTTTATTTGATATTTGCATTTTGTTCCCGATAGCTATCGGGATGAGATTTTAAAAAGTTTATGGATTTTATCACTTTACTGCTTATTGCCATCGGGCTTTCATTCGACACCTTCGCCGCCTCTGTATCCACAGGTTTGTCCATCAGCCACATCAGGTTCTGGCAAGGTGTGAGAGTGGCATTAATCCTGGCATTTTTCCAGTCGTTAATGCCTTTTATTGGCTGGCTGGCCGGAAAGCAGGTAGCATCGCTGATTTCAGATTATGACCATTGGGTTGCATTTGGTTTGCTTGGTGCGCTTGGTTTAAAGATGATTTACGAAAGTTTTGAACCTGAATCAAAACAGGAAAGTGCTGATCCGCTCAGATTTACCTTCCTTGTTGGAATTGCGATTGCGACAAGCATAGATGCCCTGGTTGTTGGAGTGAGTTTTGCTTTTATGGAGATGAATATTTACTGGTCGGTTTTTGTAATAGGGGCAGTCACATTTCTATTTTCGATGATTGGGATGCTTTTTGGGAAGCAGGCTGGTGGATGGTTTGGTAAGAAAATGGAGATCGTTGGCGGACTGATTTTAATTGGAATCGGCCTAAAAATTCTGGTCGAACACACGATGAACTGAATTTTATGATTCGCATTTTTAAAGGTTTCACCTCTCCAAAAAGGTGAAACCTTTTAGCACGGCCACAAGGTAAAACCTATCATCACGAAAATCGCTCACCCCTTATTTAAAAAGGAAAAAAATAGCGATGTTTCGACTTTTCAAATTAAAATTCCAGCTAAATTTGAAACATTGTTTCACTAAAAATCTTTTGCCATGAAAAAGAGTTTATTCCTTCTTTCTTTTATCTGGTTGAGTATGATTGCATTCAGCCAGGCGCCGTTAGGCATCAATTACCAAACTGTTATACGCGATAGCGAAGGGCAAACCATCGCCAATACAGGACTTACCCTCAAAATGACCATTCGCTTCGGTGTGCCGGATGGCAATGCGGTTTATGTGGAAACGCACACTGTGGTTTCAAACGCCTTCGGGCTTGTGAATCTTGTGATTGGGCAGGGAACGCCACAGTTTACCGACTTTTCGGCAATCCGGTGGGGCAATGCAGCACACTACCTCGAAACTGCCATTGACCTTGCCGGCAACGGGCAGTTTACAATACTTGGCGTTACTCAGTTTGTGAGCGTACCTTACTCGCTGTATTCAGGGCAGAGTGGCGGAATTCTAAACATGAACGACCAGGAACGGGCTGCCATTCAAAATCCGCCGGCAGGGATGCAGATTTTCAATCTTTCGACTCGTTGCCTCAACTATTATGATGGTTACGACTGGTTCCAAACCTGCGGAAGCCTTATCGTTAACCAGCATCCTGAAACACCTTTCAATATTACGCCTGCCGATGGCGCTATTAACCTGCCGTTGGAAGTTAACCTGAATTGGGGTTGCATCGACCCCGAACTTGACCCTCTGGTTTATGATGTGTATTTTGGCCTCAACTATCCGCCAACATTGATGGAGAGTAGCTTAGGTACAACAAGTTTTTTGGTTAGCCAGCTTGAGCACTCAACACAGTATTACTGGAAAGTAGTAGCTCATGATGGTTACGGCAACACCACCGAAGGCCAGGTTTGGAGTTTCTTTACTGCTTTTTGTAATCCACCACCGGTTTTTGCAGGCCAGGATGCTACCATTTGCAGTAATGGTAGTTATTACATTCAGGAGGCCAACACAGGTGGCGCTTACAATTTTGTTTGGACAACAAGTGGTGATGGAACTTTTAGTTCGACAAGCTCATTAACCCCAATTTATACACCCGGAATATTGGAGATTCTTAATGGACTTGCTGAACTTACACTCACTGCCTACGCCAACGATCCTTGCCCACCAATAACAGGTTCTGATATGATGATGCTTACCATTGCACCCGATCCTACGGTTTATGCCGGACCCGACCAGACCGTTTGTGTGGGCGAGGTTGTGCAGCTTTCGGCTATTGCCACAAATTATAACCAGGTACAATGGATTGCAGTTGATGGATCAGATGATTTTTCAAATCAATATTCCTTAACCACCGAATATTATCCAAATATTAATGAATGGAATAGAGGTTACAGCGAAATTGGAGTATTTGTAAGTCCAATAGAACCTTGCTTTAATAATGCTTTCGATTACATCTTCATTTACTATGAATCGCTGCCTGCCTGTAATGCTGGTACTGACCAACTTAACATTGCCGGAACTACTGCATCACTGGAAGGCAACACACCACCTGTCGGAGGCTACGGCGTGTGGAGCATACAAAGCGGAACCGGTGGAAGCTTTACCCAGCCCAACAACCCAACAAGCCAGTTTACAGGAATTGCCGGAAATACTTACACCTTGCTCTGGACACTTTACTCTTTTGATAATTGTAACAGCACCGACGATGTACAAATCAGCTTTTTTGGCTGCGCGCCACAGGTTACTGCTGATGCTGGCCCGGATCAAACTGTTTGCTTTGGTGTGGAAGTTCAAATGGATGGTACGGCTTCTAATTACTCATACATTAATTGGGCGACTTATGACGGTTTAGGTGGTTTTCCGGATAATGGAATCGAGGATGCTGTTTACTGGCCAAGTCCCATCGACCAATTAAACGGCTGTATTCATCTCACCATGGATGCCTTGCCCATTGCCCCCTGCACCGTTTATGCCACCGACACCATGCAACTTTGTTTTTATGCCACACCCACCGCCAATGCAGGCCCCGACCAGTCAAACCATGCCGGCACAAGCACAACTTTAGCAGGCAACACCCCGCCAAACGGCGGCTACGGCGTTTGGAGCATTAGCACCGGCACCGGCGGCAGCATTGCCCAACCCAACAACCCAACCAGCGCCTTTACCGGTGTGGCCGGAAATTCGTATTACCTGATCTGGAAGGTTTACGACCAGCATGGCTGCATGGCCGAGGATGGCGTGTCGATTAGTTTTGCCAGCAACTGGGCTTGCGGCCAAAGTTTTACCGATACCCGCGATGGTAAATCTTACACTACCGTGCAAATTGGTACCCAGTGTTGGATGCAGCAAAACCTTGATGTGGGAACCATGATTGTTGGATCAACAATCCAAACCAACAACGGTTCAATAGAAAAATACTGCTATAACAACAGCCAAAACAACTGCAACACCTATGGAGGCCTTTACCAGTGGGATGAAATGATGCAATACACCACTACTGCAGGCGTAAAAGGTATTTGCCCCACCGGCTGGCACCTGCCCACCGATGCCGAATGGTGCACCATCACTACTTACCTCGATGCCACAGTAAATTGTGCAGCAATAGGGTGGAATGGTACAAATGCTGGTGGGAAAATGAAAGAAACCGGCACTACACATTGGATTTCTCCTAATACATGTGCTACTAATAGCAGTGGATTTACAGGCCTTCCGGGTGGTTACTTCGAAATTGATTTCGGTGTACTTGGAAGCTACGGTATATTCTGGAGCTCTACTGAGTACTCTGCAACGGCTGCCTGGAAACGCTACTTACCCTATAATGCTGCAACAGTAAACCGTAGCAACAGTATTAAAGCTGATGGTATGTCAGTTCGTTGTGTCAGGGACTAATGACTATTTTCCCGCAGAAGGCGGGACGAATTTTTTTTAAGATATGGGCACGGTTAAGAATAAGGTGATAAGGTTTTAAAAATCAGAGGGTAACGGATTTGTACTAAGGTTGAGGAATGAAGGATAAGGTTTTTAATCAAAAAAAATGGTTTCATTCAGCGCATGAAAACCTTATTTCTTCAAAAAGCCAACCCCGATAGCTATCGGGGACAAAACCAGGCCACATCTCTTTTCCAACCTTATTACAATCCTGGTTAAATCAGGGTTCCGAACTCTTCAAGAGTTCGGAACCCTTTCTGACAAAAGCGTTGGTTTAAAGGTTTCACCTTTCCAAAAGGTGAAACCTTTTCAGGACGTGGACTTTCGGATGGAATAAGTTTTTGAAAAATCAGGTTTTTTCAGATTTGTAAGCATCAACTCACCGTATTTTGACACTTTATTTGATATTTGCATTTTGTTTTTTTGAGATTTCTAATAGTTTATGGATTTTATAACTTTACTGCTTATTGCCATCGGGCTTTCATTCGACACCTTCGCAGCCTCTGTATCCACAGGTTTGTCCATCAGCCACATCAGGTTCTGGCAAGGTGTGAGAGTAGCATTAATTCTGGCATTTTTCCAGTCGTTAATGCCCTTAACCGGATGGTTTGCAGGAAAGCAGGTAGCATCGCTGATTTCTGATTATGACCATTGGGTTGCTTTTGGTTTGCTTGGTGCGCTTGGCTTAAAGATGATTTACGAAAGTTTTGAACCGGAATCAAAACAGGAAAATGCTGATCCGCTCCGATTTACTTTCCTTGTTGGAATTGCCATTGCGACAAGCATTGACGCGCTTGTGGTGGGTGTAAGTTTTGCTTTTATGGAAATAAATATTTTTTGGTCGGTTTTTGTAATTGGAGCAGTTACTTTTGTGGTTTCGATGATCGGGATGCTTTTTGGAAAGCAGGCTGGCGGCTGGTTTGGTAAGAAAATGGAGATCGTTGGCGGACTGATTTTAATTGGAATTGGTGTAAAAATTCTGATCGAACACACGATGTAACTTTATAAAAATTTGCGTTTGCGATTTTTTCGATTTCTTTAGTCGCCGATCATTGGAATTTCTTTTCATTCTCACGGGCTAAATTTACCGCATTGAAGATGTTTCTGTCGGCTGTATCAAGCCGCAAGCCACATTCGGCACTCAGAACAAATTGTTTTCCCGCAGTTTCGTTAAACAACTTACTACACTTTCTGGCAATTTCATCCTCAGTTCCATCACCCATTTCGGCAACCCTTTGAAGACCACCACACAAAATTTTTTCCGAAGAAGAAATGGCCTTAAGCAGATTTCCTGAATGATGTAATCCATGCATACTCAACATTGCTGTTGGGAAATTTTCGAAATCATCAAAATCCGGATTATCCGAATGAAGGTGTAAAATGTTCATCCAAAGTTTACTCGCCGGTTGCAGGCAGATGTTGTCGAAGGGAACACCAAATCGGGAATATTTAAGGTTGCTGAAAACTGTAGGTGGCGCATGTTTTATAATAAAGAAAATACCATCAATTCCCGTTGCAACTGCTTTTTGGACAAAATTTGCTGTGCTTTTACTTATTGTCTCAAGCCCGGCCAAAACGGCTTCAGGAAACCTTTGTAAATGATCGTTCAGCGTTTTGTTTCCAGCCATATTTTCCATCTGCACCAGCGGATTAAAAATGGATTGAACAATTGGAACAGAATTTCCGAGCACTTTTTTTATCTTCCTCAACGCTTCAATCTGTTGGTTTAAATATTGGTTTTCAGCCTCCAGCACAGGGAGTTTGAGCCAATCATCAGGCTGGTGGATGATTGGTCGTTTATAATTTCTGATGCCAAAAGGATTCCCGAGGTATTCATCCTCAACGCCCCAGTCTTTCAGGCAAAACGACGAAGCAGGGGTAACTTTCACGAAATCGAAATCAAACTTTCGTTGCCAGGCTATCGTAGCGTTTGCGAGATTATCTGCCGACTGATCGGCATGAGGAAAATGTCTCCAGAACGAGACCGGATTCGTTTGGATGTCTTTTCGGTAAAGGCAATTATGCATTCGCTCATGATGGGTCATTGGCTCAGGATCATTTTAGTAATGTGTTGAGTTTTTTTGCTAAATCCTGGATGTTTGGTAATCGAATCATACCCATGTGATCACCGTCGGTTTCGATGATTTTAAGACCGCCTTTAAAATACTTTTGCCAGCCATAATCAGGAAAAATACGGTTAATAATTTCCGTTTTCTTTATCCTAACCCGAATCAAAACACCTTTGCAAAAAAGCGGTGTCATGATTTGGTTTTTTAATGCTTCCCGGCGAACTATCCTAGCAAATTTCGAAAATTCTTCATAAACCATTACTTCTTTGGTTTTTGTCAGCATCGAAAACGCCTGATTGATTTCCTCTTTTCCTAAATCCAGCCTGATTTTTTGAACTTCATTTTTTTGAGATTTTGATAATGGAAGGAGTTTTTTTAATCTTAAAATCAATCTTTTGATGACCAGATTCGGTTTGAGATGCTGGCTAAATAATGCCATTCTTTGAAAAAGCTTTGGATAAAGCAATTTTGATTTTGTGTCGAGCATCACGATGTTTTCGATGTCTTTGCCTGCGTTGAGTAGCTGATGGGCCACCTGAAAAGCTATAATTCCATGAAATGAATGGCCTGCCAGAATAAATTTGTCAGTCGTAATATGCTGCAAAATCAGGTTGGTGTAGATTCTGGCAAGCTTATCAAGTGTAACCTTTGCCAGATCACCTTCCCAGGCTATAACCTCGACATAATTGGGCAGTGGAAAAGCATAAACCGGCCTCGAATGATTCATTTCCTTTGCCAGATGGTAAACAAAAGCGCCTGGCCCAATAACAACAATTGGGGTTTCATTATTTGTGGCACCCAGTTTTATTACCTCAACATTGCTGCACTGCTGCTTAAGCCCGAGTATCAGCGAAAGCTTACTGATGGTCGGATTCTTAACAATCGCTGCAATTTCGATTTTTAGATTGAGCTGTTTTTCAATTTTTCCGACCATTTTCATCATGCCCAGTGAGTCACCTCCTGCGTCAAAGAAGTTAGTTTCCGGGCCGACATCCTCAGTTTTCAGGATTTTCTTCCAGATTCTAATCAAAATCCGGGTATTTTTTTGATGGGAACAATCTTTGGCTGATATAAACGACCTGTTCTTTTTTGGCTCAGGTAGCGCTTGCCGGTCGATTTTGCCATTTGGAACCCGTGGAAATTTATCGAGAAAAACATAAAGTGCCGGAACCATGTGAACCGGCAGTTTTTTAAGCAAAAAATCTCTTAAATCGTTTTCCTCGATTGCTTGACTTTGGTCAACCTTTACATAGGCTGTCAGAAAATCCTGGTTGTCGATCGGGCAAATTTTGACATGACATTCGCTAATTTTTGGATTTGTAAGAATAGCTGCCTCAATTTCGCCTGGTTCGATGCGAAAACCATTGATTTTCAACTGTACATCCATTCTTCCTGCAAACTCAAGATCATCGTTTGGGAGTTGCCTCACCAGGTCACCGGTTTTATAAAAACGGTCAGCTTTGCCGTCTTCATCCTTAAATGTCAGAAATTTTTCGGATGTTAAGCTGGTTTGTCCCAAATATCCCTGTGCCAGCCCTGCGGAGCCAACAAATAATTCGCCGGTTTCTCCTTTTGTAACGGCCATCCTGTTTTCGTCGAGGATGAGTATTTTTTTGCCCTGAACTACCTTTCCTATCGGCATTTTACCCGAAGTACTTTTCAAATACTGGTCAGGTTGATAATTTTTTGTTGCGATAATGCCGGTTTCTGTTGAGCCATAAGCAACCTGAAAAATGGTATTCCTGTTACAATGTTTGAGACACAAATCCAGGTCGCTCTCGAAAACTTGTTCACCGCCACTCCGAACAATCCGGATACTTTTAAAAACATTTTCTGTTGGAAATTCCATGCAAAGATGCCTGAAGATGGTAGGCGCCGAACTGAAAATGGTGATGTTTTGCTGTCGAATCCATTTGCCTAATTCTTTCAATCCATGGTGGCGCAGGCTAAATGGCACACTCACTGCGCCACTCAAAACCGATGATGTCGTCTGAGAAAGCGAAGCTACCGACCCGGTGGGAGAAACCTGAATAAACCTGTCACCGATCCTGATATCCAGAGTAAGACTTGTAACCATTGCATCATGAAGCACGCTTTGGTGTGTATGTTTTACACCTTTTGGCCTGCCGGTAGAGCCAGATGTGAAAATTATCGTGCAGAGATCGTCAGGCGAAATTTCGATGGGATGAAAATTCCGGTTTTCTTGCTCTGGCAGGTTATCCAAATTTAAAATTTGCTTATCACTGCCAGTAATTTCGGCTGCGATGTTTTTACAGAAATTATCGGTGCACAACATTGCGGATTCTGAGTCGTCGAATATCAGTTTATTTCGTTCGGCAGGGTAGGTTACATCCAGCGGAACAAAAGGTCTTCCGGTTTTCAGGACGCCAATTAACCCGGCAATTCTAAAAACCGATGGGCCAAATAAAACTGCAACCGGTGATTTTTGAGGAATATCAGCACTTTGAATTTGTGCAGCAATCCTGTCAGACAGGCGGTCGATTTCTTCAAAAGTATAGGATCGTTGCTGATCGATTAAGGCAATAATTCCGGGGATATGGTTTACAACCGCCGCAAACCGTGCAGTGACGGTTTGCGCAGCATCTTTCCCGTTCCAGCTTATGTAACTGACCTGCTGCATAAACCAACAAAATTACTGTTTAATTCCCCCGAAAACCGCCATTCCAAAATATTTCCAGAGTATTTCGGGGCTTCTGAATCCAGCATTTTTAAGCATTTTTATGGAATTTTCGAGGGTAGTGGGATTGTGACTATCAGCTCTGCTGTAAAATTTGTCCTGAAGCATTTTTGGAGAAAGCATTTCTCTTTTTAAAACATTCCTGTCAAGCCATTTTTCGCGGGCAAGGTTGTAATGAACTGCCATTTCGATGCTTTCGGGCAACACAGCATCGGCTATCCAAAAATGACCTCCCGGCTTCAGGAGATGAAAAATATGATGGATAAGCTGCTGCTTTTTGTCGTCGTCGAGGTGGTGTAGAACCAGAGAAGTAACGCATGCATCAACCGAACTTTTTTGCAGGAAATCATGTTCCAGATGTTGAATATTTTCGATATTGGCGGTGATCCATTCTACGCGGGAATGAAAACCACTTTGCATGAGCTTGTTTTTCATAAATGGAATCATACGCTCCGAATAGTCGATGCAGAGGAATCGCGCCTGACTGCATGCAGAAAGCAGTCTTGATGTAAGTTCGCCGGTGCCGCTGCCAAGTTCAAGGATAGTGCGGGTTTCGGGAGGTATAACACTGGATAGCACTTCATGCATCAGGTCGTAATAGGGCACCAACTGACGGATGCCGACATCATAATCGCCAATTTCGATAAAGGCTTCTCCTGGTAAGTACGTTTCGTTAATAACTGTCAAAGTTTTATTAAGTTTTAGGTTTGTGTATTTAAAAAGCTGATGCAAATTTGGTCTTTTTTCCATTGGCAGCGTGCTTTTTTATTGTTAAAATCAGATGCTGCTGACCATTATCTGGCTGAGATTTCCGGGTAGCTTTTAAAATCAAAAAGCTAATTGAAATGAAAATGGAGCTGAACAGGTAAAACTACCCTGGGAGTTTCAGTGCGAAGTTTTATTGTTCCGGTTTCTAAAACTAATGCGATGTCCGATCACGAGAAGCATTGCGCCTGTTATCGTCAGCATGCCGCCGGCAAGCTGGTAATCGGCGGGAAATTTCCCAAAATAGAGGTACGCTCCTAAAAGGACAAAAAGGGCCGTTGTGCTTTGAACGATGGCTGCCCGTGAAGCTTCGATGTATTTAAGTGCGCTGTATTGCCCGATGGAAGTGAGGAACGGCCCGAAAAACGATCCAATCGCGATATTTATCAGGGCAGTCGTTGGAATTCTGATGCTCTGGCCGAGGATTTTTAAAAAGATTAATGCAAAAATCAGCAGAAAAATTGCCCTGTTGATGGCGAGCATGGTCGGAGTAATGGTGTGGATGTGTTTTTTTGCGATTATCGTGCGGACTCCATAAACTGTGGTTGCAAGCAGCATTAGTCCTGATGTTCCTGAAATGTAAGCGTAAAATGTTGCTCCTTTTTGATAACTGATTACAAAAGCCCCGGTGAAGGTTAGTAAAATGCCAATAATTTCGCCTCCCGTAAATCGCTCCTTGAGGAGGAACACGCCAAAAAGTGTAACAAATATATACTCCATGTTACGCAAAAACGAAGGAATAGCCGGGTTCTCGGTAATCGAAATGGCTCCATAAAATGCGGCTGTTGCAACAAGTTCGATCATTCCAAGGAAGACAAGTATTTTAAAGGAATTACCCGAAATTGGATGAAAATGACGGTGCTCGGCAGTTCGAAGCGTGAAAAGCGCGTTAAATAAAATTGCAAATGCAAACCAGTAAACCCCGAACTGTGCAAGACTTACCTGGTTGAGTGCTGCCTTGCTGAAAATATAAACTGTCGACACAGCAACTGTGGCAAGCAAAGCGTAGGCGTATCCTTTTATTTTTGGTTGAATGATCATTAAATTTTATTAAGGAGCAAAAGTACTTACTTTATGTGGTAAAATTAAAGGTGAACCTGCGGTACTTGTTATTATTACTTATCAATACTCAATTTTGAATGATTTAATAAAAAACCATTTAAATATTTGTTTTACAATTTATTCTTTTTATACCTTTGGCGTACACTATACATTTTTTAAACAAATTCATTAATTTAAAAACAAACAAAATGGGAGTAACTTACAAATCGGTACCGAAGAAAAATCCCGGGAACCAGACTGAACCAGCAAAGTATTATGCTCAGGTAGTTTCGAGTGGCGAAATGACACTACGCGATCTGGCAAAGCAAATTTCGTTGATTAGTACGGTAAGTACCGCTGATACAATGGCAGTACTTGAAAACTTACTCACGGTTATACCTATGGCAATGGCAGATGGGAAGATTGTTCGACTTGGTGAATTCGGCTCTTATAGCCTGACGGTTAAAAGCGATGGAACTGCTACCGCGGCCGAATTGAGTGTTAACCAGATAAAGAAGAGATCGGTTAAGTTTCGGGCAGGAAAAATCTTTATGAAAGCAATCAATGATATTGATTTTAAAAAAATTTAGGAAGGTATCATTGAGGTATTAAAAAGTCCGTCGGAACCAGTAAAGGTGCTGACGGACTTTTTTTATGCGTTTTTATTTGCTTGTTTGAAAAGACAATTTAATTTCTTGATTTAGATAACCAACCTTATGCAAATAAAATACCCGTTAGGCCATTTCCATTTGCTGCATCCGTACCTTTAATAATATGCTGTGACATTGAGTATGCTGTTGCTAATTAAAGGGTAGAGATAACCTGCAAAAGAAGCCCATTATGTTATCCTCCCGTTATTCCATTAATAAAGGTATCCACAAAATTCAATATCTTTTTCAGGATTCGGTCGCCTGTTTTCTTGCGTTCCAAAACTGTTGGTTTGTCGCCTTCGAGTAATTCCAGAATTTCGTCGCGCATAGGTTCTCTTTCGGCGTATAAATAATCTTCGATGAGTGATTGGGTTTTGTCGGCTGAGAGTTTTTCGTCTTCCACCAATTGATTAAAAGCCTTTTGTTGTTCTTCATTCCAGAACTTTTCAAATTCCTGAGGGATGTCGTCGGTATCGTCAATTGCAGGTAAATTGTCGAGGATAAATTTCTCAATCAATTCCCGTTTGCTGCGCAAATGGGCTTCGGTGTTCAATAAATTGAAGATTTCCTTTTCAGCCTGTGTAACATTGGCCCGTACTTTCGATTTCAGTTTAATGAGCAACTGAAGGATGTAAGCAACATTGATTTCATCGCGGTGGATAAGCTCCAGTTCGAAGTCAACATCCTCCAAAATCGAAACTTTCTCTTTTTCGTGATCTTTTTTTACCTTATCGTAAAGGTCGAGATATTTGCTTTTGAAATCCTCAAAAAGCTGTTCGCCCATTTGCAGGTTTTCCCAATTGAAATCAGCAAAAGCCGTGAGGATATTCTTAATCCGCATCAGTTCCCTGAATGCTTTGATAAATTCCAGCTCGTCATTTTCGCTTTCCAGGTCGTTTACGCTGTTTACCGTTGGTGTAATTTTAAGCAAATCATCAAACGCTTCATCGAATTTCCGTACATAATCCTCATAAGGTTTCATTAAAATAACCTCGATGGCTTCCTTGTTGCTGAATAGGGTTATCGCTTCATCGGTAGCGTTTTTCAGGTTACGGAAAACTACAATATTCCCTTGCGATTTTTGTTCGTTGAGTATCCGGTTGGTTCGCGAATAGGCCTGGATTAGTCCGTGATACCTCAGGTTTTTATCAACATACAATGTATTGAGCGGCTTACTGTCGAAGCCCGTGAGATACATATTTACCACCAGCAGAATATCAATTTTACGTTCCTTTACTTTCTTTGAAATGTCGTTGTAGTAGTTGTAAAATGATTCGCTGTCGCGGGTCGAGAATTTCGTTTCAAACATTTTGTTGTAATGCTCAATGTACTCATCCAATTTTTCACGGCTATGCGCATGTAAACCATACAACACTTTCGGGTCTTCGGCTACCGATAATTCTTCGGGAATAAAACCATTTGCGTCGGCATCAGCTTCGTTGGGGGTGAAACTGAAAATGGTCGCTATTTTTAGGTTGTGTTTCCCTTCTTCTTTTTTCTTTTGGAAAATATCGTAGTATTTTATCAGTGTTTCGATACTGCTTACACAAAACAGTGCAGTAAATTCTTTGCTGTGTGTTTTGCGGTTGTGGTTGGCTAAAATGTAATTGGCAATTTTTTCTAACCGCACAGGCGATTCCATCAACTCCTTGGTATCAATGTCTTCGACTTCAATATCAATTTCGGTGGCGGGGGTGGGGGTGGTTGTGGAGACGCCGGGGGCGTTGGTGGTGGTTGTGGAGACGCCGGGGGTGTCGGTGGTGGTTGTGGAGACGCCGGGGGTGTCGGTGGTGGTTGTGGAGACGCCCAATTGGGCGTCTCTACGGTAATAACGGCCAACATATTCGACGGAAAATTTTAATACATTTTCATCCCTGATGGCATCGGTGATGACATATTTGTGCAGACAATCGCCAAATAATTCTTTGGTGGTGCCTTTTCGTGAAGACGCGCAATTGTGCGTCTTTACAGTAACGGCATTATCGGCAAAGATTGGCGTACCTGTAAAACCGAACATTTGCGGATTATTGAAAAACTTGTTAATCCTACCATGCGTTTCACCAAACTGCGAACGGTGACATTCATCGAAGATGAATACAATTCGTTCGTCTTTTAGCTTTTCCATTTTGCCCAAATACTGCTTTTTGCTGATGGCAGTATTTAGTTTTTGAATGGTGGTAACGATGAGTTTTGTATCGTCCGAAAACTGTCTGACTAAGGTTTTGGTATTGTCGGTGCCATCAATGCTGCCTTTGCTGAAACTGTTGAACTCTTTGTTGGTTTGATAATCCAGGTCTTTACGGTCAACCACGAAAACAACCTTTTTTACCTTGGGCAGATTGGTAAGAATTTGACTGGCTTTAAACGAAGTAAGCGTTTTGCCCGAGCCTGTGGTGTGCCAGATATAGCCATTGCTCCGGCTGTGCATTACCTTGTCAACAAGGGCTTCAACAGCATAATACTGATAAGGCCGCAGAACCATCAATGATTTTTCGGTTTCGTTTAACACAATGTACTTACAAATCATTTTCGACAAGTGGCATGGCTCTAAAAACTCGCTGGTAAAACCGTTCAGAATATTGGTCAGACGTTTGTTTTCCTTGTCGGTCCAGTAAAAGGTTTGTTTGAACGATTGATACCTGTTGTTGGCGTAATACTTTGTGTTTACACCGTTGCTGATTACAAAGATTTGCAGGTATTGAAACAAGGCTGAATTTGCCCCGAACGAATGGCGTTGATAACGATTGATCTGGTTAAATGCTTCTTTCAGTTCCAGCCCGCGACGTTTTAATTCTATTTGCACCAGCGGCAAACCATTGATCAGCAAAGTAACATCGTAACGGTTTTTATATTTACCTTCGATGGCAACCTGGTGCGTAACCTGAAACTGGTTTTGGCACCAATGCTCGGTTTGGATAAACTCGAAATACAGGTTATCTCCTGTTGTTGAGCCTGCCGAAACATCCCTTACAATATGCTGTTTTTCCCTCAGTGTTTTGGCTTTCTCGAATACGGAGCCTTTGCTCAGGATGTTCAGGACTCTTTCAAATTCCTTGTCTGAAAACTGAATGTTGTTGTGTTTCTCTAACTGGCTTTTCAGGTTGGCAATCAAATCCTTTTCGTCACGGATAATTACCAGGCTGTAATTGAGCTTTTGCAGTTGCTCGACCAGTTGTTCTTCTAATATTTGTTCGGGTTGTTTAGGCATAAAATTTATCGTCTTTCCAGTTTTGGGGGTTGTTTGCAATGTAATTCTGTATGCGTTCAAATTCGCCGGAATCACGGATAATATGGTCGTAATAACGGGTTTGCCATTCAAAACCGGCATTGATTTTACGGGCATTAATGGTACAAATGCGTTTATATTGGTTAACAATCGAACCAATTGTATTTGGTTTCCATTTTTTTGATGCGGTGGCGGTGGTGGCGTTTTCGTTGGCGTCGGCGTTGTTGGCGTTTTCGATTGTAGAGACGCCCAATTTGGGCGTCTCTACAGGCGTTTCCATATCCACCGATTTATCAATTATCAAAATCCCATGAACGTGATTGGGCATTACCACAAAATTGCCCAATTCGATAAACGGATAATGATTGGGTATTTCCAACCAAAATTGTTCGGCAAAATTTCCGATTTCCGTCGGTATCATCGTAGATACGCCCAATTTGGGCGTCTCTACCAATTTGGGCGTCTGTACCACGATTTCCCCAAAATAATGAACCCGGTTTTTGGTACAAATGGTAATGAAATACGCGCCATTGCGGCCATAATCCCAGGTTTGCAACCTGGCCGATGGTATTCGGTATTTGTTTTTGTATTTATCCATTGTCATTTATTTTTTGTGGTTGGTATTGGTGGTTTTGGCCACCGTAACCGTGGTGGACGATTTGGCCGCGGTGACCGCGGTCGTCGCCGTGACCGCGGTGGTTGGTTTCGCTGGGGTATTCGGTTTGTCCGTGGTTGATGATTTGCCCGGGGTGAACGGTTTGGTCGGTTTGTCCGTGGTTGATGATTTGCCCGGGGTGAACGCGGTGGATGGTTTGGCCGCCGTAACCGTGGTGGACGATTTGCCCGGGGTAATTGGATTGCCCGCGGTAATTGGTATGGCCGGGGTGACCGCGTGGGATGGTTTGCCCGGGGTAATTGGTTTGCCCGCGGTAATTGGTATGGCCGTGATGGACGGTTTGGCCGGGATAATTGGTATGGCCGGGGGGATCGGTAGAGACGCCCAATTTGGGCGTCTCTACGAATACGCCGTCCCCGCCGAATACGCCGTCCCCACCGAATACGTCCCCACCGAATACGCCGCCGAACCGAAACCGAAACCGACCGAACCGAAACCATACCAATCCAATCAATCCCAATCCAATCCATCCCATCCAAACCCAATCCACAAAATCCGTATCCGTTACCATACCATTCATATTATTAACAAAACATCCGTTGCAACAACCCCTTTTTCCATTCCTGCGTTTTTTGTATCTGGTTTTCGGTGTGGTTTATCTTTTCATCAATGGCTGAAAGGAAATTGGCGATTTTGGTTTGTTCTTCAAATGAAGGTACACTAATTGGCATTTCAGATATCATTTCTAAACGAACGGAATCAACTGAGTTTTTCGCACTAACTCTTTTTACTCTATCATTAAAATATGTTGAGAAATAATAAAATATGAACTTGCCACTAACATTCTGGCCAAAATTTCTTATCGAATAAACCCGTTGATGAAAATCAAATTTTCCTTTTATATAATGATAATTTTTGCCAACACCAACACCATCACCTGAAGTAAGTATTGCTTCTCCGTCGTATGAATACGAGTTTATCCTTTCAACAGTATCAGACCTTACAAAAAATGGATAAAGCCCATCCTTTTCTCTATTCTGAGTGTCTTTATTTCCAGTTTTTATTTCAGAGATGTTCCCCAACTTCTTCTTCTCCCATTCCGGAAAATCTTTCCCATTCTCATCTTTAAACCTCAATTCCTGCGAAAAGAGTTTTTGCATTATGCCTTTTTTGTATTGCTCCAACAGGGTTTTCTTTTGTTTGAATTCGGCAATTTTCTTATCAATAGAGGTGAAAAAAGAGGCGATGCGGGTTTGTTCGGGAAGGGTGGGGAAAATATAATCTTCTACCTTTTCCAAATTTTGAATTGATAATCCTGGTTGAGCTAATCCAGTTGAATACTTATTTAAATTTAAGTTGTTAAGAACATAATACATAAAATCAGTATCTAACCCTTTAAATAAATTAACTACGACTGCGTGTTCAGTAGCATAAAATTTACCATTTGCAAGATTGATGTTTCCACAAAGAGCTCCCTGTCTTCCTATTAAGGAATATTTACCTTCGTGGTTGTACACTTTTGCATATCCTCTAATGCCATTTCCTCCAAAACAGGGATAAAATTTATCATCAATGTTCTCAAATATTTCAGAAGCATTTATAAATTTTCCTGCTTGCATTTTGCATAATTCCCCAAGTTTCTTCTTTTCCCATTCTCCTTTAAATTCAGGGAAGCGCAATTTTGGTGTGTTTGTTTGCTTTTCCATCATTAAAAAGGTGTCGGGATATTGAGTTCTTTGCAAAAACCGGCAATAGCCTTGTCTGTATCTTTCATTTGAGTTTCGAGTCCGACAAGCTCACCCGCCAGTTTTTCGATATCAATGCTTGTCTCAGCCTCAAAGGTATCAACATAACGCGGAATGTTCAGATTGTAATCGTTTGATTCTATGGTATCGAGAGGGCCAGATTGGGCTTCACCAGGGAGACGCCCAAATTGGGCATCAACAGGGAGACGCCCAAATTGGGCGTCTGTACGGATAAAAGCCCGTTTGCTATATTTGGGGGTTTCGGTGCGGTTGCGGTAGGTGCTGATAATTTTATCAATATGCTCTTCCCTTAAAATATTCTGTGTTTTTACCTTGTCGAAATCGTTGCTGGCATCAATAAACAACACATCTTCGGGGTTTTCGCGGCACTTTTTAAAAACCATGATACACGTGGGAATACTTGTTCCGTAAAATATATTTGCAGGCAAGCCAATAACAGCATCTAAGTAATTTTTATCCTCAATCAGATATTTACGGATGTGCTGTTCGGCACCGCCACGGAACAAAGCGCCATGCGGTAAAACAACAGCCATGATGCCATTTTCGGCAAGGTGGTAAACCATGTGTTGCACAAAAGCAAAATCTGCCTTGCCCGAAGGGGCTAATTTGCCATATTGGCTAAAGCGGTCGTCGCTTGTAAACAATGGATTTGCGCTCCATTGTGCCGAAAATGGCGGATTGGCAACCACAGCCTCAAATTGTTTTTCGAGATGCTGCGGGTGTTCTAAAGTGTCCTCCTGCTTGATGTCGAATTTAAGATAATGCACACCGTGCAAAATCATATTCATCCGGGCAAGGTTGTAGGTGGTGCGGTTCATTTCCTGCCCGTAAAAGTTGTTTACTTCTTTTACTTCCTTTGCCACACGCAGCAACAACGAGCCCGAACCACAGGTTGGGTCGTACACCGATTTGAGTTTACTTTTTCCGGTGGTTACAATCTTTGCCAAAACCATCGAAACCTGCTGGGGTGTATAAAATTCGCCTGCCTTTTTTCCGGCTCCGCTGGCAAACTGTCCAATCAGGTATTCGTAGGCATCGCCCAATAAATCTTGCTGAGACGCAATGCGGGAATCTTCTAATTGAAAATCAATTTTGTCGAGGTGCGAAAGCACTTTTGCAATAATTTCGTTCCGGGCTTCGGGCGTTTTGCCAAGTTTGGTACTGTTCAAATCCATATCCTCAAAGAGGTTATCAAAATCCTCTTCGCTTGCCGTTCCCATTGTGCTGAGCTGGATATTAATCAGGATTTTTTGTAAATCTTCGAGGATGAAATTATTATCTGTGGAGACGCCCAATTGGGCGTCTGTACTGCCATTGCCATTGCCATTGCCTCTTTTTGCGATTTCGCTGAATAATTCGGATGGCTTCAGGAAGTATCCCAGCTTTTCGAGCGATTCTTCTTTGATGGCCTCGATGTATTCTTTGCCTGAGGAGATGCCATATATGGCCTCTGTGCTATCCCGGATGTCGCGGTATTTGATGTGGTCCTGTTTTAAGATGGAATTGGCGTAAATATCCATTTTCTCGGACAGGTATTTATAAAAAATAAATCCGAGAATATAATCCCGGAACTCATCAGCATTCATTTTGCCCCGTAATGTGTTGGCAATGTTCCAAAGCTGTTGTTCTAATGCTTTTTTCTGGTCTTCGCTCATTTTTTAAAATCTCAAAATTCGTTTTATTAAGGCTCAAAAGTAACAATTTAGCGCGGGTGCGTAAGGTGGCAAGAAAAAACAAAGCAAATTCCGGTCAAAGTTGCACCGCAATATCAAAAAGATAGCCTGTAATGTTCCAATGTACAGCTCATTTAGTGCCGTATTTTTGAAATTGATGTTTTTTTTGGCAGAAATCACAAAAGTCAAATCACAAATCACAAATTAAATCAAGGAATTATTTGGGTTTTGTCCCGATAGCCCCGATAGCTATCGGGGGGATGTTATTTGTTATTTCTGGTTTATCCAGGTTAGGTTAATGCTAAAACCTATCAACTGTTTACCTGAAACCGAAAAACCTTTCATTAAAAAGGCGCCCGCCTTTTACATCAAAGGCGCCCGCCTTTTGTAGTAAAGGCGCCCGCCTTTTGGGTAAAAGGTATCGTTCGGTTCACCGGATGTATCATAGCTTATTGTACTCAACATCCTTTACAGCCTTTTCAAAAAACTGTCCTGGCCTGAATTTGATGTTTGCGTTTTTAATGTTTTTACTGGTAAGTTCGGCAGCAGTATTTACGCCTTCGCTGCTTACCGAGAGGCTGAAATAGCCCAATTCGGCAAGCCTGACTATTTTGCCATCGGTGAGTTTTAGGGGTATTACCTGAAGCAGTATTTCGATAACAGCAGTTACGTCGGCGATACTGAGGGTGCTGATGAGCGAAATTTCGGTTGCCAGGTCGCGCAGGTTGATGTCGCCATTGCTAACAACCTGGGCGTAGTATTTTACCGGTTCACTTAAATTGTTCGGATTAACCTTTGGCACAGCTATGTAATTGACTGGCATAGTAAATTGTAATTTGTTTATTTTTAAATGATTAAATAAATACAAGCAAAAATAGAAAAGATTTTGGTTTGGGAATGGAATGAGTTGGCAAAAAGGTTTCGATTGATTTTTTTAATTGAAAAACAAATCAATGGATTTGAAAGGGGTTCGCTGGGGTTTAGTGGCTTTTGGTTGTGAAAAAAAGTGGGGTGGAGTGGTTGATTGGCAAAATGGGAGGTGATGGTTGGCGGTATGAAATCGTTGGGCATTACGAAACGATTTCCAGTCGAGTTACACGAAAGTTGAAGAAGTCTAAGACCCTTCGCATACTACTGAAACCCTTATTACTGCTTTACTTTTTATTACCTGCTATGCTTTTTTGTGTTTGTCAACGCAAAAAACTTTAGGGTATTACTTGTCTGTTTTTATTGATGAAATTCAAAATAAATTTTGGTGGATGTTTAGTTAAAATTCCTAAAACAGGTATCAATAAATAAATTAAAACACATGCACCCCAGATAAAACCCCAAGAAAATTTTCTTTTCTCATCCAAATAACCTGGTTCATTTTCTGAATAAAAAAATACGTAACCTATAGCTATGAAAATTATTGTAAAAATAAAACCTGCAATATCTAAAAGCAATAATTTATTATTATCAAAACAAGAATATGTTACAATATCCCATATAAGATAAGATAGAAATAATAAAAATAAACCAGTAGCGAAAAGAGTAAGAGTGTCTAATTGAAGTAAAAACCATAATGAAAAAAGTATTGTTTGATTAAATACTCTAATATACCATTCAGATTTATGAACTGTGTCTAGTTTTTTCTGAAAATTATTATCTAGTTCTGTTTCAATTTCTGTAATATAGTAATAAATGGCATTAAAGAAAATAGCTAAAAATAATAACACCTTTATCAAATCAGGTAGTTTTGAATAAAAACTATTTTCAAATATGTATATTGTATAAATTCCTGTAAAAACAAATATTAATAAAGATGCTACAGTACTGGGTGTTGGCTTCTGTTTCATATTACAAGCAAATTAATAGGATGTTGTAATTGTTAAATGGTATGGTTTATATATTGGATTTTTAATTTGACTTATCATCCAGAGAAAATCATTAATCTGGTGCGATTCTATTGAAATTCCAAGTTTGTTATATTCTTGTTTCATAAGTTCAACAACCCAAATTGCATGCGACCTAATTTCAATTTCTTCCTTACTTCCCTTTTCTATTTGGATTCGGTTAT
This sequence comes from uncultured Bacteroidota bacterium, assembly GCA_903944895.1. Classification (GTDB taxonomy): domain Bacteria; phylum Bacteroidota; class Bacteroidia; order Bacteroidales; family 4484-276; genus CAJATL01. Next base: position 28,305 of record CAJATL010000344.1, read on the forward strand.
CAATCAATTTAATTAGTTCATTACTGTAACTAATCATTCCAAATTCTCTTAATATATAGGGGATTTTATAATCTGCACAGGCAGTTATTTTTTCTATATTTTGTAATCCTTTTTCTCCATTTTTAATAAGTAAATAATTTAAATCAGCAGCCAGAAGTTGGGCTCTTTTATTAAAATAGACTAATTGATTGTTATACATACTAGAATCAGTAAATGATGTAAATTCAGACAATAATATGTTTTGAAGCAAAATAGCATCAAATTTAGCGAACTTTATTAATTCATAGACATCTGAATTAAAGCTTTTAATCATTTTAGATGCAACTTCGTTCAGTATTTTAACTCGTTCTTTTTGCAACAATAATTTAGTATCATCTTCTACTATTACATTAAAATCTTCAATAGATAATGATTTGAGATATTTAAAGTCTAATAATGCTTTATTGTTTTCTATTGCCTTCGAGATTGCTGCAACCATGCCCCACGAGCCATCAAATAATTTGTTTTTGTATGAAATTTGCCATTTTGGAATATGCCAAAAACAAAAACTAATTGAATTTAATAACGTTACAAATTTTAGCTTTTCATTAAAAGCTAAAGAATCAATAATATTAGGCGATGAAACTAACCAATTAATGTTATTGTCTATGTAATTGTTTTGACAAAAAAACTCAATAGCTTTTCTATTTATAGAAATACTATTCGAGTGTGTTATTACATACTCTACTGAATCTAAGACTTTATGCATGGTTTAAAGAATTTCGTTTTAATAGTAGGTCTTCAAATTTTACTGTATCAAGAACAATTTCTGATTTGTGCATTAAAATGAATCTACTGCACAATGATGCTAATTGATTGTCATGAGTTACAACTAATATTGTTTTACCACGAGTCAACAGCTCTTGCATGAAGGAGTGTAGTTTAATAATATTGTATCTATCTAAATAATTAGTTGGCTCATCTAAAATGATTATACTTTTATTATATATATTACTTGATATTTCCAATAAGCGAACTTTTGAAACAGAAATATCCAAGGTTGACTGATTTTCTGTTAATTGTGACCAATTGAGCATTTCATTTGTAAATTGTTTTTGTGTTTTCTCATCAACGCCATCATTTTTTAAAGCCAATACAATTTCTTCGCTAGTGTTATCTTCCAATATTTGTTTTGAGCAATCCTGAAAAATCATTCCAATGCTTTTAAAATTTACTAAAACATCACCAACATCAGGAATCAAAACTTTTGCTAATGTTAGCAATAATGTACTTTTCCCGCTTCCATTATCACCCATGATAGCAATACATTGGTTTTGGTAAAAATTACAACTAATATTTGATAATACTTTTTTGTTATCAAATGAAAGAGAGATGTTCCGCATTGATGCAACAGCATCTTTATTATTTGTTGAATGGATAAACTGTTTAAGAGAAGGATACGTCAGATTAAGTTTATCAAGTATTTCAATTATTTGTCCATTGCTTGTGGTTATATCATGTTTTATTTTACCGTTTTCAAGAAACAGAAATCTATTGATTATTCCATTGTAATAATCAGCATATTGGTCAGTAATAATTATTGTAACTTGCTTCGATTCAACAATCTTGTTTAATGCAGTAATAAATGAACTTCTTCCTAATGGGTCAAGTTGTCCTAATGGAGATTCTAAAACTAAGAGTTTTACATTAGAGCATAATAAAGATGCCAGAACAACCCGTGCTTGTTCTCCACCAGATAAAGTGTTTGAGTCTCGCTCCCAAAGATGAACTATATCAAGTAGTTCTGAATAATATTTAATTATTTTATCATCATTGGTTTGAGAAGATAGTTCTTGCTTTACATTTAATCCAATTATCGAATCCGCCGGATTTTCGACAATATATCTTAAATACTTATTAATCTCCTTTAACTGAATGTTTGAATTAGGTGATATGTTTGATACTACTACTTCACCATTTATTATATACCCTTCAACTTTAGGAATGTAACCACTTATAACTTTTAGTAAAGTCGTTTTCCCACAACCATTATTACCAGAAATAAAAACTACTTCGCCTTTCGAGATTGACAAATTTACTTTTTCAAGAATGGCTTTACTATCATAATCATATGAGACAGTTAAATCAGTAATTTCAACTGTACCATTATTATTTTCGTTGCCCTTTTCCTTAAAATTAAAATGACTTTCTCCATTATAAGTCATTTTACCGATATTAGTAAAAAACCTATTTAAGACAGCCTTTAAAATTATTATAAGCTGTTTGATTTTTTTTTGAGGATTCTTGGATTTTAAATCAAAACCCCTTAGGTACATTGAATAATAAAGCAAAGTAAAATCATGCTTTAGGTTTTGAATCCATTTTAGAAAAACAATTATAGTCTTGTTAAACCTTTTAATGACATTGATAGAATTATAAACATCATATAGTGAATCAATTGAAGAAAGCCAAGCGAAAGATAAAACTATCATTGCATTCCGTTTTAAAGCACCAATAATACCATTATGTAATCCTGTGTCGTTTATTCTAAAAAACAAATAATTATCACTTATTATGGCATTTGGTGAGAAAAGCCAATTGCCTAGAATCATGTAAATGGAATTTATTAGTAAAACGTAAAAGAATATCTTTTTAAATACTAGTCTTCGTCCTAATAATAATATCACTATTGAAGAAATGAAAACCGCAAATGAAATTTCAAGAGAATTAATAAAAGCAAATAAAGAAGTTGAGATTATTACAAATAATAAACTCACTTTTAGGGGTAAAAGTCTTAATCCGTATCCTTTGGGCATTTGGCTTTGCTTGTGTTTTTAAAGTGAGCAAAGTCCCATCTTTCTTGCTCTTTCAGTAAAATATGCAAGCATGTACAATCCTAAGAAGCAAGATACTGTATCTCCTAAAAACCAACCCAATCCAGTTCCTAATAATGCACCTTCCCATGTATTCCCACCTATTTTAACTCCAAGACTGCCGATGACAGCACTTATTGCACTAATAATAACACAAAATAAAGCTGCTAATAAAAAATCGCCTTTGTTGATTTTAATATTCCATAGAATAAAAGGCATTCCAACTAATAATACAAAAATGGCAATTACATAAGCCCAAACACCTATATTGCTTATAAATAAAGGTAAAATTCCAATTCCAATCACGAACAATAGAACAATTGAAATCCGAATAACTGCTGTTTTTATAGCCTTAGTCTCTGCACCAAAATCAGGGTTTATCTTAAACCAACTAAATAAAATTGCCGGTAGCCAAGCATTAGCAATACCACCAGCAATTGGATTCATAATAATGTCAACTAAGCCCCATCCTCCATAAGCGATTATTCCAGCTGCATATGCACCTAACCCACCAGCTAAAAGACCCCTTGTTGGACCAAACCAAACACCTGCAATAAGTTGTAATGCGGCAGGTATCCATAGCATTGCTGCACCTTTCATCTGAGGGCTGCTGGTTAATGTCATCATAAAAGCACCAATTACTGCTATCAATACAGCAAAAACTATTGCACCATAAGTTTTCATGCTTTCATCTCTGTTCGGATTAACTTTTGTTCTTTCCATGATATTCTTTTTTTTCAAAATTACAAATCTTTTTTCAAACTATTCATTCTTTACAGAGCTGTTTTTTTTTAGCGTTGAAGGTAACTTGTAAACAGCTGGAGATACATGTTACTTTTTGCCATTAATTTCAAAATTAGATTGGTGTTATCAAAACCCCGGGCAAAAAGTACAAACCCAACCCCAGGTTTTGTTGAAGAATAATTAAGTATTTCGGTTCTAGTGGCGGTTACTGTTTTCCATTGGTAGTTTTCACTGTTGCAATCAACCCACAGGCAATCGCCGGCAAAACTAAGCGTGCAATAGGGCTTTGGCCTAATCTGGTTCAGGATTTTATCATACCTGGAACCAATCCCGGTAAGGAATCGGTTTTTAAGCAGCATTTGATAAACAGTAAGCATTTTGGAAACCATAAATTTTTTGAACGTCATTTTAAAGAAGTGGCAAAGCTATGTTTGATTTTTGGGAATAACAAGTATTGTTTGGAAAAAGTGAAGAAATGTTTTGGTTTGGGGAGTACAATCGTTATCCTTTCTGGTAATCAATAGCTTTGCACTATCAGGCAAGAACCACTCTTTGAGCGGCCTGGGATAAAAACATCTAATTTTTAAACGAAAAAAAACCTGACCAGTTTTTGTCTCCGGCCAGGTTTTAATTTTAAATGGTTTGTGTACGGTTAAATTTTTTAGATTCCTCACTTCGTTCGGAATGACACAGTATTTGGAGTATTTTGGGAGGGAGGGGGTTGGCGGCGGCGAAGCCGCCACCAACCCCCACCCAAAACAACGATA
>CAJATL010000345.1 GCA_903944895.1 uncultured Bacteroidota bacterium
ATTTACTGTCAGGCTTCCTATCTCCGGCTGCTGGCAAGGGTGATGCAATCCTCCTGCAAGAACCACCAAATCGCATTATCCTCAGGATGGACAGGGCTATCGAGCTACATTATGCCTGTTAATAAAAATATTGCCGGTGTTTTTGCACCAGTTAATTACGCTTTTGTCATTGCTCAAACCATGTCAGGAATGTATTACCCTGCTGGTCCGGTAAATACAATTGGCGATTGGGTTAGCCAGTCGGCATACAAAGTAAAGATGAGCAACCAGGCTTTTTTACCAATCTTTGGAAACGAGGAAATAAACAAAACTTTAGCCTTATCCTCAGGATGGAATCTGATGCCGGTAATCTGCAACACCAATGTTTCAACATCAACATTGGTAGCAGGTTTGGGGGCAAATCTTCAAATCATAAAGGAAATTGCCGGCATCAAAGTTTATTGGCCTGCCTTTGGAATTTACACCCTCAGCCAGCTTACCCCAGGCAAGGCTTATTTTGTAAATTTAACCACCTCGGGTTCGGTAACTTTCCCGGCTAATGTTGCCGACAATGGCTTTATTCCTGATGAACCTATTCGGGAATTAGCCACACAATGGAACAACATTCAACGCAATGCCGGAAGCCATATTTTCGCAATCGAGGCGCAGGCTTTGGCAAACTTATCTCTGGACGATATCATCGGGATATTCACCCCTGATGGCATTTGCGCCGGAAATATCCAGATTGGGAATACCGCCGAAAATTTGGCATTTTACGCTTTCGCAGATGACCAGTTTACAAACGAAACCGACGGATTTACTGATGGCCAGCCAATGATTTTCAAACTTTTCAGGCCATCAACCGGCGAAGAATTTAATCTGGAAGTTGTCTTCAGCAACGAAATGCCCAATAACGACGGACTTTTTGCTACCGAAGGAATTTCGGCAATTAAAGCTATTTCGGGAATCAACACGGGAATTTCGCAGGATTTTGCCAAAGGTTTGTACATCTATCCAAACCCAACTAACGGAAAGGTTACTATTGGCGGAATTACAGGAATCGAACAGATTTTGGTGATGGCTTCCGACGGTTCGGTTGTGATGCGTATGAATCCAAACGCTGATGGTAACCAGGTTCCCGACCTATCGGCTTTGCCGGCAGGTATTTATCAGGTTCAGATTAGGACCTCTGTAGGCGTTGTCACAGGAAAAGTGGTAAAAAAATAGCTGCATTTATTGCAAAATTCATCGAATTGTAGATTCTTAGAAGGGGCAATCTAAAATCAGATGCCTTTTTTTTTGGTTTTAAAACAATCCTCATAAAATTTAATCAGAAAAAAAAGCTTTTCCCCAATTTTTTAATAACATAAAATCCTGAACAACTGCAAAATACACACAAATAGGGATAGTTTTATAAATTTGAATTTAAAACCTTGCTACTTGATGCTTGCATTTTTTGATGTTTAAGTACTTAAATAGTTAAATTAAGTAAAAAAATGAAGCATCACATATTTCAATTATTACTTTTGAATGAGGAAAGAAAAAATATGACGGTTGTACAAATTTTGGTTTTCTGATTTAAATTGAGCTTAAAACCGGTATTGCAATAGTGACAATATTTAGTTTCAAAGCAAAATAAGTTTATTAATTCAATTTTATGTTTAATTAAATACCTGTAAATTATGAAGTTAAAAATTACTATTCTACTTTTAATGCTTTCCTACGTTGTTAGCCTGATGGCACAGGAAGTTGGCCAAACCTACGAGCCAATACCGGGCGTGTCGGGTTACAGTGATGTTTCGAGACCATTAACCGAAATTGGGCCAATTCCACCGAAAGGAGCTTCAGGCCATCATTTGCATAAAAAGGGGAAAGAAGTTCCTCAGCTTTTGGAGGATCCAATTATCAAAAATGCTGAAAATGCCTTACCTAAAGGTGAAGACCCTGTTTGGCAAAAGTTCAACGGTTCAAAAGGAATGTCGGGTACTATCGAAAACTTTGAAGGAACCCGTAACAGTGACAACGGCCCGCCTGCCCAATACGTAGCGCCCCCTGATACCGACGGAGATGTTGGCCCAAACCACTACGTTCAGATGTGTAACACAATATTCCAGATTTTCGATAAACAAGGCAATACATTATTCGGCCCTGCAGATAACTCGACAATTTGGGACGGATTTATCGGGGCGTGGACCGGGACAAATGACGGCGACCCAATTGTGCTTTACGACGAACATGCCGACCGGTGGTTGGTAAGCCAGTTTGCTGTAAATACAGGGAGTACATTTTGGATTTTGGTGGCAATTTCGACAACCAGTGATCCTACAGGATCTTATTACCGTTATGCTTTTCAGTTTGCAAGCTATCCGGATTATCCAAAATTCGGCATTTGGCGCGATGGATATTACCTGATGACTCAACATGGCAACGGAAGTGTTACGGTAGCCGCACTCAACCGGAATCAGATGCTGGTGGGAACAAGCCCTGCACAGATGGTTCAGTTTAATGCAGCTTCTTTACCGGGAGGTGGCTTTATTGGGATGCTTCCTTCTGACAACGATGGACAATGGGCCCCTGTAGGTGCTCCAAACTATTTTGCTTTTATAAGTGATGATGCATGGGGAAATGACCCGTTTGACCGGTTGAAAATCTGGGAATTTGATGTTAACTGGGCAAATACCGCGCTATCAACATTTACGCTCACAAACAACATCAATACTGCTGCCTTTAGTTCGGCATTTGGCTCATTTCTTCAAGGTATCATCCCGCAACAGGGATCAGCCCAACGACTTGAGGTGATGGAACCAGCCCTGATGAACCGACTCCAATATCGAAATTTTGGATCGTATGAATCAATGGTATGTTGCCACACAGTGGATGTTGACGGAGCTAACCGGGCGGGTACACGATGGTATGAACTAAGGAAAGACGTCGGGGCCTGGTACATTTATCAGCAGGGCACATATTCACCTGGAAATACCGATAACTACTGGATGGGAAGTATCGCCCAAAATGGAGACGGTGATATTGCTCTTGGTTTCAGTGTTTCGAGTAGCAGCAGGTTCCCTTCAATTCATTACACCGGGCGAAATCCCAACGATCCTTTGGGACAGATGACCCTGGGTGAAAAAGCCATTATTGAAGGAGCATTTGCACAAGGAGGTGTTGCCCGATGGGGTGATTATTCGATGATGAGCGTTGATCCAACGGATGATGAAACCTTCTGGTACACCAATGAGTACGCTGGAAATTATAATGCCTGGGGTGCATGGATAACACAGATTGCATCTTTTAATCTGGGTAATAATTGTGCCGCTTCAGGTGGATGCGATGAATACATTTCAAGTGTTCAGTTTGGTTCGATCAACAATAGTTCGCTTTGCACAAATTATGGCGACTACACAAATCTGGTTAACAATATTCCAATAAATGCCATCGAAAAAATTACAGTTACAAATGGGAGCGGTTACTCAGCGGACCAGTGTGGAGTTTGGGTTGACTGGAATCGTGACGGCGATTTTATTGATGCCAATGAAACCATTGCGGTATCGGGCAACCCTGGTGCCGGACCTTACACAGCCTATATTTCGGTGCCTGCCGGTCAAACGTATGGTGAATGTATTGTACGCGTGAGGATAACATTCTCAGGCGCTGTCAGCCCCTGTGGATCAACATTGTATGGCGAAGTTGAGGATTATAAGCTAAACGTAACAGGGCCTGCTGACAATGTGTGGACTGGAACCGTAAGTAATAACTGGCACGACGCGGCAAACTGGAGTTTATTACATACCCCCTATTCAACGGATAATGTAGTAATTCCTGATGGAACACCTTATAAATGCTGGATTTATTCGTTTAATGGAGCATGCAACAACCTTACCATCGCATCAGGAACCTATTTCCGAAATTATGATGTAACACTTACCGTGAATGGCGATCTTAACGTGAATGGCCAGTTGATGATGGATAACTCAACATCTTCAGCAATTACACAGGTTGAAGGCACTATCAACTGGAACTCAGGTTCGACAGCATGGACGGCTGATTTAACAATTATCAAGGTTGCCGGCGACTGGAATTTTAATGCGGGCGCGAGTGCTAATATAGGTGGTGGAGTGATGTTTTTTGGAAGTTCAAATAGTTTTCTCCGTACTTACGATGCCGATTGCAGTTTGATGCGCTATGGAAATTATAAACCAGCCGGAAACTGGGTTTCAATAAGCAATGCTTCTACAGCCCAGCTTACCATTAACGATGTATTCTATAATCAAAACAATGCTGCTACTTACATTTATTCAAACTATCCTGTTATTATTAAGGGCGAATTTTACAACAACGGTCATTTGTATTGTGGAGCTGGAACTGTTGTATTTGATGGTACAACGCATAGTGTAGAAATGAATGCCGGCGATTATTTTAATAATCTTACGGTAAGTTCGAGCGGTAGCGTATTTCTGAATACAAATACTGATATTAACGGAAATGTACTTATCGAAAGCGGAATCCTGGTTGCAGGAAGTTACACAATAAATGTTGCCGGAAACTGGACCAACACCGCAGGACTGGCGGCCTTTAATGAAGGCACAAGCCGTGTTATTTTTGATGGTGCCGGGCATCAGCTTGTAAAATCCAACGAAACATTTAATATTATTGAAGCAAAAATGGGTGCTGCTTTGCGACTTGAAGATCCCGCCGGATTTACTGTTACCTGCAACCATTACGACTGGACAACCGGTGGTATTGATGTCATCGCAGGGACTTTTACAGCGCTTAACCTCACCGACAATGGTATCTGGGGAGGATTTTGGCTTAATGCCGGTGGAACCATCAACCTAACCAGTTCGGGTTGGATTGATTTGAATGCAAACATGAATATTTATGGCGGAACATTTAATGTTTACGGAGGAACACTTACAAGCGACTGGCCCTATTCAGCAAATGCTTCCATAACGATGAGCGGTGGTGTTTTGGATTTTAAAAACCGGGGAATCAATGTAAATACATCATCAGGCTTTACCCTAACCGAAAACATAACGGGTGGCACTATCCGGACGGTTGCTGGTTTCGAAAACCAACGATTGGATTTTACACCTTACGGGAGTACAATCGAAATGTACGGAACTACCGATGCATTTCTTACCACTGGTTTGGGATGCATGGTTTATAACGTAACAATCAATAAAGGCGCTGATGATGATGGAACCACGTTTACAGATTTATACGACAGGGAAGGAAAACCGATCGAACAAACCAGGTCCAGCACAGCTTTTGCAGGCAGTTCGCCGGTAACCATTCTTGGAAGTCTGAATATAAACAGCGGAACGTTTGATATGAATGCCAGATCAGTAAATGTTACCAGCAATGTTAACATCAACGCAGCTACTCTAAAAATGGTTGATCCGACTGATAACCTTACAGCAAACAGAATTTACTGGTATGCAGGGTCAAACGATAATGTTACAAGCGGGGTTTTTAATGCCAATGAATGGGGTTTTTGGGATGGCACCAATGCCCAGCTTGGAACTGGAAATACAGCTTTTGTTAAGTTTCTTTATTTCCCGACCGATCTGGATGCTGAATTTGGAAATCTGGTAGCAAAATCAAACTCTAAAACACTTTCTGACAAGGGCAGAGCTTATTATCCTATCAGAGTAGCCGGGGGTTTTACGCTTGAAAGTACTGTAAATTGGGATAATATGGCGTATGATCTGATCGTCGCCGGAAATTCGACGATCGAAAGTGGGGGTGCTATTAACTTTGTATCGGGAGCTGATTTTTATGCATCCGGAAACCTGGTTTTAGTGGGAACAATTGCACTTGGAACTGGCTCGGTAGTTAATTTAGACGGCGCTTTCAGTTTTCCACTTACCGGCATTCTTAATGTTGGAACTGGTACTTTTACAAATAATTACACAACCAATGTTACCAATCTTAGTGGAACCCTGCAACTTACCACAGGTACTGTTGAGTTTCCTAACAGTGGTATTGCAATTTCAGGAACTTTTAATGATATAATTAGCGGAGGTTTGTTCCGGGTTGGAAAAACTTTTTCAGCCCCCACGGCAAATTCTTTCCAGCCTACGGGTGGAACTATCGAATTTGTTAATGCCAGTGCCGGTAATTATGTTCAGGTTGTTGATAATAATTTTCTGTTCAATGTAATTTTAAATAAACCAGGTTCTTCACTTCAGGTTTATGATAATCTTACCATTAAAGGCGATCTAACCATCAATGCCGGCGTGCTAAATTCAAACAATAGAACAATCGCCATTGCCGGAGACTGGACGAATAATGCCGGTGTTGCCGGATTTGACGAAACCGCCGGAAGGGTTATATTTAACGGTTCGGATGTTCAGTTCTGTAACACCGAAAATTTCAACATTCTTGAAATCAATAAACCATCAAATCTGCTTTATAATACGTCGGTTAGCGTAATTAATTGCCAGGTCTACGACTGGACAAGTGGCGGGTTATGGATTTCGCCGGGCAATTTCAATGCTGCCGATCTGGCCGATAATGGATTATACGGGACATTTGCAATTTTTAATGGTACGATGAACCTGTATCAGGATAACTTACAATATGTTGATATTAATGGAAACATAACTGTTGGCTCTGGTGGAAACCTGAATGTTTATGGTGGAAATGGTGATAGTTACTGGCCATTTGATGGAAATGCCAATGTAACCATTAGCGGTGGTGTGTTGGATTTTAAAAATGTTGGAATAAACATTTACAACTCGGCTTCCTATACTTTAACCGAGAATATTATTGGTGGTGTAATTAAGACTACCGGTAACTTTGCAGCCAATAATGCAGTTTTTACACCAACAGGTGGAATACTTGAACTTTATGGAGATATTAGTTCAAACATTTACATGACAGCCGGAAGTAATCTTTTTGGTCTTGCAATTTTTAAAACTGGCCTGGCAAAAGATAACGAACCTGTTGTTTATAGCGACCACAATGGGAAAATAATCACACTTACACGTGGAAACCAGGTAACGCTCGCAAGTGATGTTTTTGTAAACGGTGCATTAAGTGTTTGGGACGGTATACTCAGCCTTGGTAATTCAGGATTTGACCTAACCAGCCTGGGCGCTGCCAGTATCGAGAATGGAGGTAAATTGGAAATTTTGTCGGGATCGCAGCTCAAATTAAACAATTCGATGACTGTTAAAAGTGGTGGTACATTAACCTCAACCGGTATTGTTGGAACCGAGGCTGTTATTACACGTGCAGCGGTTGATAAGTATTCTTTCTTAGTACAATCTGGCGGGAATATTGGTGCAAGCAACACCATTTTTGAATATATGGGAGCAACAGGCATTAACATTGCCAGCGGTGCAGTGGTTGATCCTGCACAAGCCTTTAATTCGTGCACTTTCCGTCAGGGGCTTGCGGGAAATACTTTGTTTACTATGAACAGCACCCAGGATCTTACCTGTACTGGAGCCATTTTCCCTGCAAATGTATGGGGTGGCGCTTCAAACGTAACAAAGGCAACAAATGCAGGCCGTATTACTTTCAAAGATTTCAGTGGTGCTTTTTCAGGTTCGGCGTTCGAGAACGACATTTACAACAGGGTTGACTGGTTTGTTCCTCAACTTTCAGCATCTCCGCTTACGCTAAATGTTAATCCACCGGCAGGCACTACAACTTTCAATATCACTTCAAACCTTGCATGGACGGTTTCCGAAAGTTCGACATGGTTCTCGGTAAATACTGCATCTGGTAGCAACAATGCAACAATCACGGTTACTTTCGATCAGAATACTTCAGCAAGCAGCCGTTCGGCAAATATTACCATTTCGGGTGCAGGTGTTGCCGATGTTATCGTAACTGTCGTCCAGGCTGGCGCCACACTTTCCGTGCTTCCGGCAACCCAAAATGTTACCGCAGCCGCCGGAACCACCACTTTCAATGTTACTTCAAACACTGCCTGGACGGTAGCTGAAAGTGTAAGCTGGTTCACTGTTTTACCAATGAGTGGAAGCGGAAATGGAACTTTAACAGTAACTTACGACCAAAATGCTTCCTTAACGACACGATCAGGTCAAATTACAGTTTCGTCAACCGGGTTAACCAATGTTGTGGTTACAGTAAATCAGGCCGGAGTAACTCCAACTTTAACAGTAACACCATCTAACCGTGATGTTATTCCACCCGCAGGAACCACAACCTTTGGTGTCACCTCCAACACTGGCTGGACAGTAAGCGAAAGCGCAACCTGGTTGAGCGTAGCCCCGGCGTCAGGAACTGGTAATGGAACCATTACGGTAACTTATGATCAGAATACAACCACCGCAGCCCGATCGGCAAATATTGTATTAACTGCCACAGGAGGAACACCCACTCAAACAGTTACAGTTACCCAGGCTGGTGCAACATTATCGGTGTTGCCAGCATCGCAAAATGTAACTGCTCCAGCCGGAACCACCACCTTTGGTGTTACAAGCAATACAATCTGGACGGCAAGCGAATCCACTGCCTGGTTTACAATAGCTCCATCGGGAGGGACAGGAAATAATACCATTACTGTTACTTACGAACAAAATTCCTCTGTTACGGCACGGTCAGGGCAAATCACTATTTCATCAACAGGTCTTCCAAATGTTATGGTAACCGTTAATCAAGCCGGCGCCGGAGCAACACTTTCGGTTTTACCAGCCAACCGTGATGTAACCCCGCCAGCTTCGACCACAACTTTCACCCTTACTTCAAATACTGGCTGGACTGTGTCCGAAGCTGTTTCGTGGCTGAGTGTTTTGCCTTTATCAGGAAGCGGAAACGGTACCTTAACCGTAACTTATAATGAAAACGCCATCGGAAGTCCCCGGGTTGGAAACATCACAGTAACGGCAACCGGTGGATCACCTGCAACAACAGTTACAGTTACGCAGGCATCTTACCCGACACACTCTGTTGCTCTGAGCGATGGCTGGCAAGGGCTTTCGAGCTATATCATGCCTTCGGTAACAAACCTTCCGGCGCTCTTTACACCGGTTGCAGCCAACTTTAATATCCTTCAGAATTTGTCCGGCGTTTATTATCCATCGGGTGGGATAAATACAATTGGAGTTTGGGCAAGCCAGTCGGCATATTCGATAAAAATGAGCGCTGCTTCAACGCTTCCAATCATTGGACCGTTAGAAACAAATAAAACTTTTGCGCTTGGAAACGGTTGGAATCTAATGCCGGTAATCTGCAACACCAACGTCACAACTTCAACTTTGGTGAGCGGACTTGGGGCTAATCTTGGCATTATCAAGGAAATTGCCGGTAGCAAGGTTTACTGGCCTGCCTTCGGAATTTATACCCTCAATCAGCTAACGCCCGGAAAAGCTTACTATGTAAGAATGACCGCCGCTGGTTCGGTTACTTTCCCGGCCAATGCTGCCGACAATGGCTTCATTCATGATGAACCAATCAGAGAGTTGGCCACACCATGGAACGAAATCCATCGCAATGCAGCAAGTCATATTTTGGGCATCGAAGCACAAGCGATGACTAATTTGACCGGCGGTGACATTATTGGCGCGTTTACCACAAACGGTTTGTGTATTGGAAATGCCGTGATCGGAAATATCACCGAAAATCAATCATTGTATGCCTTCGCTGATGACCAGTTTACCAGCGAAGCAGATGGTTTTACCGACGGCCAGCCGATGATTTTCAAATTATTCAGACCTTCAACTGGTGAAGAGTTTAATCTGGAAGTTGTTTACAGCAGCGAAATGCCCAATAACGACGGTCTTTTTGCAACTGAAGGCATTTCAGCCATCAAAGGTCTTTCGATTCTAAACACCGGCCTTACCGAAAACTTTGCCAAAGGATTGTACATTTATCCAAATCCAACAACCAGTAAAGTAACCATTGGTGGAATTAACGGGATTGAACAAATTCTGGTAATGGCTTCTGATGGTTCCATTGTGATGCGTATGAATCCAAACGCCGATGGCAACCAGGTACTCGATCTTTCGGCTTTGCCTGCAGGTTTTTACCAGGTTCAGGTAAGAACTTCACAGGGAGTGGTTACACGAAAAGTGGTGAAAGGATTGTAGTTAACGCAACAGAAATTTTAAATGACCTTTAAGTGGGTTAATAATTATGAAAGGCTGTCTCGCTGTGGGGCAGCCTTTTCTATTTCGAAAAACCAACAAAGGTCAGCCTGTAATTGCCGGAAATACCCCTTTGCTTGTTGGTTAATCATCTAAATTTGAATATTTTAACAAATAATTTACATATTTTAATTTTTTTTCTGAAATTCAGTATTATTCATATGTCAAAATATGTATTTCTGTTTTATAATTACTTTATTTTTGGAAACTTAATTTTAAAAATGCAGGTTAATCACTAAAAAACAATGCGTTATGAGAAAAAAATTACTTTCAATAGCTTTCCTGATTATTCAATTGGTTATTTCAAATGCCGGGTTTGGTCAGCACATCGAAAATCGAGAAAAGCCGCGCTGGATTAACGAACAAACGTTACCAGAAAAAATGCTTTTCGAAACCGGCCAATCCCAAAACGACACAATAATTAATGGCAATGAACTTTCACCCCTGGCCTATTGTGTTGCATCCGGAGGTTGTTCGGAACATATCAGCCGGTTTCAGGCCGGAAGTATTAATAACACAACTGCTTGTTCCGGCTATGCAAATTATACGGCCACCCGGCAAACAGTTCTTCCCATCAATGGGATTCTGTGGGTTGCTGTCACCAACGGTGCGCCTTTCGCAGGCGACCAATGCGGCATCTTAGTGGATTGGAACCGGGACAGCGATTTCAGTGATGCCAACGAAACCATCACAGTTTCCGGAACTCCCGGCTTAGGCCCATACGCAGCCAGTTTCGCGCCACCTGCCGGCACTACCACTGGCCAGGTAACCATGCGCGTCAGGATTACCTGGACAGGTGCAGTTTCGCCATGCGGAACAACAGCGCATGGTGAAGTTGAGGATTATTCAATTATTCTTACTTCAGCCTCAACAATTAATTCCTGGAACGGGACATATAGCAATGACTGGCATACACCTGCAAACTGGTCTCTTGGGTCAGTACCCACAAGCAGCACTTCAGTTTATATTCCAGCAGGTGTGCCGCAGCCTATCATCAACAATTATGCGTATTGCCTGAATCTTTTCCTTGATACTGGTGCTACACTTACCCATAGTAGCGGATCATTATCGGTTTCAGGAGATTTTGATGCCGGTTTCGGACAATACAATATGACCAGTCCCGCTGCAGTTTTGAGCTTTGTTAATACCATTGATGCATTGTGGTGGGACGACAACCAAAACGACATTTATACAAATATCAAAAGCTATAAAAGCACAACTTCAAGATTGGTTCTTCAAAACAATGTCACTTGCAGTGGGACAGTCCAGATTTTTGGTGGTAAACTGGAGATTCCTGACGGCCGAATCCTCACAATTACATCTAATGAAAATGATGCTTTTTACTTTGGTTCGATGGGATCACCTTTCGAAGATGGTACACTCCGTCTTTTGCCAGGTGGTATAGTAAAGGTAACGGGTGGCATCCGGTTTACCGAAAAGAGTAAAAGCGAAATTACCGGAGGAGCTATATATTGTGGCGGAAACTTACGTTTCACAAACCTCCCGGGTTATGACATTAATCTTTCAAATTCGACATTGATAATGAAAGGTGCGGGAGATCAGTTTATTCAACACGAAACCACCTCGTTGCTCACACTGGGAAATCTTACCATCAATAAACCCATGAACACTGTTTACCTGGCTAATGCTGCGCTTACCATTAATGGTTCTCTTAACATAAACAGTGGTAAATTAAGCGCCTATAATTCGGCAGCCCATACTGCAAGCTATGATATCAAAATTACCGGAGACTGGGCAAATGCCGCTTTTCCGACTGGTTTTGAGCCGGGTAATGCCAAAGTAATTTTCAATAGTGGCGGTTATCAGTTTATCACAACCAACGAGAATTTTAATGTTTTGCAAACCGCCATGAACGATGTTTTGTTTTTTTACAACAGTGGTACCACAGTAACCTGTAATGTTTACAACTGGATTTCGGGAGGAATTGAACTTTATCCAGGGGCAACTTTTACAGCGCTCGACCTTGCCCAACAGGGGCTTTTTGGACGATTTTGGGTGAATCCGGGTGCAGTAATCAACCTTTACCAGGATGCTGGTCAATGGGTTGACATAAATGGCCACCTGAAATTTAACGGTGGTGGAAACATTAATATTTATGGTGGAAACGGAGATAGCTGGTGGGCATTTATAGGTAATACAACGCTTGATATGTCTGGTGGTGTGCTCGATTTTAAAAATTCAGGAATCACCGTGCAAACCTCAGGTTCCAGTCTAACCATGAACCTTACATCAGATGCTGTAATCCGCACCACGGGAGGGATAAATGCCTCCAGAACAGGCTTTGCACCAACCAATGGAACCTTTGAGTTTTATGGAAGCTCCGACCGGTTCATTATTTGCGGCGCTTCAAACAGTTTACCCAATATAAAGATTAACAAATCAGCAACAAGCGATGAAGGTGGCATTGAATCCCATCCTAATGTTGACCTGCATGATGGATCGGTAATAACGGATGGGTCGCGTGCGAATAATATTTCGTTAAGTTCAAATGTCACTGTTAATGGCAATGTTGTTCTTCAAGCGGGTACATTGACTTTGAATGGCCGCACACTAAATGTTGGTATGGATTGCACTGTTTATGGAACGCTGAAAATGACAAATGCTTTGGATATTCTCAATGCAGGCACATCCTCTTTCCATGATCTGGCATTTAAAAATGGTTCTGTAGCCAATATTACTCAAGGAAATCTGAACGCTTACGGTTGGCTGACCACTGAAGAGGGGTGCGATTTTTTGCTGCCCGAAACAGTCATGGTGTCGTTTAAAGGCTCCAGTGGGGGTGGCCCCGACAACCGTGAACTCAGCGCACGTTATGGCTCGGTTTCAATTGATAAAAATCCCGGACATGCGGCCTATATTTCGAATTGGTCAACACAACCGGTTATTTTAATGGGAAACCTTACTGTTAAAGCTTCCAATTCGTTTTATTTGCAGGATCAAAGTTTAACTGTTTTCTCCGATTATTTTGATACACCCACCAGTACAGTTTATCTAACCTTTGCATCATTTGCAGCCAATGCACCAGTAGAAGAGTCACGATCAGGAAATCCGGAGAACAGGGGTGGCTACCTGGCTTTTTACAGCGATGTCAATATTAACGGAAACCTGAATATGGGTGACGGAGAACTGGTGGCTTATGGGATATTCAACACTGCTGTTACCAGTACTGTTTCAATAGCAAACGGCTACTTCCGTTCGGTTCTGGTTCAGCCGGATGCCTGGAATGTTTTTTCTGGTAACCTCATCATGACCGATGGTATTATGGAATTTGAGAACAGCAGCCTTCGATTAAATGGCATGCCTAAAAATGTGAGCGGAGGAGTAATTAAAACCGGCAGAAATTTCAATGCCACAACTCCAAATATTTTTCAACCTACAGGAGGTACAGTAGAATTCGCCGCAAGAAATTACTATAATGAAATGAATTGCTACAACGGCAATTATTTTTATAATCTCAATATTGCAGGCGAATTAATGATCTATGAGATCCATCTGATTCAGCCCGCTCCGCTTTACATTAAAAAAAACCTGAACATTGCCTTTGGGCAATTACATTCGCATGAATCAGACATTTATATCGAGGGTGACTGGAATATTACCTATCCCAATTTCGAAGGTTTTATTCCTAATCTAAATAAAGTGACTTTTAATGGAAATACAAATCAGACAGTTGTTGGTCACAACACATTTTATAATCTCGAAAATGACAAAACCGGTGGAGAACTTAAATTTTACAGTAGGGTAAATATTGAAAATAATTTTCTGGCAAACAACCTGAATACCATTAATGCGAATTACTTTAATGTTAACGGTACTTTAGATTTATCCATAGGAAACCTTCGCCTGGAACCTGAAAACATTGCCGAAGTGACGGTAAATCACTTTCTCATGGGAGGAGTACTCGAAGTTTTGGGGGGAACTTTTACAGCCAACGACCTCGTGAATAACGGGATTTTTGGAAGTTTCAAAATTTCGGGAGCTGATGCTGTTTGTAATCTTCACCAGGATGCTTTGCAATTTGTTGATTTGAATGCAGAAATTCTGCTCGAAGATGGTGAAATGAATATTTTTGGTGGTGTTGATGATAGCTGGTGGACCTACGGAGGGCCTGTAAATCTGCAAATGCCAGGAGGTATTTTGGACTTTAAAGATGTGGGTGTTTTTGTTTATAATTCACCAACTCATTATTTAAGTACCTGGATAAGTGGAGGCTATATCAGGACTACCGGAAGTTTTGTTATCGAAAATCCCAATTTTGCACCCTGGGGAGGAGATGTTGAACTTTATGGAGGCCTTTCTTCAGTAATTAAAACCACGGCTGGTAATTTTCACCATCTCACCATTAATAAATCAGGCGATTTCGATGATCTGCCACTAACTTTCAAAAATCGTAATGGCAAAACAATCAACCGAACCCGGGCAAATGAGGTGGTGATGGCCGGAAATGTGAAGTTTCAAAGTACTTTGAACATTAATGCAGGAAAATTAAATACTGGAATTTCGGGGAATGATCTTATCTGCACCGCACCGCCCTACTCGGGGGCTATACTTATTGACAATGGCGGAACGCTCGAACTGGAACCTCAGACGGAACTCAGACTTGGCCAGTTGCTTAATGTTAATCCTTTGGGAACTTTTATCTCAAAAGGAACACCTGGCCAGGAAGTGTTAGTTACAAAAGCCTCAGCCAACAATTATCTCTTTCAGGTACTACCTTATGGTAAATTTTCTGCCGAACATACCATTTTTGAATACATGGACATAAATGGTATCAGCATTGATAACGGAACCTGGATTGATCCTGAAAAAGCATTCAATTATTGCACTTTTCGTGAAGGACTTGCCGACGAGCCGCTTCTCTACATCAACAACGATCAGGACCTGGTTTGTACCGGAACCGTTTTCCCCGAAAATGCCTGGGGCAGCGGATCAAACGTGAAGAAGAGTGAAGATTCCGGCCATGTTACCTTTGTCAACGCCTCCGGCGGATTTGCCGGACCGGCATATGAAGATGACCCGTTTAATATTGTTGACTGGGTGGGTCCGGCAATGACACAGACGCTTACAATTCCTGCTGGATGGAGTGGTTTGTCGAGTTTTGTGATGCCATCAGAACATGACTTACCAACTCTGATTTCGCCGCTTGCCGGAAATCTCGTCATCATGCAGACCATGACCGGATTTTACGAACCTACTATTCCGGTAAATACTATTGGGGACTGGTTAAGCCAGTCGGCATACAAGGTTAAAATGAACAGCGCAGCAACAATTCCTTTCCCGGGAAATACCGAATTGGATAAAAGCTACGATATGTCCGGAGGTTGGAATTTAGTGCCGGTAATTCACAATACTCCTGTTGATCCGGTAACATTGTTTTCAGGTACCAGCCTGATTATTGCAAAGGATGTCGCCGGTACTGGTGTTTACTGGCCGGCTTATGGTATCAATACGTTAGGTCACCTTTTGCCGGGAAGAGCCTACTATGCATTAATGGGTTCATCGGGTTCGGTCAACTTCCCTCTATATTCCAAAGATGACTGGTCTGGTAGCTATCCCGAAGTGAAGTTCCCGTCAACTCCATGGAATGATGTGAGTGTATCGCCTTCATCGCATCTCATTGCCATTGAAGCCGATGGTATGGACATTCTGAAGCCGGGTGATTTGCTCGGTGTTTTCTCACCGCAGGGAGTTTGTTTCGGGGTGACTGAAATGACCGAAATTGAAACCAATTTAATACTTACCGCTTTTTCTGACGATCCCTATACTTCTTACAAAGATGGCTTTGATGAAATGGAATTTATGTCCTACAAGGTTTACCGGCCAGCCACCGGCGAAACCTTCGATCTGGAAGTGGAATACAACCTGCAACTGCCACAAACAGGCTATTTCACCGGCGAGGGATTGTCGGCCATTAAAATACTGAACCTCTCTGCAACGGGCGTCAACAATGAGCTTGCAGCCGGCATCAGCGTTTATCCCAATCCGACCGGCGGACAGGTTTGGATAACCGGAATAAGTAATTTTACTCAAATTGATCTGATCGGTTCATTGGGAACGATGATCAAGACTATTGTCAACGATGGCCAAAGCACACTGAGTATTGACTTATCCGGCCTTCAACCCGGAGTTTATCAGGTTAAACTTACCGGCGAGAAAGGAACGGTGGTGAAGCGGGTGGTGAAGAAGTAGATCACCTCATTAACGATAGCATCGCTTTGAGTGATACTATCGCTTTAACAAAATTGACTTTCAGTTTTTAAATGAAAACCCTGGAAGATTTTGTAATCATCCGGGGTTTTACAAAATAAACAAATTAACACATTAATACAATGAATATCAATAAATTAACTTTCAATCACCAGGTTTTTATTCTGGTTTTTTTATCCTCACTTTTCTTCTTCTGCAAAAGTGGGATTGGTCAGGGTGTTGCTGTAAACGAATTTGGTACGCCTCCCGACCCCTCTGCCATGCTCGATGTGGAATCCACCGAAAAAGGCATGCTGATACCACGCATGACGCAGGCACAACGTGATGCCATCAGCATTCCTGCAACTGGTTTGCTTATCTACCAAACTGATTATGAGCCGGGCTTTTATTTTAACGCAGGAACTTCCGATTCGCCTGCCTGGCAGAGAATTGCAGGCAGCGATGGAATCTGGCAGCAATCGGGTGATGATGTTTACCGTATCAACGGAAACCTTGGTCTGGGTGCAAACGATCCATCTCAAAAGCTCGATGTAAACGGGCAGTTGCGCATCAGAGGCGGAGCGCCGGGGGCGGGCAAAGTGCTGACCTCGGATGATGATGGAAATGCGACCTGGGAGATGCCGATTGCCATCCCCCCGGGCGACATTATGCAAACACTAAGGCACGACGGAACCGGATGGGTTGCAGACGGTTTTTTGCAAAACAACGGAACTGGTCTTGGAATAGGCGCGTTCCCACTATCTGACAACCAGCTATTTTTACAGCGTCCAACAGGTAATTTTGGAGCCAGCTATGCAAATATTTATGCAGTCAGATCAGGTTTTCCCGGCATTGCTGAAAACGGAGGGACTTCCTGGAGTGAAAACGGAGTAGATGCTGCCATCAAGGGATTTTCAGATTGGGGAAATAGTTTTTCATCCGCTGTGGCAGGGTATGGCTACCTTGATTTTGCAAACTCTGCGGCAGTAATTGGCAGTCATTATTCGGGTAATGCATTTGGCGCTTTGGCATTTAAGGATGCAACCAGTACGTTGTGGGCTGGCTTTTTTAACGGCGATGTAAACATTACCGGTGCTATCCGCATACAAGGTGGCGATCCGGGTCTTGGCAATGTTTTAACCTCCGATGACAATGGAAATGCCTCCTGGCAGCCGCCAACCGGTAATGTGCCCTTGAGCTGTATTGACATTGATGGCAACGCTTACCCAATCATTAGCTTAGGCAACCAGGTATGGATGGCCGAAAACCTTCGGGTGACAAAATACCGCAATGGCGATCCTATACCCAATGTTACCGGTAACGCTACCTGGGGAGCGCTTACAACAGGCGCCTGGTGCTGGTATGATAATAATCAAGCGGCCAACGCCATTTATGGTACAATGTATAACTGGTATGCCTTGACTGATTCACGCGGTGTGTGCCCCGAAGGCTGGAGAGCTCCAACAGATGATGAGTGGACCGCTTTTACTAACATGCTTGGAGGAACAAGTGTTGCAGGTGGTAAGCTTAAGGCAACTTCTCCGCTATGGAGTGCCCCAAATACTGCTGCCACAAATTCGACCGGTTTTTCAGGCCTTCCGGGTGGTTATCGCAATCCCAACGGGGCATTCGACAACGCAGAAGGCAGCGGCTACTTCTGGAGTTCTACTGAGAGCTCGGCAACAATCTCCAGTATCTGGGGCCTGGGCTATACCACCGTGACCGTATACCTTATCAACGCCCCTAAGGGTTATGGTTTGTCGGTTCGTTGTTTGAGGGATTAATAGACTATTTGACTATCTGTGTTACAGGAATATTGAAGGAGGATCAATTGTATTCCAGGTAATGGATATGGTCCCGGTATATCAATTGAAGCCGGACATTTTGGGGTTAATTCGCTCGAGTTCAGTTTTATGAATATAGCTGATGGGCCGCAATTTGGAATTATTGCTCAGGAACTGGAAACAATTTTTCCTGAATTGGTCAATGTCAATCACCATCCAGTGCCAAACAGGACTGAAGAAGAGGAAGGTGTTTTTTATGATCCGGTCGAATACAAAGGCATCAATGCAGAATAATTTATTTATTTATCTATAATAGCAACAACATGAAATACATTATCCTTTTTATCATATCCTGCTTCATTTCAGGGATGACCATTGCACAGGTGATGCGGTCGGAAACCAACATGACCGTAACCCAGGGAACAACACTTTATATTGATGGTAACCTCAACATAAATGCCGGCGAGATAAACCTCAACGCAGGGGCTACACTCAGCATGGGAAACAACCGCACCCTGTCGGTGAATAATGGAGGTCAGTTGAATGTGCTTGGCAGCAGTCTCCTGCCGGCAACAATCACCTCATCGGGCTATTTTGGTTTTGATGTGAATTCCGGAGGAACCATCGGTGCTCACCATGCTGTTTTTGAACGCATGGGCGAGATGGGTGTACATATTAAAGATGGTGCAACCATCAATCCAGTGCACGCTTTCCAGAAATCAACCTTTCAGAATGGAATAATAGGCGGCACTTTGCTAATCATCAACAATGGACAGAATATCACCATTCAAGATGCCTATTTTCCACCCAATTACTGGGGAGGTAACTATAATGTGGTGAAATCCGCTGATCAGGGAATGGTTACTTTTCAAGATGCATTTGGTGGTTTTGCCGGCACCCTGTTCGAAAAAGATTCTTATGGCCGGGTCTTCTGGGGAGATCAGCTCATTACCCACAGTATCCCTCTGCCGGCTGGTTGGAGCAGCCTTTCGAGCTATATTATGCCGGTGAACAATTCCATTGAGGATGTTTTTGCACCTGTTTTGCCTGATTTTATCATCGCCCAAACCATGTCCGGAATATATTATCCTGCCGGACCTGTCAACACGATTGGAGACTGGCGCGGTCAGTCTGGTTACAAAGTGAAAATGAGTGATGCTGCAACTTTGCCGATAATTGGCAATGAAGAAACAAATAAA
>CAJATL010000346.1 GCA_903944895.1 uncultured Bacteroidota bacterium
AACCAGGAACTGGCGGTGGTTATCGACATAACCAATCTCGACCCCGGAATCAACAAGCTATTTGTCAGAACCCTGGATGCTACCGGCCGTTGGAGCCTGACAAACATGCGGGTGTTTTACAAACAACAATTTTCAGACATGCTTCCGGACATCGTTTATGCCGAATATTTTGTGGACAGCGACCCCGGTTTTGGTCAGGGAACAAACATACCCATACCAGTACCCTCACCGCATCTTACCGACATTACCTTCGAAATTGATGAAACCCAGCTCATCATGGGCAACCACATGTTTTTTGTGCGTACACGCGATGAAAACGGACGATGGAGCCAAACACTGCCTGATGTTTTTTGCCGTACACCAAAGCCCAATTTTGCTGCCAATGCCGTATGGATTGGCTTGCCCACCACGTTTGTTGATCTGTCGGAATTTACCGACCTCCAAACCCAGTATTTCTGGGATGTAAATGGCGATGGCATTACCGATTACACAGTTAAACAGGGTTTCAGCCATACTTATCCGTCTCCCGGGGTTTATAATGTCAGGTTGATCCTGGTTTCACAGGAAGGATGTTCCGATACCATTGTTAAACCGGTTTACGTGTATTCTTGTTCTCCACCCTCGAATCTGACAGCCGGAAATATCACATCAAATTCGGCAGCCATGCAGTGGACACCTGCCAATATGGAAAATAACTGGAGCCTGGAATATGGCCCACAGGGATTTGCTCAGGGCAACGGAACACTGATCAATAATATCACCCAGACCTCATATTCCATCATGGGTTTGGCATCTGCCACAGGCTATGATGTTTATGTAAAGTCGTATTGTGGTGGAAATGATTTCAGCGCCTGGGCCGGACCTGTATCATTTACAACACTCGAAGGCGAGCCATGCGTTAACCCTGCAAATGGAGGAACAATCGCAGCTTCACAGGTAATTTGTGGGGGATCGGTTCCTGAGCCTTTTACCAGCCTTTTACCAGCCAGCGAATACACGGGTGATCTGCAGTATAAATGGCAGATTTCGCAGAACGGTGTTCAATTTTTCGATATTGGCGGTGCAACAGGCGATACATACTGGTATAATAACTCCGTTAGCGTACAGCTCTGGTTCAAACGTTTGGCTAAGGTAAGCTGTGAAGAAACATGGGACGGCGCAGCCGAATCGAATGTTGTTCAAATCGGCATTGAAGCTTCCAGCCAGTACCGCTCAATAGCAACTGGAACTTGGACCGACCCGTCTATTTGGGAAGTGTTCAATGGTTTAACATGGACTGCAACCACAGAATATCCGGGACAAACCCAATCAACCTGCCCCGGAGCACTTGTAACCATTCGCAACGGGCACAACATTACCATAGCTTCAAATATCACCTACGCCAATGTTGAGGTAGCGCAGGGTGGAACGCTCGTTGTGCAACAGAATTTTACGCTGACAATTACTGTGAACAACATCATTAACGTGTATGGAACAATTGTCATGAATTCCACAGCTCTTATCAATGGCTCGGGCGGTTTTTACCTGGCTCCGGGGGCTATGATGCAGGTGGGTTCTTCACAGGGTATCAATATAAGCACCATGGCGGGAAATATTCAGGTAACCGGAATCCGCACTTATGCTTCGGGTGCCAGTTATCAATACATCGGAACTACAAACCAGGTAACTGGTGATGCGATTGGTCAGAATATTCCGGCTGATGTTACCTTCAACACAGTTGGTTTTACTGTAACGTTGTCGGTACATCTTGTCATCAGCGGTAATATTAATATTGCTGCCGGTGTGTTCGACTGTGGCGGATACAACCTCACCCTATCCGGCAACTGGCTTAATCAGGGTACGTTTGTTCCAGGCACTGCAACAGTTTATTTTGTTGGAAATACAAATATTTATATCAGCGTCAGCAACTTTTACAACATTGTATTCGGTGGGACAGGTACGATAACAGCCAACGGGTCGCTCAATATTTTTGGAAATGTAACGATCAACAACTACTTCAATGCTGGTTCATTTACGCATTATGTTTATGGAAACTGGGTAAACAACGGAACTTTTGTTTACGCAAATTCTACCATTAATTTTACAGGTTCCGCAAATATTATTGTCGGTGCAGGAGCTTTTTACAATGTTGTCTTCAGCGGAAATAATATTGTTGCGTCAGGGCCTCTGACAACTTATGGTAATGTTACGATCAGCGGAAACTTCAATGCCGGATCCTATATCCACAATGTGTATGGAAACTGGACAAACACCGGAACATTTATACCCGGAACATCAACCATCAGCTATGTGAGTACCGGCACTGTAACCTTAAGCGAAACAACATTCTACAATGTAATCTTTGCCGGAACCGGCACATTCGAAGCAGCCGGATCACTTACCATTGAGGGCGACATTACCATCAACGGTACATTCGATGCCGGCTACTACACCCATTATGTGCAAGGTAACTGGACCAATAATGGTACCTTCATCTATGGAACCTCTACCATCGAATTTATAGGTTCGCTGAACATTTACATCAACGTTACGAATTTCTACCATGTAGTGTTTGGAGGCTCCGGGACCATCACAGCAACCGGCTCGTTGACCATTTATGGTAATGTGGCTATTCACAACCATTTTAATGCAGGCTCGTTTGACCATTATATTTATGGCAACTGGACGAACATCGGTACATTCGTGCATGGCACCTCCACAATTCATTTTATTGGAGATATCAACAAAACGATTGGAATTACTAACTTCTATCATGTGATTTTTGGAGGTACCGGATTGATCAGTGCCTCTGGTTCAATTACCATTTATGGCAATGTTACCATCAACAATTACTTTAATGCAGGTAGCTTCACCCATTTTGTTTACGGAAACTGGATCAATAACGGAGTATTTGTGTATGGAACATCCACTATCCATTTTCTTGGTTCCCAAAACATATTGGTAAGCGCCGGGAATTTCTACCATGTGATCTTTGCCGGCAGTGGATCGATTACCGCTACAGGTTCCATAACATTCTATGGTGACGTTACAATAAGCCATCAATTTGATGCGGCTTCATTT
This sequence comes from uncultured Bacteroidota bacterium, assembly GCA_903944895.1. Lineage (GTDB taxonomy): Bacteria > Bacteroidota > Bacteroidia > Bacteroidales > 4484-276 > CAJATL01. The sequence continues at coordinate 3,061 of CAJATL010000346.1, forward strand.
GCCCATTATATCCATGGCAACTGGGTTGTAACCGGAACATTTATTTATGGTACTTCCACCATCCATTTTGTCGGAGGTTTGAACCGGCTGCTGGGCTCAGGCAATTTTTATCATGTGGTATTTGACGGAACCGGAACCATCACAGCCACCGGAAGTCTAACCATTTATGGTAACATCACCATCAATTATTATTTCGATGCAGGAGCGTTTGTACATTATGTTTATGGTAACTGGATCAACAACGGAACATTTGTATATGGAACCTCTATCATCCGGTTTGCCGGGAACGGCAACATACTGGTAGGCGCAAGTTCATTCTACCATTTGGTATTTGCCTGCACCGGTAACGTTACCGCAACCGGTTCCCTCACCATTTATGGTAATGTGCTGATCGAAAATCATTTTAACGGTGGTTCGTTCGTACATTATGTTTATGGAAATTGGACAAACAATGGGGTGTATGACTATGGTACTTCAACCATACGGTTTGTTGGCGATGGGAACATATTCGTGATTTCAAGCGACTTTTACCATGTAGTGTTTGAAGGAACAGCTCAGGTAGTAGCCTCCGGTTCGCTGACGATCTATGGAAATGTAACCATTTCTCACTATTTCGATGCTTCCTCGTTTACCCATTATGTTTATGGTAACTGGATAGTGAATGGTACATTTGTTTATAATACCTCCGTCATCGTATTTGTGGGCAATACAGTCCAGACCATCGGAGGTGCGATTCCGGCAGTATTTTACGGTTTCCATGTTAATAATACCTTTGGCATTGTGCTGTATGTGAATGTTACGGTTTATTACCAGTTAATGCTTACACTTGGTATCATCACAACCGATAATTATTCGATAACATTGAATCCGGCAACAGAAATTATTGGTGGATCGGCAACAGCTTATATCAATGGAAGACTGACAAGAGGATTTGGTACAGTCGGAGCAAGGTTCTTCCCTGTTGGCAACCAAAACCTGTATCGCCCGATGACCTTTACTTATCTTACCCTTACGGGGACAAGTATGGTGGAGGTTCAGCTGATAGGAAATGTTCTTTCCGGCGTTCCGTCGAATGTAACGGCATTACCGCGATATTGGGCTATCAGCCAAAGTGGTGGATCAAATTTCACTTACACTGTAACCCTGGATGATCCGGAGCTTTCCGATTACTTTGGTCAGGTAAGAATCCTGAAATGTGATGCCAGCATCACGGTTCATGCAACTACTGTCCCCAACTATACAAATGTCAATGTCTTCACTACTGTTTCGTGCGTTGGATTGGGTGTTGAGCCATGCATTCAGCCTGACATTCCGGTTATTACGCCCAATGTTAGCATTTGCTCTGGCACTGGTACAACCCTCGAAATCGTATCCGGCAACTTAAATGATGCGCTGGAATGGGTTTGGTATGCTGATGAGTGCGGTACGATTCCGGTGGGAACAGGTCACTCAATAATGGTATCTCCTGAGGTAACCACCACCTATTTTGTGCGTGGAGAATCAGGATGTGCAATACCCGGGTCATGTGCAGCCACAACCGTTTCGGTGATTTCGCTGCCCGAAGCAAATGCCGGGGTTGATGGCACAGTTTGTCATACCAGTGGTTTTACACTGGCAGGAAATGTAACCAATGCGCAGAGTCATACCTGGATGAGCAGCGGTGATGGAATTTTTGATAATCCCAACTCGCTGACTGCCACTTATCTGCCAGGCGAAAACGATATCCTGGCCGGCAGTGTGATCCTTACACTTACTGCCCAGCCTATGAGTCCGTGCGTTACTTCCGTAAGCAGCCAGATAACTCTTACCATCAAAAACTGCCACCAGATTGTAATCCCGGCAGGCTGGTCTGGAGTGTCCACTTTTGTGGATCCGGTGACTCCCGCTATGGAGGATATTTTTGAGGAGGTGGTCAATGACCTGATCATCCTGCAGTCGCTTACCGAAGTTTACTGGCCCGGCGAGAATATCAATACAATTGGCAACTGGAATATCCACGATGGGTATGCGATCAAGGTTGCAAACCAGATCAGTCTTACCATCCTGGGAACCACTTCAACAAGCCGGACATTGCAACTCAGCCAGGGCTGGAACCTGATTCCCGTGCTTAGTGAATGTGATGCGAATGTTGCGTCATTGTTTGCCGGAACAGGCGTTGTGATTGTGAAAGAAGTTGCCGGATGGCAAATTTACTGGCCTGCATTTAACATTAATACAATCGGCAATTTGCATTACGGCAAAGCCTATTTTGTATTCATGGACGCACCGGCCACTGTTACCTATCCTGCTTGTTTACCTGGATCAATGGCACCGGGAACAAATTCCACCAACTTCAAAATGATGGAAGAACTGATAAATACCAGTCCGTGGAATATTTTTGAGCGAACAGCCCAAAGTCATATTATCGGCATTGCCAAAAAGTCCATTAACCCTTTATTGATCAAACCAGGCGACTACCTCGGTGTTTTCGACCAGTTGGGACAATGTTATGGGTTGGTAAAATGGGAAGGCGAAAACACCACACTCACGGCCTTTGGCGACGATCCAACGACGCCCGGTAAGGATGGTTTTGTGGCAGGTGAAAGCCTTTATTACAGAATATTCGTTGCTTCAACTTCAAAAGAGTGTGAACTAGAAGCTACTTACGATCAGGTATGGCCTCAACAGGATGGATTATTCACAACAAACGGTCTTTCGGCGATTGGTAGTTTTAAACTCGGAACAACCCAAATCAACGAGTCGGCGGATTATGGTGTTTTGATTTATCCCAACCCGGCAGATGATTTCCTTTTAATTGATCTCGGCAAACCGCGTGACGTAGAAATGACATTAATCGATGCTCAGGGTAAAGAAGTCCTGAAACAAATTTTGACCAGCTTACGAAATCAACTCGATATTTCGGCTTTACGAAGTGGCGTTTATTTCGTGAAATTCGAGGGTCAGGAATTCAATAAGATTGAAAAGATCATAAAGAAATAACTTGAAATTTTAAAAATTGAAAAGGCTGTCTGGAAATCCGGGCAGCCTTTTTAATTTCCAAAAAGTCAGGTTGAGTTATTTAGCCAGCGTCAACTCGTTAATCAGGTTTTTGGCGCCGGCATATTTATCAATGATAAAAAGTACATAACGGATATCAACGTTGATGGTGCGCTGCAACTCGGTTTCGAAGGCGATGTCGCCACTCATGGCTTCCCAGTTTCCGTCGAAAGCGATGCCGATAAGTTCACCGTTTCCATTTATAGCATGGCTGCCATAGTTACTGCGGGTGGTGTAGTTGTTTTTGTGGCAGCAGTAATCATTATGCCATCTACACCCAATTATCATAAATTATTTAAAATCAATATATTAAAAGATTTATAAGCATAGTTATCAGATTGCTGAAAGTTAAATTTTTATTTTTAAATAACTGATAATCAAATTATTGATAATCAATATCGTTAACAAATTATTAACAAATATTTACATACTTTAATATATAAAATTTGCTCACAATTTCTTACGGTTGTATGTTTACCAAAATTTAAATCACAATTAATTCAGTAATTTTAATAACCTAAAACAATTTAATTATGTCAAAATCACTTATCTACATTTTTTTAACATTTTTCATTTTTGCAGGAAATCTCAGCTTTGGACAAAAGTCTGAGGTAAAGAGCCCAACCCGGTCAGATAACTCCTTATCTGAGACCGAAAGACACCATCTTAATACTACCTATCAACCACAAATTGGCCGGAGTAATCTTACGATGCCGGATAAATTGGTTAAACTTGAGCCAGGAAAATCAGTGCTCGACAGTCGTGGCACCGAGTTCTGGCTGATGTTTCCCAGAAATTATGATGGAGCCGATTTTTTGTTTTTAGATATTACCAGCGTGGAGAATGCCACCGGTAATGTATCAATTGCAGGACTTGGCTTTTCGGCCAATTTTTCGGTAGTTGCCAACACGGTTACACGAGTTGACATCCCGGTCTCATCGGCAGTGTTCCCATCAGGCTCAGTTGGCAATCTTGGCATTAAAGTAACCTCTGATAAGGAGATTACTGTTTATGGAATGAGTCAGCGTGGAGCAAGCAGTGATGGTTTTCTTGGATTGCCTGTTGATATTTTAGGAAATCAATACCTCGTAGTTACTTATCCGATCCTAACCTGGGGTGGTTTCTTGCCTTCTGAATCCACTGCGCCACAATTTTCGATTGTTAGTCCGTATGACAATAATGTAGTGACAATTACTCCCCGTGATCAGACAGTGAACGGAAATCCGGCTGGGGTTCCTTTTAGTGTAACCTTAAACCAGGGTCAAACGTACCTTGTTCGTGGAAGAATGAGCAATGCCTACAGTGCAGATCAAACTGGTTCTTTTATCTCCTCCACTTTACCGGTTGCAGTATTTAGTGGATCATCATGCGCCAGCGTGCCACAGAACATACCGGCATGCGACCATCTTGTCGAACAAATTCCACCAATTTCCACATGGGGGAAAACCTTTGTTACCCGCCCCCTGGAAACCAGAACCGGTGGCGATACATGGAGATTCCTTGCTTCACAGGATAATACACAACTTGTTATCAATGGCGTAAATGTTGCAACCTTGAATTTTGGTGATTTCTACGAAACAATGCTTAGTACAAGGTCATTTGTTGAATCTTCTAACCCAATACTTGTAGTTCAGATTTCTAACTCATCAGATTGGGATGGTGTTGTTTCTGACCCTTTTATGATGATAATTCCACCATACCAGCAGTACCTCGACAGCTATAGTTTTTCAACTCCGGCATCAGGATTTGTAGGTAATTATTTTACCTCTGCCGTTGATGATGATGGCGTTGACGGGATGCGACTTGATGGATCACCATTGAATCCTGCTTCTTTTACAACTATTGGTGCAACGGGTTTTTCAGCTGCAGCATTTCCAATCAATATTAATACATCCTACAATATCAGTAATAACGAGGCCTATCCTTCCGGACTTTATGTATATGGTTTTGGAGATTATGATTCGTACGGATTTCCAGGCGGATTATCTCTGATTTCGATTAATTCGGGAAGTGGACCGGTAATTGAGTTAACATCAGCCACTATTGATTTGTTCTGCACCTCGATAAGTACGAGTGTAACTGTTAATATTTCTGCATTGATTTCTGATGAAGATGAGCCATTTGTACAAACAGCAACGCTTTTTTGGCGGAAGGCCGGAGACGAAGCTTATCAGACAGTAAATATGGTTAAGGGTTTAAATGACTCCTGGAGTGCTTCAATCGAAGCCTCAGCTACCGAATTCCCTGGGCTGGATTTTTATATCTCTGCAACCGACGGACAGATTTCGACCACAAGCCCTTCAGTTGATCCTGCAAATAATCCATACTCTTTAGGTATCGACAACCTTCCACCACAAATTACGCATACTCCTGTTGTGCAAGCACCAGTAGGCGCAGATGTGCTGATAAGTGCCGATGTTACCGACGAAACCGAATCTTTGCAATCAGTAAGCCTCTATTATCGCATAGCTGGTGGTACACCGTTTTATACGATGCTGAGCATGTCTCATACTTTTGGTGATACTTATGAAGCTACGATTCCGGGAGTTCAAATGACTGCCCAGGGTATTGAGTATTATATTAAAGCTACCGATAATTATCGTGTAAGCTGTTTTTATGGTTTAGCTGATTTACCTTTGGAGATTACAGGTGGAACTGCTCAGAATATTGCACCTGTACCTGTTGGATTTCCTGCTGTTGCACCTCAGGTTTTTGTTGGTGACACCTACAGCCTGAGCGTTCAGTTCCAATCACCCGAAGCTGGACAAACAACAAATGTAGTAGTTAATGCAGGTGGTCTCCCGGGATTCTCTGCAACGGTTACACCAGGAAATGTTGCTGAAGTTGATTTTAGTCTTGTTGGTCAGAATGAAAATGTGGGAACGCATATTATCGAATTCATTGCTACCGATGATGGATCGCCGGCACTTTCGACAGTTGTAGAATTCGAAATCACTGTTACTGATAATTTAGAAGGTCATGTGATTTGTATCCCTAAAGGCTGGAGTGGAATTTCGAGCTATAACAGTCCTGAAAATCCTGCTATGGAAGCTGTTTTTGCAAGCCTGGTTGCCGACAATAAAGTTGGTATTGTATTAGGTGACGGTGGTTTCTACTGGCCTTCTCAGAATATCAATACGCTTACTTCAGGTTGGGACGTTAAAAAAGGCTATAAAATTAAAATGAATGTAGCGGGATGCTTAGGAATTGTAGGTGAAATGCCGGTTGACAAATCATTCATTGCCAAAAAAGGGGTTAGCTACATTCCGGTACTTTGCGATCAGCCCGTCCCCGCTGTTGACATCTTCTCACAGTTTGGAAATGATTTTACTTACGCATTTGATATCTATGCTCAAAAAGTTTACTGGCCGGCTGGTGGTTTGTACACTTTAGAAAACCTTGAACCTGGAGTAGGTTATCTGGTCGGTATGGTCAATCAGGGACAGGCTACATATACCTGCTCAAGATCAGTTTCACCAGATTATACCAAAGCGCAGCCTCCGGTTTATGAAAATGCTCCATGGAGTTACAATCAATCAGGTTCGGTGCACTTCATTTCAATTAGTACCTCAGCTTATGCTGATCTGACAAAAGGTGATTTCATTGGTGTTTTTGATGCTGCTGGTGTTTGTGCCGGATTTACCCAATATAACGGCGAAAACGGTAACATCCTTCTTGCAGCGTATGGTGACGACCTCACAACAAATGCAAAAGATGGTATGGACGAAAATCAGGAAATGACTTTTAAGATTTATCATACTGCCGAAAAAGTTGAATTACCAGCAGAGGTAACTTTTAATACTTCGTTGCCAAATACAGGTGTATATTCTGAAAACGGACAATCCATGATTTTGAAAATGAGTACTGGAGCCGCTTCAGTTAACGAAAACAAACTCAATCAGATTCGTTTGCATCCAAATCCAAGCACTGGAATTTTCAATATGGATATTCCTGCTGTTGATCAGCCAATTGATGTGCAGGTAATGAATGTTGCCGGACAGGTTATTTATTCAAACTCAGTTGAAAATAATAGTAATTCAACCATTAAAATTGACCTGAACAAAAATGCGAAAGGTGTTTATTTCGTAAAAATCACTGATAGCAACGAAACCGTTGTAAAAAAGGTGGTTATTAAGTAAGATTATTAAACATTGAAGTGTCTGTCCAAAAAGTTGGAAAGAGTGATTTCAGGACAAGGATTAACAATTGAAAATTTTAGAAGGAACGGGAAGATCAGATGATTATCCTTTCTTCATAAATCATTAATTTGTGTTCGTTGTTCTTAAATAGAGGTACGATATTTTAAAGGATAGACAAAAATTAATAATTTGAAAGAGGCTGTTTCATAAACTTTGAGACAGCCTCTTTTTAGTGCGCCCGGCATGGGTGATAACTTGGCGGTGCAAGTCCGCTATGAGCTTGGTAGTAGGAATCATTAGCTGAAGGCAAGGGTGTCGTGGGTGACTGCGAATCTGAAGGAAGCCGGAGGCAAAGTCTTGGCCTGAC
>CAJATL010000347.1 GCA_903944895.1 uncultured Bacteroidota bacterium
ATCGGCTGACCGACTAAATTCTTTGTTGTATCTTTGCCCATGTTGAAGTTATTTTTTGCAAAACAAACTTACAACATTGGGGCGAAACCTAATGGCTATAGCCCCTTTTTTTGTTGAAATTTTAACCGGTCAGTACTGATATTTAATACCATAATGAAGAATAATTTTAAAAAATCCGGCTTCCTGTTGCTAATGCTTTTTGCAGGAACAATGATGATGGCGCAAAGCACGTCGTTTAAAACGCTTTCTCTGGAACTGCAATCCTTGCAAAAACAGCTTGTGCCTGATAAGCGGGTGGCTATTCTCGAAATCGAAATCAAAGACACCCTTCAACCCACGGTTGTTGTTTCGGGAGAAACCGATCTGGCGGAGGCAAAAGCACAAATTATCCAATTTCTGAATGATAAAAAGTTTTCTTTTATTGATTCCATCAGGCTTTTACCAGAATCTAAACTGGGAGATAAAATCTGGGCGTTGGCTACTTTGTCGGTTTCAAACCTGCGTACAGAACCTGATCATGCTTCCGAATTAGCTTCTCAGGTGATGATGGGAACCCCGTTAAAAGTGTTGGACTGCAACGAAAAATGGTGCAGGGTGCAAACTCCCGAAAACTACATTGGCTGGATGGATACCAGCGGCTTTGAGCGGGTTGATCAAAAAGAATTAAATCGCTGGAAAGCCTTAAACCGCTATGTTTTTAAGAGTATGACCGGCTATGTTTATGACGCACCTGGCAAAAAAGGTAAAATCGTTTCTGATCTAGTTCTTGGCGACCTTTTCGAAGTTGAAACGACGGTAAAGGGATTTTTTAAAATCAAAATTCCCGACGGCAGGAGTGGATTTGTCAAAAAATCAGACTGCATTTCGTTTGATGAATGGAGTAATTCAGAACCAAATGTTCAGGCTGTTTTGACAGTTGCCAGACAGATGATGGGTTCGCCTTATTTGTGGGGAGGAACTTCGAGCAAGGGTGTTGATTGTTCGGGCTTCGTGAAACTGGTTTATTATTCTCAGGGAATTATCCTTGCCCGCGACGCCTCGCAACAAGCTAAGTATGGTGAAGCGATTGATTTCACAAACACAAACAAACTGCAGGCCGGCGATCTGCTCTTTTTTGGAAGCTCGGCACAACGGATCGGCCATGTGGGGATTTATCTCGAAAAAGGAAATTTCATCCATGCTTCGGGCAGGGTGCACATCAGCAGCCTCATTCCAACCGATCCAAAATATGTTCCTTCGCGGAAAAACGTAGCCGCCCGCCGAATACTCAATTCGCTAAACACCGAAGGAATTGTGATGGTGAAAGACCATCCGTGGTACACTGTTAAACCATAAACGCTTTATTATGAAAACCGACCGCCGAAATTTTTTACGAACTGCCGGATTATTTGCACTTGCAGGGATGACCGGAGTAGAAACACTTTTTGCAACCTCCGGTAAAAAGGTCATCCCATCTTCAAAAGGAGGCTTATCGTTAAGTTTTTTGCCGTACGAGCTGCAACTGCAACATGTTTTTACGCTGGCCAACAGTTCCCGCAAAACCACACCAGACGTACTCACACGCATCGAAATTGATGGCGTGGTTGGTTATGGCGAAGCATCCATGCCACCTTATCTTGGCGAAAGCATCGAAAGCGCCACCCGCTTTCTTTCATCGCTCGATTTGAGCCAGTTCACCGATCCTTTTCAGATGGACGACATTTTGCAATATGTTGATTCGGTGATGCCGGGAAATACCGCCGCAAAAGCCGCCGTGGATATAGCTTTGCACGATTTGGTTGGTAAAATTTTGAAGCAACCCTGGTATAAAATCTGGGGATTTGACCCTTCCGATACGCCCCACACATCTTTTACCATCGGCATTGATACACCCGAAATTGTCCGGCAAAAAGTAGCCGAAGCTGCACCTTATAAAATCCTGAAAGTAAAACTTGGTTTGGCCACCGACCGCGAAATGATCGAAACCATCCGCTCTGTAACCGACCGGCCTTTGTGCGTGGACGTAAACCAGGGCTGGACCGACCGTGTAAAAGCCCTCGAAACCATCCACTGGTTAAAGGAAAACGGGGTTATTTTGGTTGAACAGCCCATGCCCAAAACAGCAGTTGACGATATGGCCTGGCTCACGCAAAACAGCCCGCTGCCCACCGTTGCCGACGAATCGTTGCAACGTCTGCCCGATGTGATAAAAGCGCACGGCGTTTATAGCGGCATCAATATTAAGCTAATGAAATGCACCGGGATGCGCGAAGCCCACCAGATGCTTACACTGGCCCGTTCGCTGGATATGAAAGTGATGATTGGCTGCATGACCGAAACTTCATGTGGTGTTTCGGCAGCCTCCCAACTTGCCCCAAAAGCCGACTGGGCCGACCTTGACGGCAACGTGCTCATCACAAACGATCCCTTTGCCGGGATGCAAATAATTGATGGAAAAGTTACCCTGACAGATAAGCCGGGAATCGGGCTAAAGGTTGTGAAGAAGTTATTTTAAATCGAAAAATGAAACCATTTTAACCATGGCCAAAATTAATTTTCGTGTGTTTTATTTGGGTTTGATTGCTCCTATGTTTTTAATTTTACTCGAATCGTGCGGAGGAAATCAGACTGGAGAAAAAGGTGCGACATTTCTCCAAAAAATCGAATCAGCCATCGAAGGTGAAAAGCCGGATGAATACGATCCCGCGAATGTTTTGCTGGTTTTGCCCGGAAATCCTGCGCCCGGCGAAAGTTTTCGCATCCTGGCAACAGGCGGACGGAATATCCGTAAAGCAAAAATCATCGTTGCCGAACCATCTGGAAATCTGGAATCTCTTAATAATAAAACTGGGGATGAACTGCCTTGCTGGCGAATAGATGATTTTGCCGGAAGTCAGGCAGGCGACTATAAAGCCACCTTGATTATTGATAAAAAAGAGGTCAGTAATCTGGAATTTAAAATTTCGCCACGTGAGCCAACTTCCCCAAAAGGGACAATATGGAAAACCACCCGTGGCTGGGACAGCAACATGGAAACCGTTTATTCGGCGTGGGTCACGGCCTTGTTTCAAGGTGGCGATGAGCAGACTTCGTGGCCGGCACTGCATGAGGTAACCCAGAATCGGGAGCATAATTTCCTGTATAATTTTCTCTCGCTTGATGAAGATAATCCCGAAAGTAAAATCAAAGTAATCATGGAACCCGACTGTGCCGATAATCCTTTTTTCCTAAGAGCCTATTTTGCCTGGAAACTGGGGCTTCCGTTTGGTTTTCATATTTGCGACAGAGGCTATCTCGGCAAAAATCCCGGCACAGGCCAATGGGTTACCAACGAAAACCCAACATCAAAAAGCAATCCGGTGCTGGCTTTCAATTCCTTTTTACGAAGGATGATGGATGGCGTACATTCAGGTACCGCGCGGACTGCCCTCGACAACGAAAACTCGGACTATTATCCGGTTCCGCTTTCGCGGGAAGCTTTGCGTCCCGGAACGGTTTATGCCGATCCTTACGGGCATACCTTTATTCTGGTAAGTTGGGTGCCACAAACCAACAATCATCCGGGCGTGTTGCTTGCCGTTGATGCGCAACCCGATAAAACCATTGCAATTAAAAGGTTCTGGAAAGGGAATTTCCTTTTTAATACCACCGAAGTTGTTGGCGAACCAGGATTTAAAGCTTTTCGGCCTATTACTTTTGAAAATGGTAAGATTGGCCTGATGAAAAACGAAGAACTTAATTCATCAACCGGATTCGTTCCGTTTTCGCTACAGCAGCGAAAGATGGAAAGCAATGTTTTTTATCTCGCCATGGAGCGGTTAATAAATCCTGAACCGCTCGATCCGGAAGCAGCATTGCAAAATCTCATACAAGCGCTTCATGAACAACTATTGGTTCGCGTCAAATCTGTGGCCAATGGCGAAGCCTATCTTCAGGCACATCCGGGAACGGTAATTCCGATGCCTTCAAATGCCAACGGAATTTTTCAAACGGGTGGATTGTGGGAAGATTTTTCGACACCCAACCGCGATTTGCGGCTGCTTATTGCGATGGATGCCGTGACTGATTTCCCCGAAAGGGTTGCCACTTCGCCCGATGACTTTAAAATCTCAAATTTTAATTCTTCAGAAAACATTAAAAATAAACTTCAAACGCTCCTTGATAAAAAGGTTTCCGAACTTACAATAAGCTACACCCGCTCCGATGGCTCAACACAGGAACTTACTCTGGCAGAAATTCTGAAGCGAAAAGAAGCTTTTGAGGTGGCTTATAATCCAAATGATGGTATCGAAATACGCTGGGGAGCACCCGAAAACAGCAACGAAAGATTAACCTGCAAACGTCAGGCACCGGCACATCAGCAGAAAACCATGCAATCGGTAAGGAAATGGTTCAGCGAGCGGCTGCATCCACCAACATAAAAAAGAAGGATCAATTTACTTCATGTGTTCCGTCGGGAAGGAACTTTACGATTGGAGGCACTTTGGTTTTTTCAAAAAAATCGTAACTCTTTTTAAGGTCAGCCCACAAGCTGATATCATCCTTGAATTTGGAGAAGTTGGTTGTTAAAAAGGAATAATTGGAATCGGTAAGCTGAGCCGGGAAAATGGTCAGTCCAATTTCTTCCTGGCCGCTGTTGTAGGCCTCGATACAATAAACAAACAATTCCTTTATCCTTTCGTTCGTGATGGCGATGCAACCCGACGACACACACTCGCCGTGAATGAAAATGAAATTCCCCAAACGACCCGGAACACCCATGATGCTGTCGGAGGCATTCGGGTAGTTTATCTGCATCGACAAATAATATTTGCTGTAAGGATTCAGGCCGGAGATGTGGTAAAATCCTTCGGGAACCTGTAAATCGCGATAACGCCTTTTTGGCCCTATGTATCCCGAGATTTCACAGATGGGAAATTCTTTGATCATCAAAAAAACAGAGTCGGAACTGTTTTTTGCCCACAACTCAATTTTTTTTTCGGTTTTAAAAGCACGCAGGTAAATCCTCAGGCTATCGCGCGAAATGGAATGCCTGGCAAGTGTTGTAATAACGGATTTCTCTTTATCAGCATAGGCTTCCCGCACTCTGGTAAACGCCAGTTGTTCGTTTCTGAATGAGTTAGGATTGCTTCCCTGATTCAGGAATAATAATGGTAAAAGTATTATCAAAAGTCTCATGAATAGATCTAAAATTAGGGAGCAAAAATAGTTTAAAAACGCTTAAAAAATCAGATCATGGATCATGATGAATTTCCCTGGAAAAGTTGGAAGGTTTTTTTTATTGTTAAAGGAAATCGTTAAATGAAAAATTGGTAACAAATAAATCATTTAATACCAATAGATTAGGACGTTTAATGTGATTCGGAAGGGGCAAAGCTGTGTCAATCTTATTTTTCTGTTTTCAAATATCCTTGCCTGATTTTCATCCCTGCATATTTTTTTTGTTCAGTGAAATTTTGGCAAAAAAAAAGACACCATTTGGTGTCCACTCTTTCCCCTATTATTTATTTTTCACTTTTGCATTGTTGGTTGATTAAAAACAAGGTTCCTTATCCCTGGACCTTAGCTCTGCGGTTAAAAAAGAACTTTTTAATGAGAGCCACAAGAAATGTTGAACAAGGATAAGGAACGCTAGTGCAATCAATTAATCCCTAAAAATCTGTTTGCCATTTCGAAATTAAACCCCTTTCAATTAAATCTCTGACGGCACGACAAATCTACACCAAAACTGAATAATTATGTATCAAAAAGTAAGTTAACGGTAGCTTTGGGTCAGTTAACGGTATTTTACATCTCTGGAAATTATAAATGACTAATGCTACGGTTTAAAAAGTCGATAAAAGGGTTCATAATCCTGCAGGTTTCAACAACGAAGGGCAAATAACTCTCTTTTTTTAATTCTTCATCCGACATGTTTGCACCTACAATATAGCTTTTGTATTTTAACAATTCTATGTCCTCAAAATCAGCAGGGAAGTCCTTTGGAGGCCGTTGGAGTTTTTCATCGCTCAATGATCCAAATCTTTGCACAAATGGTTTCGAGTTGATAATTTTTTTGAATTCTTCGGAAGACTGATAAATTTCATACCTGATCGCTTTCAGAATCTCAGGAGATGGCTGCCACTTACCGCCTCCCACAAATGAATTTCCCGGTTCGATATGAAAATAGTATCCTGCAAACCTGCTATTTCGACCACCTTTATTTATAGAGGCGCCAAAATGAGCTTTGTAAGGATCCTTGTTTTTCGAAAACCTGACGTCACGATAAATCCTGAAAACACAATCTTTCGCAGTCAAAAAATGTGTTTCCGGATCAAACACTGAAACTCCTTTAATTACCTCAGTAACCAGTAATTCAAACTTTGTCTTTGTTTCTTCATACCAGTCTCTGTTGGCCAAAAACCACTCGCGCGTGTTATTGTTTTTCAATTCTTCAAGAAAAGCGATGATTGTTTCCATATTTTAAAATTTATTTGTGTTCAGAAAACAAAAATAGTAAAGTTGGCCAAATCAGATGGTGCAATCCATCGTAATATGTTCGTTCATCTGACTAACTTAATTTTCCATCGATCTTCTTTCAAACATAATTTTCCTAAATATTTAAGCATTTGAGCTATTGTATCAATGGACAACTGCTAACTTCAATATTTTTTCACTCTCTGGTAATGAGATGACAAAAAAGTGATTTCAGGAAAGTTGAATGTAAGCGGTTAATGTAAAAGTTTTCAGTGAGCTCTTCGGCTGCATACATTAACAAAAAGCAATTATGATCATTTCGATCTGCCAACTTGCCGAATGAATTCACTGCTCCTGTATTTTTTAATATCATCACTACTAAAATCGTTGTTTGCCATCCCGGAATTTTCAAATTAAAGAAATTCACAAAACAGAAATGACTAAATCCAGGGATTGAATTGTCGTTAAGCCATAAAAATGGTGATATCGTTTTATTATCACTCCATCATTGGCATAAAATACTTCCTGATGGTCTAAATGCCTATCTGTGAAAATTTTCTATAAAATATTTTCTTTTATTTTCAGGAATTACTATCTTTGCAGCCGAATTTTAGAGGAGAATTAGAAGGGAAATTTTCGTAAAATTATGCTTTTTGATAAGCAGCGAAATGAAGCAGAGGGGACAACAAGTCCCCTATTTTATTAGGTTAGTGAATGATTGAGAAAAATAACATAGTTGGATTAGCCGATGAGTTTCTGCAAAATACCGACAAGTATGTGGTTGATTTGCAGGTTAAACCGGGGAATATTATTGCCGTAACAATTGATGGGGATACGCCAGTAACCATTGTTGATTGCATTCAATTGAGTAAGTTTATCGAATCGAAACTTGACAGGGAAATTGAGGACTTTGATTTAAAAATCAGTTCCTTTGGCGCCGAAAAACCTTTCAAAATGATACGTCAATATCGGAAAAACATTGGCCGTGACGTTGAAATCATCATGGAAGACGACACAATTGTTAAGGGAAAGCTGCTCGATATTGTTGACGAAAAGATTAAAATCAAACCAGCTGGTAAGAAAAAGAAAAACGAAACACTGATTGAAGAACTTTGGATTGATCTTGCTCAAGTCAAACAAACCAAATGCACACTATCATTTAAATAATACGATTACCGGAATAGTCAAAGAAAAATATTGAAACAATGGATAATATAAATTTGGTCGAAACCTTTTCGGAATTTAAAGATTTCAAAAACATCGACCGCGAAACTATGATGAGAATACTCGAAGATGTATTCCGCCATATGCTCGCTAAAAAATACGGGACCGCCGATAACTTTGACATCATTGTAAATATTGATAAAGGCGATCTTGAAATTTATCATCTGCGTCAAATCGTTGAAGATGGTGAAGTAGAAGACGAAAACCTTCAGATTGCCTATTCAGAGGCTATTAAGATTGAGCCTGATTTTGAAGTTGGCGAAGAGGTTTCGGAAGAAATTAAAATGAAGGATTTTGGCCGTCGTGAGATTCTCACCATTCGCCAGAATCTGATTTCAAAAATCCAGGAATACGAAAAGGATAACGTTTATCAAAAATATAAAGATCGTATTGGCGAGATTGTTACCGGCGAGGTTTATCAGGTTTGGAAAAAGGAAATTCTTGTTGTTGACGATGAATTTATCGAATTGATCCTTCCGAAATCTGAACAGATTCCTTCGGATTATTACCGCAAAGGCGATACAATCAGAGCGGTAGTGTCAAAAGTTGACATGCGCAACAACACGCCGCAGATTATTCTGTCACGTACTTCCCCAGCCTTCCTGGAACGTCTTTTTGAACAGGAAGTTCCGGAAGTTTTTGATGGTTTGATAACCATAAAAAATATTGTGAGGGTACCTGGTGAACGTGCAAAAATTGCAGTCGAATCATATGATGACCGTATTGACCCGGTTGGTGCATGTGTGGGAATGAAAGGATCGAGGATTCATGGTATTGTGAGAGAGTTGAAGAATGAAAATATTGACGTAATTAACTACACTTCAAATGCTTCATTGTACATTCAGCGAGCATTAAGTCCTGCCAAAATAACCTCAATCAATCTTGATGATATACACAAAAAAGCTGAGGTTTACATGAAACCTGACCAGGTTTCGCTGGCCATCGGCAAAGGCGGATTTAACATTAAACTGGCCGGAAAACTTACCGGTTACGAAATTGATGTTTACAGAGATACCGAAGTTGATACCGACGACGACGTTGACTTGCAGGAATTCTCAGATGAAATCCAGCAATGGATAATTGACGAACTGAAAGCTATCGGTTGCGATACAGCAAAAAGCGTGCTTACAATCGAGTTAAGTGACTTGGTAAAACGCACTGATCTGGAGGAAGAAACTGTTAAGGAAGTCATCAAGATATTAAAAGCAGAATTTGAATAAAAAAAGTATTTTTACAGCAATTGTAAATTTCCACAGGAATAAATTTTTTATGGCAGTAATCAATTCAACAAGGCTTAATAAAGCCGCCCGGGAGTTAAACGTTGGGACCGGCACCATTGTCGAATTTCTTCACAAGAAGGGATTTGACATTGACCCAAGTCCTAACACCAAACTTACTCCCGAGATGTATGATCTGCTCACCGAAGAGTATAAAGGGGAAAAAACCGTCAAGGAAGAAGCCCGTAAATTGGGCATCGGCACAGTAAAACGTGAAAGCATTTCGATCAAGGACCGCAAACCTGAAGAGGTTGAATATGATGATTCAGAAGATGAAGATGATATCATCATCAGAGGGGTTACCGTTGAAGTTAATGAAAATTTCAGGAAATCTCTTGATTCGCATCATAAAGACGAAAAGCCCGCCCCAATTGAAATTCCAACCATAGAAATCATTGAACCCGTGCTCCCGCCTGTTGAAGTTTACATAGAACCTACTGTCGTCGAACCTGAAATGACAGAGGTAATTTCGGAAAAAGCAAAAGCAGAACCAGAATCCGGAAAAACTGATGAGATAATTCACATTCCCGAAGAGAAAACGGTTATTGAACTACCCATCGAGGTAGTCGCTCCGGTTGAATCAGAATCAAAAGTACCTGTTCCCGAAACAAGGCAGGAACCGGAGATCATTCATGAACCAGAGATTGTAATTGCCGTTGAACCAGAGGTTGTTGAACAGGAAAGACTAACTCAGCCAAAAATAGTTGGCAGGATCGACTTATCCACCATCAACGAGCGCACTAAACCTGCTAAAAAATCGCAGGACGAAAAGCGTAAAGAACGTGAAGACCGACGTTTGGCTGAAAAGCAAAAGAAGACGCCACCTGAACAAAAAGTTGTGGAGGAAGAAAAAACCTTTACCCGGCCAATTACTAAAATCAGGGTTCCTCATCCCGAAAAAGAAACAGCAAAACCCGAGATTAAACCTCCGGTTGAAGCCACTAAAGTTGAAGTCAAGGCAGAAACGCCCAAACCAGATAATTTCTTAAAAACTACTTTCGAGAAACTTCAGGGAGTAAGTATTGTCGGGAGAATCGATTTACCCGAAAAGAAAAAAATTGAGAAAAAAGATCCTGTGGCTTCTTCGTCAGATGACAAAGTAAAACCAAAGAAAAAGAAACGCAGAAGGATAAGGAAAACTTTGGCTGAGCAACAACAGCAACAGCAGCAGCAAAAGCCACCACAAACCGGAGCGCAAAAACCATCCGATAACAGGCCAAAAACAGCAGCTTCACCCATCAAGGCAAAACGCCCGAAAAGAGAAGAAAAACACGAACCTACAGAGGAAGAAATCCAGAAGCAGATTAAGGAAACTTTAGCCCGACTCAGCGGAGGAGGAAAGTCAAAAACCTCCAAACACCGCAGGCAAAAACGTGATTTAATCCACAAGCAAAGAGAAAAGGAAATCCTCGAAACCGAAGAATCAAAGCACACCATCAAGGTTACCGAATTTGTGACAGCAAACGAACTTGCATCAATGATGAATGTTCCTGTTACCAACGTTATTTCGATGTGTATGCAACTTGGCCTCGCTGTTTCAATCAATCAACGTCTCGACGCCGAAACGATATCTTTGGTTGCCGAAGAATTTGGCTTCCTGGTTGAATTTGCAAGCGCTGATAATATTGATGATACCGAAGTTATTGTTGACGATCCGGCCGATCTTGTTTTAAAAGCGCCCATCGTAACTGTAATGGGCCACGTTGACCACGGAAAAACAAAATTGCTCGATTACATCCGTCACACCAATGTTATCGCAGGTGAAGCCGGCGGAATTACCCAGCATATCGGAGCTTATGAAGTGGCTCTTGAAAACGGTAAAAAGATTACCTTCCTCGACACACCAGGCCATGAAGCTTTTACTGCAATGCGTGCACGTGGCGCTAAAATTACCGACGTTGCCATTATTGTAATCGCTGCCGACGACAGCGTGATGCCTCAAACTAAAGAGGCCATCAATCATGCACTTGCTGCAAATGTGCCCATCGTTTTCGCCATCAATAAGGTTGATAAAGCAACGGCCAATCCTGAGAAAATCAAAGAACAGCTTTCACACCTCAATATTTTGGTTGAAGACTGGGGTGGAAAATATCAAAGCCAGGAAATTTCGGCTAAAGCCGGAACCGGCATCGAAACACTTCTCGATAAAGTACTTCTCGAAGCCGAAATGCTCGATTTGAAAGCAAATCCAAGCCGCAGAGCCACAGGAACCATTATCGAATCATCGCTCGACAAAGGTCGGGGATATGTTGCCAAATTGCTTGTACAAAACGGAACTTTAAAGAATGGTGATATTGTCCTTGCCGGTTCACATTACGGAAAAGTAAAAGCGATGTACAACGAGCGCAACCAGCTTATCAAAGAAGCCGGACCTGCTACTCCACTGTTGATTCTCGGAATTAACGGAGCGCCGCAGGCAGGTGATATTTTTAAAGTTATGGAAGATGAGCGCGAAGCAAAAACCATTGCCTCAAAACGGATGCAATTGCAGCGCGAACAGGGCCTGAGAACTCAAAAACATATTACACTCGATGAAATTGGACGTAGAATTGCTATTGGCGATTTTAAAGAGCTTAATATTATTGTGAAAGGTGATGTTGACGGATCCGTTGAAGCACTCTCCGATTCATTGCTCAAACTCAGCACCGAAGAAGTGCAGGTAAATGTTATTCATAAATCGGTTGGAGCGGTCACTGAGTCTGATGTATTACTTGCTTCGGCTTCAAATGCTATTATCATTGGATTCCAGGTTCGTCCTTCACTCGGTGCACGCCGTCTCGCCGAAAGAGAACAGATTGACATCCGTCTTTACTCGATCATTTATGCAGCCATCGAAGAAATCAAATCAGCCATCGAAGGCATGCTGGCGCCTGAAATCGAAGAAAAAATCATTTGCAACATCGAAGTCCGCGAAACCTTTAAAATTACAAAGGTTGGAACAATCGCAGGTTGTATGGTTCTCGACGGAAGCATCACCAGGAACACGACAATACGAATTATCAGAGATGGTATCGTTATCCACACCGGTAAATTGGGCTCACTCAAACGTTTTAAAGACGATGCCAGAGAGGTTAATGCCGGCTATGAATGCGGTTTAAATATTGATAAATTTGACGATATCAGGGTTGGCGACATCATCGAAGGCTTTGAACAAAAATCAGTTGCCAGAAAACTTAATTAATCTGATCAAAAAAACATCATAATAACAAAAACTTAATAAATTTGCACGTACAAAAAAACGGGAATTATGAAACAAAAGATCGTTCAAATTACATTGTTAGTAGTAGCTGTTGTATTGGCCTACTTCATTTATGAAACCATTCAGACTCCGGTGAGATTTAATAATGAAAAAAATCGCCGGGCAGAATTAGTTATTCAAAATCTTAAAGATATCCGCCAGGTGCAGCAAATTTACAAAACACTACACAGCAGATTCACTTCAGATTTTGATACGTTGATTAATTTTACACGTACCGGAAAAATTCCAGTAGTAAGTATCCGTTTCGATCCAAACGACACAACACTTACCAGGACCATCAGCGATACCATTGCGTATGTTACTGTAGCTGACTCATTGTTTGGAAAACGCAAGGGTTTTAATATCCAGGATATCAGATTTGTGCCCTTTTCAAATGGACAGAAACTTATGATGGAAGCTGGTAAAATTGATAAAGGTGGCGTTGCTGTTCCTGTTTACACAGTGATCGCAAAAAAGGAATTTTACCTGAACGGGCTTAATGCTGAACTCATTAAAAATCCTAACGTAAAAGATTTGATATTAGGCTCGATGGAAGAACCTACAACTGATGGAAACTGGGAGTAATTTTACACTAAATGCCCCATAAGGTTCTTTTATCAGCAAGTAAATTCGATAAAGCTTTACAAAAGGAAGCCTCAAAAAATTACAGATTGTCCATTCAACTTTCGTTGGATGGACTTTCTTTTTGTATCCTCGACACCAGGCTAAACAAGTATTCGGCCATCGAAATTTATTCTTTTCAGGATGTTTCAGTCCCACTGGCGCTAAATAGTATTCTCAACGATTTGATTGCCAAAAACGATTGGCTGAATTTAACTTACCAGGAAACACACATCATCATTGAGTATCCAAAATCAACAATTATCCCTTTGCCTCTTTTTTACGAAAATCATTCAGAGGATTATCTCCGCTTCAATCATTATATCGATTTTGGTGATAAAATCCTCTTCGATAAATTGCCAAACCTCGATGCAGTAAATATTTTTGCAGTCCCGGAAATCATCCTTCAAACCTTGCAGAAATGTTTTCCCGGCGCTCATATCCACCATTTTACAAGCCCGCTCATCGAAAACCTGATTATTCTTAATAAAAATCAGGACGAAGACTTTGTAATTTTCGCCCACGTGCGCAAATCGTGGTTTGACCTTTTAGTGTTGAGCGGCAAAAAACTGATTTTCATCAATTCCTTTAAATACAAGACCAAGGAAGACTTTGTGTATTTTATGGCATTTGTGATGGAACAACTCAACATCAATCCTGAAAAAACATGCCTCACCTTAGTTGGCGATATCAGTAAAATTTCCTCCCTTTTTGATCTTGCCTTCAAATACGTAAGAAACGTAAATTTTGGTAAGCGCACCCAGGATTATGAGTATAGTTATGTTTTTGATGAATTTCCGGAACATTTTTTCTTTAACCTTTTAAACTTACAACGTTGCGAATTATAAACGGATCACACAAAGGCAGACGAATCAACCCTCCTGCAAATCTCCCGGTAAGGCCTACAACCGACATGGCCAAAGAAGGCCTGTTCAATATTCTGAATAACATGATCGATTTTGAAGACCTGGTGGTACTCGACCTGTTTGCAGGGACCGGAAATATTACGTTTGAATTTGCTTCAAGAGGTGCGGCCTCCGTAACTTCGGTTGACCTGAATTTTAAAAGCGTCGATTTTATCAAAAAAATGTCAGCAGAAATAGGCATGGAAAACGTAAAGGCTATACGGTCGGAGGTTTACCGGTTTTTGAAATCAACATCAAAAAGCTATGATCTGATTTTTGCCGACCCACCCTTTGATCTGGAAGGAACTGAATTGTTGCCCGATTTGATCTTTGAAAATAACTGGCTCAATAAAAATGCCTGGCTTATCATCGAACACCCCAGAGGGATTGACTTTGCCAGGCATAAATATTTTTCGCAAAAGCGTAATTACGGTAAGGTGAATTTCACCTTTTTTACGAGAGATTAATACTCGTCTTCATGAAAAAAGAAATCATCCTTGGTAGGATAATCAGGCCAGATATCTTCGATGCGTTCATATACCTCACCTTCGTCTTCTATTTCCATCAAATTTTCAATGACTTCTTGTGGCGCTCCCGACCGTACTGCAAAATCGATTAATTCGTCTTTTGTTGCAGGCCAGGGCGCATCTTCCAGCTTTGAAGCTAATTCCAACGTCCAGTACATAATTCGAAAATATTATTTTATTTAGTGCAAAAGTAAATTTTTTAGCGAAAGCGCTTAAAAATATCTCATTTATTTTATGCTCATCAAACCCTTGCTTTCCACGGGGTTTCTTCAGCTCCAAAGTCCTGTGTCATTTTTCTCGACAATACAAACAAATAATCGGATAAACGGTTAAGGTATTTTATTACCAACTCGTTAACCTTCGAATGTTGTGATAACTTGATAACGAGGCGCTCGGCACGGCGACAAACCGTACGCGCGATGTGGCAGTACGACACTACCGGATGCCCGCCGGGAAGAATAAAATTAGCAATCGGAGGCAAGGTTTCGTTCATCAGATCAATGGCATTTTCAAGCCTCAGGATATCTTCCTCATGAATTTCGGGAAGTTTCCGTAAAGGCTCATGCGCCGGATCAAGCGCCAGGATTGATTCGGCAGTAAAAATGCGGTCCTGAATTTCGATGAGCAGTATTTTGGTTTGCTCGTCGATGGCCTGATCGCGGACAAGCCCGATAAAAGAATTGAGTTCGTCCAAAGTTCCGTAAGCTTCAATACGCTCGTGAAATTTTGGAACGCGGGTTCCGCCAATCAGCGAAGTTTCGCCTTGATCCCCGGTTTTTGTATAAATTTTCCATTCGTTGCTCATAAATTTTTCTCCTTGTTTAATCTGCCGGCTGCAGTTGATAATCAGCCATGGTTTTGATATGAGGATTCAAGGTGTCACTTTCGATCAGACCATCTCTCAACCTGATAATCCGGTGTGCAAACCGTGCAATGTCTTCTTCGTGGGTAACCACAATTACCGTATTTCCCAACTTATGAATTTCTTCAAAAAGGCCCATCATTTCGATGGAGGTTTTTGAATCGAGATTTCCGGTTGGTTCATCGGCGAGGATAATCGAAGGATCGTTAACGAGCGCTCTTGCCACCGCAACCCGCTGGCGTTGTCCGCCCGAAAGCTCGTTTGGTTTGTGATGAACCCTGTCAGAGAGTTTCACGCTATCCAGAACCTGCAAGGCTTTTTCGATACGCCGGGCTTTTGCAAAACCAGCATAAACCAAAGGCAGGGTAACATTTTCGAGTGCTGAAGAGCGGGGCAACAGGTTAAAGGTTTGAAAGATAAAACCGATTTCCTTATTTCTGATTTCGGCCAGGCTGTTGTCGTCCATTTTGCTAACATCTTTCCCGTTAAGGAAATATTCGCCGCTGGTTGGTGTGTCGAGGCAGCCCAGAATGTTCATCAGCGTCGATTTGCCGGAACCTGAGGCGCCCATCAGCGCCACGTATTCATTTTTATAAATGTTCAGATCGATGCCCTGAAGCGCCTTTACGGTTTGAGTTCCAACTTTGTAATACTTCCTGATGTCAAGAAGCCGGATCATTATTTTTTTTTCCATTGTGCTAAAGTTTTCCAGACCAAAAGTATAAATAGTTAACAAGCCATTTATCTTTTTAAGTATTTCTGAAACAGAAAAGCTATTTTATTATTGTACAAGCTATTAATCATTTGGATAAAATCAGGTTTTCCTGTTTTTGTAAGGATAAACATAATCCGGAAAAGTTTGTTTACATTTTTTGATTCAACATTCCTGCAAAACTATCAATTATCGTTCATCACCCGTAAATTGCCGTAAAAAGGCTAATTTTGGCCACTAATTATTTTTTAAAAAATGTTTAAGAAGATTTTAACCACCACCTCAAACTATATTTCGCTGGTAAAATTTGCGCACACGCTGTTTGCGCTTCCTTTTGCACTCATTGGGTTTTTTATTGCTGTCCATCAGTATCCCGAAAGGTTCACATTATGGCTTTTTCTCGAAGTTTTGCTTTGTATGGTTTTTGCCCGCAATTCGGCCATGGCTTTCAATCGCTATGCCGACAGACATTTTGATGCAAAAAATCCACGTACGGCCTGGCGCGAAATTCCTGCCAATGTCATCAAAGCTGATTCGGCACTGGTATTTGTGATTTTAAACTGTTGCCTTTTTATCCTGACAACGTATTTTATCAACCCGCTTGTGTTTTTCCTTTCGCCGGTAGCTTTGACGGTAATTCTCGGTTACAGCTACACCAAGCGATTTACCTGGCTGGCACACCTGGTTTTGGGGCTTGGCCTTTCGCTGGCTCCCATCGGTGCTTACCTGGCCGTTACTGGCCATTTCAGCTTACTTCCAATCCTGTTTTCTATCATCGTGCTGTTTTGGGTTTCGGGTTTCGATGTTATTTATGCTTTACAGGATGAGGATTTTGATAAATCGTTAAATCTGAAATCAATACCTGCTTTTATGGGTAAGAAAAACGCCTTGCTCACGAGTGTGATTCTTCACCTTATTTCGGCAACTTTTGTTGTTGTTGCCGGTATTTTAGGCCAAACAGGAATTTTATTCTGGGCAGGAGCTTCGGTTTTCGTCATTCTGCTGGTTTATCAGCATTTTCTGGTAAAGCCCCATGACCTTTCAAAAGTTAACCTCGCCTTTTTCACCACCAACAGCTTTGCCGGCGTAATTTTTAGTACCGCCGTGATTCTGGATCTTTTTATTAAGATGTGAGATTTTTACATACCTGAAAAAAATTGAATGAAAAATCCTGTGCCTTCGCAGATGACTGCCGTATTTGTAAATGCCGAAAACGGGAAATTATTTACAAAAAAGGTGGATGTTCCTGTTCCCCGCAAAGGAGAAGTTTTGATTAAGATGCTGGCAGCTCCAGTTAATCCTTCCGATCTTGCAAAAATCAGGGAGGTTACGGCTGACGAAACGGTAAGTTTCATCCCCGGCATCGAAGGTTGCGGAACAGTGGTTGCGGCTGGGGCAGGCATTTTACCTCGCATTTTTATGGGAAGGCGGGTGGCATGTTCGTCGAAATACATGAACAGCGGAACCTGGGCAGAATACATGGTTACTCCGGCTGGAAGCTGTTTCCCGATTGGCAAATCCATTTCCGATGAACAGGCTTCGATGACCATCGTCAATCCTATGACCGCGCTTGCTTTTCTTGATTTTGCCCGTAAAAACCACCATAAAGCTGTCGTCAATACTGCGGCTGCCGGGGCTTTGGGGAAAATGGTAGCCGCACTTTTTGCAAAACACAAAATCAAAGTACTCAATATTGTCAGGAACGATGAAGGTGTAAAAGCAATCGGGAAACAAAAAAACAATACCGTCCTGAATAGCACGGCGCCTGAATTCCCCGAAAAGTTTAAGGAATGGTGCGAAAAAAATAATGCCACACTGATGCTTGATGCCGTAGGCGGGGAATTGGTAAACCGGGTTATTACACTTTTGCCGGCCAGGTCAACCATCATGTTGTACGGAAATCTCTCTCAGGTGAAAATCGAATTTTTGCCCACCCAATTGTTGCGTGAAAACAAAAAGATTGTCGGGTTTTTCCTGGGTCATTGGATTCATGAAAATGGCCTGATGAAAACGGTTTTCAACCTGATCAAAGCAAACAGCCTGCTTAAAAATGAGGTTGAAACTCCGGTGCAGGCTGTTTTCAATCTCGAAAATATCCAACAGGCAGTCGATTTGTACGAGAAAAATATGAGCCGGGGGAAAGTATTGCTTAAGTCAGGTCTTTAGAAAAAGCTGTCCTGATTTTAGTCATACCTTTATTTTGATACATTTGCAGGATTAACATTCAATGTTGTTTGGTTAAGGATTTGAACGCTGATAACGCTGATGCCGGCAACGCTGATTTTCGCGGATTTCTTGTATCATAAACAGTTTTAATCCGCGTCCGCCAGCTGGCGGATCCGTTTGATCCGCGTTCCATTTTATATTTCTTAATTCTACTTTGCCATAATAAAAACGAAACCACAATAGGCACATAGTTCACATCAGAAAAAATGTTTTCAACATAGTTTTTGAGTTTCAAATCTTAAAAATACTAGCACGGTTTGAACTTTTACGATGGAAAAATACCTATAGGTACTTCATTTTTAATTTCTATGTGTTCTGATGTGCCTATTGTGGTTCAAAATATTGGTATGGTTTATTTTAGAAAAGTAGAATTAACTACATTGGATTAACATTACTAATTTCCAACCCACCCTTTGTTTTTCTAAAAATTATCTGTTATTTAAAAAGCTATGAAAACAAGAATAATTCCGCTTATGATTAAAAGAACCGCTCAGTTTTTCGCACTGATCTGCGTAATGATCATCGTTTCGTTTAATTACGATAATCCGCAGGAAAACAACGAAATCACTGTCAATAAACTGTCAACCGAACTCGGGGCAATCAGGGATTTTGTGCCGGTAAATACTGTTATTGCACACCGCGGTTCGACCTATTGGGCTCCTGAAGAAACCGAAGCTGCTTTCCGCTGGGCACGAAACATCGGGGCCGATTATCTGGAATGCGATCTTCAGATTACCAGCGACGGTGTAATCATTGCCTTGCATGATGTCGAACTGAAGCGAACTACCAATGTCGAAGAAGTTTTTCCTGACAGGGCAGAAAATCCTGCCAGTTCTTTTACCTATGAAGAGCTCATGCAACTTGATGCCGGCACATGGTTTAACCTTGCAAGACCCGATCAGGCACGTGCAAGTTTTGCCACCCAAAAGCAGTATATCTCCACGCTCGAAGATCTGATCATGATTGCCGGGGGCAAGCGGCTAAAACGTGATGCCAACACACAGCAAAGAATTTATTCAAAAGTTGTGAATGGAGATGGAACCGTTACTTACACCTTCGAATATGAAACTGACCCCATGGAAAATGGCCACAGGCCCGGGATTTATGTCGAAACCAAAGAACCATCGGTAAATCCCAATATTGAACAGGCATTGTATGAAAAACTGGATCAGCTTGGCTGGAATATTTTAACAAAGCCGGCTACCGGTTCGGGACAGTTTTACACGGGTTTGGATGGCAAACAAAAAGTGAATGTTGGAAATACCAGCGGTAAAGTCGCCCTTCAAACATTTTCACACGAAAGCCTGAAGAACCTCAACAACATTTTTGCGGGAAAAATTCCGACCCTTTTCCTTTTTTGGTTAGGTGATGGGTTGGATGATATGCCTGCAAGTGATCCGGCAACGTATGCCGGTTTTATCAATTTCGGGATCGAAAACAGGGCAGTGTTTTTCGGGCCGAGCATCGCCGGAGCACCCAACAACTACGACGAACTATTAGAACCCTGGCAGGCTGAACTCATTCATTCGTCGGGTGCAGCTATTCACGCGTACTCGTTCGATACCCCTGAGCAGATGAACAAATATTACTTTGGTGAAGCTGGCTTGCCAAAACCTGACCGACCTTTGGCAGATGGGATGTTTACCAACCTTTCCGACATGACCTTAAACTTCTACCACGAGAACGGAGTTCGTCCGGTGGGAGCAGAGGCCACTGCTGCTGAAATCCTTACAAATCTTGGGTACTGACGCTACATTTAAGAAAAAGGAGAAATTGATCTCAGGTCTCCTGACCTCTGGCAAATTGAAATGTCGTCACCCCAATATTTTAATAATAGGGTAATAAGGTTTGGTGTTGTGTGTTTGTTTTTTGTACTAAGGTTAAATAATTGATAAATAAGGTTTTAAATTACATTTAAACCTTAGTACAAAAGTATTCCTGATAAATTATTCAACCTTATTCCGCGCCTGCGGGATTTTTTGCTGCTAAGTGCTTCTATTTTATCGAAAAAAATAAAGAGATTAGTAAGCCGGAACCTTGTAATCCGTTAAGCAAAATCTATTTCGCGCCAGCCATCACACCGTATTTTTCGCCCATCAGCAAATGAGGGTATGTTTGCCCGTTATCCGGCACTTTTGAAGTTTCTAAAACAAATCCGGCACCCTTCTGAAAGATCATCACAAAATCAGAACCTCCAAACAGGAAATATCCTAACATGTCGCCTTTGTTTACGCGGGTGCCAACGGTAATATTCGTCTCCCAGTTTATCGAACAAATCTGCGACATCCCAATAGGAAGCAATGCCACCAAACCGAAATCCTCCGTATCAACAATCACGCACCCTCTTGTTTCGATGGCCTGCCAGCCCGGAACCGATGCGTCTAACATGTATCTTTGGTTTACGGCATCCCAGGACGTAATGCCACCAATGGCTTCTTCATCAGTAATAATTCTAACCTCTTTTATAATTCCACCTACCGGAAAATGGTAACGATGATAATCCTGAACATCTAAAAAAGCATGTGTAAATGTTCCTTCTGCAAACTCATTTTCATAGTCGCTGTCTTGGCCAATTAATGTTACAATGGATGTTAATGTTCCCGATTTAATGGGCACACCACCTTCTTCGATAATGTTTGAACTTGCATCAATTTGCCAAATGCCTTGAGGTTTTGCATCGGCAGGCGATACAACAATGGTGCTGTCGGCTGGTAAAGCAATCGGGCGTTTATCCGGCGATTTGAGATACCTCGAAAAAAACTGGTTAAACGATTTCCAGTTTGAAGGATCTTCGTACCAATCGTTCGATAAACCAAACCGATCGTCATCCAGAAACATTTGATAATATTCATCTTTCCACGACTCCGGTGTATCCAGATACAAACCCCACGCTTTATTGAAACTTACCAGCCAATCGGTGTAAGGTTTCACATATTGAAGCGAGTTATGATACAAATTCTCACCTTCCAGCTCAGTAAGCGGCTGGTCGTTGATGAAATAGAAGTAGTCTAAGCTCTGATCAATTTTATCATACAACAAAGGGTATGGCGTGCCCGGAAGAATGCTCCATGGCATGCAGGTCTCGGCCCAGGTAACAAATTCATAGTATTCTTCGAGCGTTTGGGCCGGATTTGTGTTTTTATCCGGATTCACCATTTTTGCCTGATCAATCGATTTGATCAAGAGCGATTTTATGTTCTGATTACTTTCAACAATGGCGATTAACTCCAGCGTTTTATCCCCATAGGCGGGGGTATTTGACGAATCGTCGCGTTTACAGGACAACTGAACCATTGTAACGACCAACAAACACAGAGCAACCAAAAGGTGTAGTTTCTTTTTCATAACAAGTTTTTTTTAGTTTTTTACAATTCGTAAAAATAGGTTTTAATGACTTATGAAATCTTTTTTTGGAAATTATTTGCATCATCCCCGAAAACATTGGAGTTGGGGTAATTGAAGGCTTAGGAAGGATGTGTGGTTTAGAGGTTTTCTTCAAAATTTGGAATATTCCTTCGCCAGGGTGTTTGTCCAAAGATGCGTAGCAAAATTTTATCGTCGGAAATTTAGGCCTTTCCTGCGACAGAATAGATTTTGTGATTTTGAGAATTTCATGCAAATTGAGCGGAGACAAAATTGAAGGCAATCGCTTGGTCAGCATGGTTTTCCCGGAACCTGGAAGACCGATGAGAATTCTATTATAAACTATTTTAGTTTTAAAAACTATTTATCATTTTTATTACTTTTATACCCATAATTAAAAACCTCAAATTATGAGCCGTTTTCTTTTTTTATCCTTTTTCTTTTTTTCGTTTTTGGTTAGCACATTTTCTCAATGTGATAATATGAAAACCTCTTATGACAAGTTTGAAAAATCAACTACAAAATATTTAAATTTTACACTTGTTGCAAGAGATACAATGAATAGAGGTCGAGGCCTAGGATATAATTTTATTTTTTCGCATACTTCAAATAATAATTTTATTGATTTTTCAATTAGATTAGATAAGGGGTTCAAACTTGTTACTGATGGAATGTTTCCACCTATAATACTTGAAAATAGAGTAAAAATCCTTTTTGATAATGGTGAAACCTGCTCCATATCAGGTTATGGTGCTCCTACTGAAAGATTTTCTGGGCGTTTGTTGAAAGGGAATTCCAATGACGAAAAACTTCTAAATAAATTATCAACAAATAAAATTTCTGCTATACGATTAAAAACCGCAGATTCAGATCAAAATTTTGATTTTGATTTAACTCAAGAAGATAAAGTAACTTTACTTAACGCCTTTAAATGTATTCGATAGAAACACGGGGGTTTTTCAAATAGCTTTGATTTAAAAAATCCCTTTATGGGGAAAATCATTCAGGGAATCTTTTGGCCAGCATGGTTTTTCCCGAACCTGGAGTATCGGTAAGAATTTAATTATAGACGGTTAACGCAAATGAATTTATTCCGTTTTTATCATTTTTTTAGTGCCAATTTCATTTCCAATATTTATTTGATAGAAATACATTCCACTTGATAAATCAACACCATTAAACAAAATTTCATATTCACCTGAATTTTTAATCTCATTGACAATGATTTTTAATTCATTCCCATTGCTGTCAAATATTTTCACATTAACCAAGGTGTTATTTTTAGGAACGGAATATTTAATAGTTGTGGTCTGTTTGAAAGGATTTGGGAAATTTGAAGATTGTAATTTGTTAATAAAAATTTCATTAACAGAAATGCCTTCTTTTCCAAGTAAAATCCATTCATAACCCGGACCATTATCAAAACCTTTAAACAAAATCTCATACACTCCGTCTCCATCATAGTCAAGTATCTTTTCGAGCTCAATATTTGACCAAGTTTCGCCTGAATTATACTCTATGATGCCGCTTTGACCATCAACTATATAAAGGCGCCCACTATTTTCGAATAGAAATTCTTTTTGAGGGTCAGAATCTGTATTTTCTAATGCTAAAAAAGTGCCACCAACTTCAAGATTAGTCCAAATCGGTGAATACTGTGCTTTTAGCGAGATTAAGCTACAAGTAAAAATACTAATTAGAATTGCATTTAATGTTTTCATTTTATTTGATATTTTGATTTTCCCTACTCTTTTTTCTGGTTTTTCGGGTTACACCAATTAATTTCAAAAATAGACAGTAATTTCAAATCCATTTATTTTAAATACCCCTACCCACCCCAGTTCTCCCTATCCAAACTGCGGTACTGGATGGCTTCGGCAAGATGCTCTGTTCGGATGTCGGGGCTGGCATCAAGGTCGGCGATGGTGCGAGCAACCTTTAAAATGCGGTCGTAGGCGCGGGCAGAAAGATTGAGTTTTTCCATGGCATTTTTGAGAAGCGTCATGCCGGCATCATCAATTTTACAGATTTGCCGCATCAGCTTGGACGACATCTGCGCATTGCAGTAAACGCCTTTGTTTTCGCGGTAACGCTCCTCCTGGATTTTACGGGCTTCAACCACCCGCCCCCTGATAATTTCGCTCTTTTCCGAAGTCCGTGCATCGGCCAATTCCCGGAAAGGAACCGGCACAACTTCAACATGAATATCAATCCTGTCGAGTAGTGGCCCCGAAATTTTGTTCAGGTATTTCTGCACGATTCCCGGTCCGCAAACACAGTCCATCTCAGGATGGTTGTAATACCCGCATGGACAGGGATTCATGGCTGCAATCAACATAAAACTCGAAGGATATTCAACGGCAAACCGTGCCCTCGAAATGGTGATTACGCGGTCTTCGAGCGGCTGGCGCAAAACCTCAAGGACGGTTCGCTTAAACTCGGGCAATTCATCCAAAAATAAAACGCCGTTGTGCGCCAGCGAAATTTCGCCGGGCTGCGGATTGCTGCCACCGCCCACGAGGGCCACGTCCGAAATCGTGTGGTGAGGACTTCTGAATGGCCGGATTGAAATCAACGATGAATCGCGGCTCATCTTACCTGCAACCGAATGGATTTTCGTGGTTTCGAGGGCTTCATGCAAATTGAGCGGCGGCAAAATTGAAGGCAAGCGTTTGGCCAGCATGGTTTTCCCGGAACCGGGAGGACCTATGAGAATTGCATTGTGCCCGCCGGCAGCGGCAATTTCGAGTGCCCGCTTTATATTTTCCTGGCCTTTTACATCCGAAAAATCAAATTCGTACTCATTCAGGCTGGCATAAAATTCAGCCCGTGTGTCGATGATGATGCGTGTTAATTCGATTTCTCCATTAAAAAAATCGATTACTTCTTTTACGGATTCCACGCCATAAACTTCAAGATCGTTTACAATGGCGGCTTCACGGGCATTTTGCTTTGGCAGGATAAAACCTTTAAAACCCTGTTTCCGGGCTTCGATGGCGATGGGCAACGCGCCTTTGATGGGCTGTAAAGTCCCGTCGAGCGACATCTCACCCATGATAATGTATTCTCCAACATGTTCGGGAAGGATTTGGCCGCTGGCAGCAAGAATTCCCATGGCGATGGTCAGGTCGTAGGCTGAGCCTTCCTTCCGGAAGTCGGCAGGCGCCATGTTGACCACAATTTTTTTTCCAGGAATGCGGTAGCCTGTGTTTTTCAAGGCTGCTTCGATGCGCTGATGGCTTTCTTTAACGGCGCTATCGGGCAAACCGACCAGGAAAAAATTGACACCCTGGTCAATATTTACTTCAACCGTGATTGTGATCGCGTTTACTCCGTGAATCGCACTACCATAAGTTTTTACTAACATGGGGCAAGGGACTTAATTAGTGGTGCAAGATACCAATTAAGTAATTTGGTAGGAGTTTTTCGTAAAAATATTTTGAACTATTGGTGTCCGGTAAAAAATGTTTATCCCCTACGGGGAATTTAAATAGCCCTTATTACATTGTTCTACAATACTTTATCTCCGCCAGCTGGCGGAGAATTCCACGTAGTGGATAAAGTATTGTAGCCTAAATGCAACCTCAACAGTTCTATTACCTCGTAGAGGTTAAACTAAATAAGAATCTCAAATGTTGGGACTATTTTTTCTGGTTAATAATGATTGAGACTGGTCTAAAAAGGTGCCGAATAAGAAATTAATGGGGCTAAAGCCCAGAATATCACGTGCATCAATTGCCCCGACCTTAAGGTCGGGGCAATTGAAAAACAGTCAATTATCGGGCTTTAGCCCAAAAATAACAGTTTTAAGACTGGACTCATGATTTCAACTATTTCAAGTCCAAAAATGACCTGATTTCTATTTTTTTGGCTTGTAGCGGGAGCCGGTAAGTATTTTCTGTGCGTCTTCTTCGAGCAAAAGTTCCTGCAAAGTGATTTCCTGATTTTTGTTCATGTAAGCCCTCACGATTTGCCAACCGAGCCATTCGCCCAACCTGGCAGGCGATTCAGAAGAAAACGAATGAGAATATGGGCCATCGGTAAAAAACTTACGGATAACGAGCATATCCGACGAAAAAATCAAATCGTTCTCAATCATAAAAGCCCAGATTTTACTTTCATTGTCCAGGCACCAGTTGAGTTTTTGTTCGGGGTAACCGATTTTAATATTGTCGGGAGTTTTGGGAAGCATGGCATCCAGAAAATAGAGCCGTTTGCCTTCGCCAATCATTTTTTGAAGCACGTTTTTACCCGGTTTTTCGAGATAAGTGTAATAATACATTTCGTTGATGCAATCGCGAACCAGGAAATCCTTGTTCATCCTTTCGATTTTGTAAAGCGGCAGACCCGTTTTGCGATATTCGGTAAAATTGTTGCCGAGGTACATGTCCAGCGCCACAATCATGTCGCCGGCATAAAACTGAACAGGATATTCGTACGAAAGCCCAGAAACGTATGAGAACACATTGGGTAAACCGATTTCGGGGAAGTAAAAATTATAGCGTTTGAAAGCCTCGGTAAGTTGCTCCTCGTAGGGAGAAAGGGTTGGGAAAATCACCAAAACACTATCGTAAAGCTTGGTATTTAAAGGACTTGTAACAAAGTCGTTCAAACGGATCAGATTTAAGGTATCATCCAGGTCTGCTTTTAAGAAGACCGGAAATTCCGGAGCAATTTTTTTTAAACCCTCTTTAAAAGAATTTTTTTCGATGTTAAAAAGCTGCTTTTCGTACCTTTTAATATTTACAGGCGAAATATTGGTTTTACTTACGTCGATGTTGAGGTTTCTGTTTGCCTTTCCTGAGCAGGAGTTCAGCACAACAGCGATAAACAAAAGTATTGGAAAGAGCCGGAATTTGTGAGCCATAACAAGGTTTTTAGTAAAATAAAAAAATGCCAACGTTGCATAAACGCCGGCATTTTAATCATATTTTGTCAACTTTAAATCGCAGGAAGCCTGTTACAATATTTTCCAGCCCAGCGAAACAGCAAACATGTTATTTTTCGAGTTGAAACTGAAACCTTCAACTTCCTGAATTACTTCATTAAGTCCCATCTGGTACCTGATATCCAGGGTAAACATCAAAATATCAGCACCGGCTCCAATATTAAATCCCCAGAGCATGTCTTCGATATCAGATTCTTTGATAGGATTAATAAAATTGTCGGGGTCGGATGTTGAAACAGTTGAGTTTGTTACGATTGTGGCAGATGGCCCGGCTAAAACCCTGATGTTTCCGACGCCAAGATTAATAATTCTCCAACCAACAATAACAGGAATTTCGATGGATTTCATTTCGACTTCCTGTTTAATGGGTTTTACATCGCCTATCTGTGGTTTTTTATAAACACCGCCTGAGGTCAACCAGTTGATTTCGGGCTGTAAGTAAATCTTTGATCCCAGGCGGACAAAGACACCAAAGTTAAAATTACTCGACGCATCCGATTCAATCTGGTCAAGGTCGGTAGTGAGTTTTGAAGTATTGAACCCGATTTTTGGTCCAATCGAAAACTGTCCGAAGGCAAAGCCTGATGCCAAGAACAGGATAAAAATAAAAGTGATTTTTTTCATAATCTGTAAATTTTATGTTTATTGATTTGTAAGCAAAAATAACAAGTTTCGTGACTGATAAAATTATTTTGAGAAAATAAACCCATTTTGTCACCAAAACAGCCAATTCTTTTCAAAACTTCTGACAATCCACGAAATAGATGTTTTTAATGAAATCGATTTGTTACTCCTTCAGTTTGATTAATTTTGCTGGCTACTCAAAAAAGTCAGTTTTATGAAAAAGTCAGTTTTATTAGCGGTTATTGGTGTTTTGTTTGCCTTGCAGCCTGCATTTTCTCAATTAAAACCATTCAGGTTTGGGCTAAAAGTTGCTCCAAATATTGGCTGGATTTCGCCCGATTCGGATGAATATGAGATGGATGGCTCAGTTCCCGGTTTTTCGTGGGGTTTTGTAAGCGATTTTACGATCACCGAAAACTATTTCTTCGGCACAGGCTTCAACGTGAGTTACATCAACGGGAAATTAAATTATCCCCATCAGCAAACCATTGGAGAGGACACCGTTTTAGTGGTTGGGACGCTTAATCGCACGTACAACCTGCGTTATATCGATATTCCGCTTACGCTGAAAATGAAAACCAATAAATTTGGCAGCATGCAGTATTACGGGCAGATTGGTTTTTCGGCAGGTGTAAACATCAAAGCCAAATCGCAGGACGAATTCTCTTATCAGGTTGATAATTACTACGAAAGCGAAAGTTCAAAACATAATATTTCGGATGATGTTACACAGTTTAAAGGATCGATGGTTCTGGGCGCAGGCCTCGAATATTACCTTGATAATTCAACATCTATCATAGCCGGAATTACCTATTTTAACGGCTTGTCCAACATTCTGAAAGGCGACAACACCGTTGATCCGATGATCAGTCAAAAAGCTGTGCCTCATTACATTGAAATTACCTTCGGAGTCATTTTTTAATTGAGATTTTTATGAAAATTGCCCTGGCGCAAATAAATTATCATATTGGTAATTTCGAAAGTAATGTCGAAAAGATAAAAACCGCAATCAGGCAGGCTAAGGACAGTGGCGCCGATCTGGTGGTTTTTGCCGAGTTAGCCGTTTCCGGGTATCCTCCACGCGACTTTCTGGAATTCGACGACTTCATTAACAAATGCCAGCAGGCAATCACCGACATTGCGACCAAATGCAAAGGCATTGCCGCCATTGTTGGCTCACCTACAAAAAATCCTGAATTTCATGGCAAGAACCTGTTTAATTCGGCCTATTTTTTAGCCGATGGAAAAGTTCGGAATGTGAGGCACAAAACGCTGCTCCCTAATTATGATGTTTTTGATGAATACCGCTATTTTGAACCCAATAAAAAATTCAGCATCATCGAATACAAGGAGACAAAAATTGCCCTTACGATTTGTGAAGATCTCTGGAATATCGGCCACGATCCTTTGTACACGGTAAATCCAATGGATGAACTCATCGGCCAGGAGCCGGATTTTATGATCAATATTGCAGCTTCGCCATTTAACTACAATCAGCACCAAACCAGGAACTGCATCTTAAAGAAGAATGTAAAAAAGTATGGGATACCTTTGTTTTATGTCAATCACGTGGGTGCTCAAACTGAGTTGCTTTTTGACGGAGGCTCGCAGGTTATCGACGGGAACGGCCAATTGATTGATGAACTGAGCTATTTTGAAGAAGATTTCCGGATTTTTGATACGAACAACCTTGAGCCATCGCAGTTACCAAAACCCATCGAAAAATATCCGGCCGACAATATTAAGATCGGCCTGATCCACGATGCGCTGGTGATGGGAATCAGGAACTATTTCCAGAAATTAGGTTTTACAAAAGCCATACTTGGACTTTCTGGTGGCATCGATTCAGCACTGACACTGGTTTTGGCTGTTGAGGCGCTTGGCAGCGAAAATGTACTTTCGGTGATGTTGCCGTCACAGTTTTCGTCGGATCATTCGGTGAATGATTCAAAAACATTAATCGAAAACCTGGGATCACCGGCTGAAATTATCATTATCGAAGAGGCTTATCAGGCTTTTGAGCATTCATTAAAGCCAATTTTTAAAAATTTGCCGTTTGGCCTTGCTGAAGAAAACCTTCAGGCGCGCATTCGTGGTGTTTTGCTGATGGCGCTTTCGAATAAATTCGGGTACATTTTGCTCAACACTTCCAACAAAAGTGAGGCCGCCGTTGGTTATGGAACGCTGTACGGCGATATGTGCGGCGGGCTTTCGGTGTTGGGAGATGTTTACAAAACCGAGGTTTTCGGGCTTGCGCGCTATATTAACAGCGAAAAGGAAATTATCCCCGAAAACATCATTACAAAACCGCCTTCTGCCGAATTGAGGCCGGATCAGAAAGATTCTGATTCGTTGCCTGAATACGATATTCTCGACAAAATTCTTTTCCAGTACATCGAGCAGCGGCAAGGCCCCAAAGAGTTGATTGAAATGGGTTTTGATGAGGCTGTTGTAAAGAAAACGCTGAAACTTGTAAATACAAACGAGTACAAGCGTCATCAAACGCCACCGATTTTGAGGGTTTCCCCCAAGGCTTTCGGCATGGGGCGCCGCATGCCCATTGTAGGAAAGTACCTGGCATAAAAAAACCGGAGTCAGCTCCGGCTTTTCTGTCTTAAAATTTTATTATTATTTGGTTATCATCAGGATTTCAACCCGCCGGTTGGCTTTTTTACCTTCCGGTGTTTCGTTTGTGGCCATTGGTACTGAGCTTCCAAAACCTTTAACTTCGAGCCGGCTTGCTTCCACTCCGCGGGAAGTAAAATATTCCTTTACACTTTGCGCTCTTTTTAACGAAAGCTGCTTGTTAAGTTCATCAGGACCGGTATTGTCGGTATGGCCATTAATCGTGAAACTGATTTGAGGATATTCGTTCATCACATCAAGAATATTGTTTAAACTTGGGTAAGATTCCTCTAAAATCAGAGCTTTCGAGGATTGGAAGAGTACGTTTTTTGCATTGAAGTTAATTTTGCTTTCTTTCTCTTTAGGAATAATAACATCGGCTGAAGTTCCTGATTTATCAGGACAACCACCATTTTCGACTGTTCCCGGCTCATTTTTGCAGGCATCGTATTTATCGGGGATACCATCGTTATCAGCATCCGGACAGCCTTTTGTTTCTGGGGTTCCTTTTTCCTGTGGACATTCATCTTCACTATCGATTACCCCATCCCCGTCAGCATCAGGACAACCATTTAATTCGGCTTTTCCTGGTTCACAGGGGCATTTATCTTTACTATCGGGAATTCCATCCCGGTCAAAGTCAGGGCACCCATGTGCTTCGGCTACTCCATAATCTCTCGGACAATTATCAAGGGTGTCCACAATTCCATCGTGGTCATAATCCGGGCAGCCCTGGAATTTCTCAAGACCCGGAATCTCCGGACATCGGTCGTATTTGTTTGCAATCCGGTCTTTATCCTTATCAAGCATGTTTCCGAACTTCACAATCAATCCTGCCGAATAATGAAAGTAATCGTTCCAGTCGACCATAAATTCATACGAACCTTCGGCATTTATTCCGATGTAATCATTTATCCAAATATTTACGCCAACACCCGTTGATTGGGCAACATAAACCAGATCATTAACCGAAGAACCATTCACACCAAGAAAAACATATGGATCGACGCGGCTTGTTTCCTTAAGCAGATAACCATTGGCAAATTTGTACTCAATCTGGGTTCCCAATCTCCAGAAGAAATCACTTGTAACGGTTGTTTCGGTTGGGATTGCGTTCATTTTTGCAGGTTCAATAATAATGGTCGAAAATTCGGCACTTACAACAAAAGAATTTGATAACATCCTTCCGATCTTAGCCTGTGAAGGCATGTGTTTTCCCATCCAGGTAGCATGGGTCAACTGATCCCCCAAAGGTAGTAACACCGAATTGAAATCGGCATAATTTGTACTGACACCTAAAATCCAGGGGTGATAAATATTTTGTGCTTTTGCCGAAAATAAAGTCATAACAAACACAAATCCAATAAATAATAATTTCTTCATCTGCTACTATTTAATTAAAAAGAAGATACAATTCCCTAAAAAAGCCAATTTCAAAAATACGCTATTTTTTTATGTGAAAACAAAGTGAGTAATTATGAAACCAAACAAAAAAAGCAGAGCTTTTAAACTCTGCTTTTTTCCTGATTTCTAATTGAAAACTATTTCATCAAATTAATTTCAACCCTGCGGTTTTCTAATCTACCTTCGGGTGTATCATTTGTTGCAATTGGATTTGCTTTACCAAATCCCTTTGCAGTTAACCTGCTGGCAGCAATGCCACGATCGGTAAAATATTTCTTAACTTCCTGAGCGCGGTCTTCCGAAAGTCTCATGTTTAATTCATCACCGCCGGTATTATCAGTATATCCGTTGATAGAGAAACGGCTTGCCGGAAACTCATTCATAATTTTCAGGATATTATTCAGGTCATTGAATGAACTCTGCTTGATATTTGATTTTCCGGTATCGAAACGAATATTTTTAGCAGCGAATTCGATAGCTTTTACTTGTTCGACAGGTGGTGGAGTTACAACAACGGCTTCTTTAACCGGGCAGCCTTTATTTTCTTTTAATCCTTTTTCGTTAGGACATTCATCCTGTTTATCGGTGATACCGTCACCATCAGTATCAGGACAGCCGAAAGTTGTACGAGGGCCTATATCATTCGGGCATTGATCTTCCTTGTCAGGAATACCATCACCATCGGTATCAGGGCAACCTTTGAACTGAGCAATACCAGCAACTTGTGGGCATTGGTCTTCGATATCAATAATTTTATCACCATCGGTATCAGGACAACCATTAAATTCTTTAGGTCCGGCAACGGTGGGGCATTTATCGTCTTTATCCTGAATGCCGTCGTTGTCGGAATCCGGACAACCTGCAAATTCAGGAATTCCAGGAACTTCAGGACAAGCATCGTTTTTGTCAGATATTCCGTCTTTATCCATGTCGTGCTTCTTTCCAAATTTTGCAACAAGCCCAAACGAATAATGGAAATAGTCGTTGTAATCAAAAACATATTCATAAGAACCTTCAGCATTTACACCAAGCCAATCAGTAATCCAGATGTTCAAACCAACTCCGCTTGATTGGGCCAGAAAGGTCTTTTCGTTGATGTTTGAGCCATTCATACCAAGAAAAATATAAGGAGCAATACGTGCTTCTTCTTTTAGCAGAATTCCATTGGCAAATTTGTACTCAAACTGACCACCGATTCTCCAGAATTGATCGGTTGTAAAGTCTGACTCTCTGTATGGCCATTCATTTAATTTATCTTGCTCCAATTTGATAACTGAAAACTCCGCACCAAAATTAAATGATCTGCTAAGTGATCGTGCAATTTTCAATTGTGTTGGTAGTGTCTGACCCATCCAGTTAGCATTGGTCAATTGATCGCCAAATGTCATTTCTACAGCATGAAAGTCTGCATAATTGGTACTTATCCCGATAAGCCAGGGACGTTCGGTGTTTTGTGCCTTAACGGCAAAGGCAGCTAAAAAAACTACCACTAAAAGTAAAATTGATTTTTTCATATGTTTTAAAATTTAAATGATTTGTTAATAACTCTTTTCATTGCTCATTGTTCAATAATTCATTTTTTAATTTCTGTGCACCGGCCTTTACAAAATTCATGCAAAATTAGATTAAAACTAAATTTATTCTTTATGTTGCTGATAAAGAATTTGTTAAAAAAACCATTCGTGAAAGAATGTCTAAGTTAAAATTCTCTTAATCCCCTTTCACCAACCAAAAGTAGAAAAATTAATGAACAAAATCAAATTACCACTAAAAGAATTTACTGGTTTTGTTTAACTTTTGTAAAAATCAATTAAAAATCGAGATTTACAGCCTCAACAGATTTAATTTCGGGAATAGCCTTTTTCATTGCAGATTCGACACCATTTTTAAGCGTCATCGTGCTGTAAGGGCATGATCCGCAGGCGCCAAGCAACCTCACGTTTACCACATTGTCATCGCTAAGGTCAACAAACTCGATATCGCCGCCATCCTGCTGAAGATATGGTCTGATTTGTCCTATAACATTAATCACTTTATCTGTAATTTCCTGCTTGTTGTTTTCCATTTGTTTCTTATTATTTAATTTTCGATATCAATTATTTAAATGTTTACCTGAAAGTTGGTGATTTTTTAATGCTGCTTAAGTCTTGAAACAGGCGCCTCTTTAGCGCGCTGGATAATATTTAAAGCTAACTGTTCAAATGCTTTTGAAACCGGATTGTCCGAATTCTGCAAAGCAACAGGCTTTCCAGAGTCCCCCGATTCGCAAATACTCTGCACAAGCGGTATTTCGCCAAGAAGAGCCACACTAGATTCTGCTGCAAGACGCTTACCACCTTCTTTACCAAAGATATAATAGCGGTTATCCGGTAATTCGGCAGGGGTGAAATACGACATGTTTTCGATCAGACCCAAAACCGGCACTTTGATTTTTTCGCTGTTAAACATACTGAAAGCTTTTCTTGCATCGGCCAGGGCAACTTCCTGTGGGGTGCTTACAATGGCCACTCCGGTAATCGGAACTTCCTGCACCAGGGTAAGATGAATATCTCCGGTTCCGGGAGGAAGATCGAGAACAAGATAATCGAGTTCGCCCCAACTGGTGTCGTGAAGTAACTGAAGCAAAGCATTTGAGGCCATGGGGCCACGCCAGAGCAACGCCTGATTTGGATCAACAAAAAAGCCAATCGAAAGGATTTTCATACCGTACTTTTCGATGGGAATTATCATATCGCGGCCATTGATGTTTTGTGAAACAGGTTTTGCATCAACCAGATCGAACATCAGGGGCACCGAAGGTCCATAAATATCGGCATCGAGTAAACCAACCTTTGCCCCGGTTTTTGTAAGCGACACTGCCAGATTTGCAGCTACAGTAGATTTTCCAACACCACCTTTTCCCGAAGCAACCGCAATAATGTATTTTACCTTGTCGAGCGGGTTTTCCTTTATTGCTTTGATGGTAATGTTGCCCCTGATCCGTACATCATTTCCAATGTTTTTTAAAATTGCATCAACACAAGCCTGCTCAACTATTGCAGCGCTTTTATCGTTAGGCTCAGGAAAACCCAGGGTAAAACCAATTTTCTTCCCCTCAATAATGATGTCATCCACCATGTCGAGAGAAATAATATTATCATGTTTTGGAAAGTAGATTACTTCTTTTAAAGCTTCGATAACCTGTTGTTTCGTGTAGGCCATTTTTTCAGGAATATAGTAAAATGTGATTTTTTATTTTTAAGATGGCAAAAGTAATATTTTATTGAGTAAGTCAATGCTTAATCAGGTAAGTCATTACTTAATTAGGACAGGAAGGTTAATCATTCAATTCGGTTGCCGGATTCCAGAAATATTTATCAAAACTTACGATCTGATCATTTTCCACGGTAATTCCTTCGCTTTCTAAAAGCTGTTTCATAATTTCGGGGCTACCAAAATGATGTTTTCCTGTTAAAAGGCCATTGCGGTTAACGACGCGGTGTGCCGGAATATTTGCGGTCGAATGATGTGAGCTGTTCATGGCCCATCCAACCATCCGCGACGAACCCTTTGTTCCGAGATATCCGGCAATTGCCCCATAACTTGTAACCCTTCCTTTGGGGATAAGTTTTACAACTTCAAATACTTTTTCGAAAAATGTGACATCCTTTTCCATAGTCGTAAAAATAAAAAAGTCCCGGCAAAACCAGGACTTTTTTATTTAAAGTATTATTGGTTAACTATTCAACAACCAATTTTTGACTTGCCCAACCTTTTTCAGTTTCCATTTGCAGGATATAGATGCCTGCTGACAATTCGCTGGTGCTGATTTTTACGTTATTATCCGAAACATTTTGTTGGTAAACAACTTGTCCGGTATAGTTAACGATTCTAACATTCAGTAAACCAACTTCGCTGGTGACGTTTACAAAGTTTGAAGCAGGATTAGGATAAACCTTGATTCCTGCATTCAGGTCATTTTCGTGAATTGCAGTTACCGAAGTAATCATGATATCATCAATCATGAAAACAAAAGCATCCTGTGAAAGACACTGAATGGCAACATAAACCAACTGACCGTCGTAAGCCGAAAGGTCGAAAGTTTTTTCAGTCCAGGTAATTGGAGCTTCCAAATAACTGGCGCCACTGATAAAGGTGAAATCGGCCGGGTTTGTGCCCGTTGTAGAAACACCAATTTTATATCTTTCAAGACCATAATCAGAAGTGTAAGATTTTACCCAAAGATTAAGCAGTGAATTATCACCAAGCTGAATCTGTGGAGAAATCATCCAGTCGTTGTTCCATGGAGCAGCGGTTGAAGCCATACAAGCGCCAAATCTGGCACCAGCATGTGGTTGAATTTCCGGATCGCTGGTCATAGGAGGTTCAGTAGTAGCAGGGTTGAAAGCAATGTAAGCCATTGGTTCGTAAGCACCTGGGAACGTAGTTCCGGTAAAACCATATGTAGCTTGCTGGTCAACATCGTTTACCGACCATGGATTAAATGTCATCGACCAATCTGCTTGTTCTTCAAATGTAAGTTCAGCAACGGCTGATGGAGGATTTCCGCCAACAGTAAGCGTAACCGGAACAACTACTGAAGGAGTAATCGGGTCGTTGCTCGAAATAGTGATATGTGCCTGATACGAGCCAACAGGAAGAGTTCCTGAATTAAAAGTAACAGTAACAGCGTCAGATCCGCCTGGAATAACAGTTCCTGAAACAGGATTTGCTGCCAGCCATGCCGAAATTGGTTCGCCTACGAGTGTTGCACGAATGTTCCAGTTATAATCCAATGCTGGATTTGCAATGTGAAGCTGTGCCCATGAAGCACCTGTTTTAATCCAGTCACCGTTTAATTGGTGTGGGCCTGCATCGGTTCCTGCCGGAAATACACCAACAACAGTTTGAACGATTTCGTAAGCAACCCAGAGGTCGCCACCCGAAACAGTTACAGGATCTGTTAAAGTTACGGTGTTCCAGCTCAATGATGTTGCAGCAAAAACTTGTTCATAGAGTAATGATCCGGGTGCATTTGGTGTGTTGGCACCATAAATTTTCAGTTTGTACGA
This sequence comes from uncultured Bacteroidota bacterium, assembly GCA_903944895.1. Taxonomy (GTDB): domain Bacteria; phylum Bacteroidota; class Bacteroidia; order Bacteroidales; family 4484-276; genus CAJATL01. The sequence goes on from CAJATL010000347.1 coordinate 36,043, forward strand.
ATCAGCAGGATCGTTGATGTAAACTTCAACTTTTGTAAGCTCCATGCCAATATAATTACCAGTCATAGATGACGGGAACATAGCTGCAACCTGGTATGTTCCACCATTTGTAAGGCCAACTGCTGAAGCGTTTTCACCATCATAATGAAGTAAAACAACATCATCGCTTGAGCCAGGATAAACTTGTCCGTTTCCGGTTACCTGAGCGGTAATATCAGAAGGATTAATAATGGTTTCTGATTTCAATTCCTGAGTTGCGGAAGCTGATCTGCCAGCATTTCCACCATTATTGCTGTTAAGTGTAGTTACATAAGAAATAGCAAGGGTGTAATCAAGATCGCCAACACCTGTATTGGTGATGGTAAGATTTTGAGAAGCTGTCTGACCTGATTCGAGTGTTTGAGTCATCGACAATGGTGAAACGATAATTTCAGGATCGCCGCCCGGAGGAGCAAGTTCTGTAAAGGTGATGTCTTCATAATAAGTCTTTGGTGAACCATTTACATTCCATGCATAAAAATTTGCTGCGCCTAATTGATTAAGACCAGGTGTTCCGAAAGTACCTAAACTCCATTGCCATTCAACAACCAGATCACCGTTATAGTAGATTTGTGCCCAGTCGTTATTCAGGTCGATGATGTTTTCCATTTCGAACCACTCATCATAAAAATAGTTGAATGTAGCAGCACCTTCGGCACCAGCATCAACTGTTGCCAAATTGCCTGCATCAAAGTAAACCTGTGTTCCCCATTCGCTGTTTGCGCCATTAAACAAGGTAAGAATATTGTAATATCCAAAAAATCCTGTTGGTACAAAAACATTGAATTTTACCGAATATTTGCCGGCAGTTTTGTCGCCAAATTTTAAAACTGCATCATTGGTGCCTGTAATAACTACTGAGTTTGCTCCGCTAATATGCTGGTCTGCCGAAACGGTAGGATCTTCTGCTCCGCCTGGTGCATTGCTCCAGGTTGTCCAGTAATCTTTACCCTGAGCAACTGCTTGCTGAACAAGTTTCTGTCCGGCAGTGTAGCTTTCGAAATCTTCCATAATAATGCTAACCGGGCCACCTCCTGGCAATGGATCTCCATTGTAAACAAGGATTCCACCTACGCCGCCAACAACCCATGTTCCAGCCCAGCCGGTAGAATTGTCAACAAATGCAGGTGACTGAACAGGAACACCAACAGTCAGATCTGACCAGTCGGTTCCATCATTTTCGGTATAGCTGATTCCTTCAAATCCAACTTCAGATGAACTGCCAACCCATGTACTTGTGGTACCAGGAACAAATGCAAACCAACGGGCGTACATCGATCCGTTAACAGCAAGTACCGACCAGGTAGCGCCGCCATCGGTGGAAACATTTAATTCAGGTTCGATACCCATGTTGAGGTATGAACGAAAAGCGATACCAACATTGGCATCTTTGAATAATGGCTGTACAACGTTTGCTGTGCCAAATGGAGTTAAAGCAGCCTGCCAGGTAAAACCTTTATCAGTTGACCTGAAAACCCTGCCCATGTTTGTGCCGAACCAACTGCTGTTACCAACAGATGAAGTGTTTCCGGTAATTCCATACTCGCCCGATGTTGGAGCAGGAATACTTCCTGTTGGTACGCGTGTCCATGCTTCACCACCGTTTGAAGTGGTGTAGATTTCGTAATAGCCGCCAACCGGGTCGCCCATGGCAAAACCATCGTTGTTGTTGTAGAAGTGAATAACATTGGCAAAAGAAGAGGCGTTGTAAACACCACCTTTTTTTACCCAGGTTGTACCGCCGTCGGTGGTTTTGTACAAGCCTTGCGTTGCGCCGGTATTGAAAACTGCCCAGCAGGTTGTTGCATCAATCGCAAAAAGCATTGATAAGCCTGTGCCTGCGTTAAAATCACCGGCAGTCCATGTTTGTCCACCATCAGTTGATCTTGTAAAAGAATCGTTGATGGTGCCATCTGGATTAATTGGTGCAGCCCAAAGAGCAGTTGCATCGTTCATACCAACGGAGATCTGGCCTACGCCCAATCCATTGGCTAACTCGGAATCTACCTGAATCCAGTCCTGTGCGAAGGAGGATAAGGAAATCGCGAGTAAAATTGTGAATAACTGTAATTTTCTAAGCATAATTAAAGAATGATTTTGGTGAATAATACTATTATTTGAATAAGCAAATTTACATTTTTTATGTTAGGATTAGCATTTCCTCAAAATTTCATTTTACATAGAGACCTTTTATCAGTCACTTCCGACGAAAACACTAAAGCGAAAACACATTCTATCTGTTTGAATATCAATCACAAATTGAGTTGAAAAATTTTAAATTTAAAAATACAACCTTCCCTGCCATGTTTCTCTCTCTTCCATCCGATTTTCGATTTTTTGAAGAATCTGGTCGTAACGAATGGTTCCCCAGCCTGGTCCTGCCAAAAAACGCGGAGGAACTTCACCGGCAAATCTTTCGATCACAATTTTAGGATTAAGGCGTTCCAGAAAATTGACAATCAATTCGATATATTCATCCAGCGAAAAAAAAGTAAAATTTTCGGGTTGACTCAGATACTCCAAAGCCATGCTGGTGTTTTTTACAATCTGAAGCTGATGAAATTTAATGGTATTTAAAGGCAATTTTGAAAGGATTTCTGCTTCAGCCATTATTTGTGCCGTAGTTTCGCCGGGCAAACCAAAAATCAGGTGAGCGCCTGTCTTTATTCCCCGTGAAGCAGTTTTTTCGATGGCTTCCACCGATTGGCCGAAAGTGTGCCCACGGTTAATCCTTTCAAGTGTTTTATCATAACACGACTCGATGCCATATTCGATAATCAGGTAATGGTTTTTAGATAATTCCTGAAAATAATCGAGCTTTTCGTCGTCAATGCAGTCGGGTCTGGTGCCGATCACCAAACCGATAATTCCATCCACAGCCAAAGCTTCATCATAAATTTTTTTCAGATGTTCCAGCGGGGCAAAGGTATTCGAGAAAGCCTGAAAGTAGGCAAGATAATCAATCGCCCGGCGGTATCGCCAGGCATGAAACTGTTTTCCTTCCTCAATTTGCTGCCTGATACTTTTGGCGGGCTGGCAGTATGAAGGGTTAAAGGCGTCGTTGTTACAAAAAGTGCAACCACCTCTGCCAATAGTACCATCGCGGTTTGGACAGGTAAAGCCGGCATCAAGCGAAAGTTTCTGCACCCTCTGGCCAAAAGTCTTTTTAAAATATTCGTTGTACGAATTAAACCTTCGGTGGTGGCCCCACGGAAATCGAAAATCCTGCATAGTGTAAAATTAAAAAGGCTGCTCCTGTGGTTGAGCAGCCTTTTGAAAATATTTTTATTAAAACTATTTCGTTGCGCTTTCCAGTCGCTTCATAATCGAGAAAATGAAAACCGCGGCAAGAATACAACAAATGATAAATATGCCCCAAAGCATGTAAAGATCGATAATTCCCCACATTAAACTTCCAACAAACAGGAATTTGTTTCCAATAGCCGTTGCTAATAACCAACCGCCCTGCATCAAACCCTGGAAACGGGCCGGAGCAACTTTTGCAACAAACGAAAGTCCGATCGGACTTAAAAACAACTCGGCTATAGTTAAAATCAGGTATGAACTCATCAACCAATATGGTGAAACTCGTGCGCTTTCCTCAACAGCAACACCAGCCATATCTTTTGGTGAAACCAAACCTAAGGAGGCAATTAATACAAGAATGAACCCAACTGAAGCGATGATCATTCCAATACCAATTTTTTTAGGCGATGATGGTTCCTGACCTCTTTTATTCAGCCACGCAAAAATCCCCATAACAAAAGGAGTTAATGCTACGATGAACAGCGGATTAAATGATTGGAAGACTTCCGGTGAAATTTTTGTTAAAGCATCAGCGGTGCTGGCAAAATGATAACATAAATAGCCAAAAACAAGAAACATGGCTGCACCTATGATTTTCGTTGTAACCTTTTTATTGAAAAATAAAAGCGCACTTCCGGCAATAGCACCAATTACTGATAAAATTGACCAGATATTGAAAAACAGGTTTGTAAACGGGCTTACTAAAATATGTGTGTAATCGCGTGCAAACATCGTTAATGTAAGGCCATTTTGATGGAATGACATCCAGAAGAAAATTACAACAATAAAAACTAAAGTTAATGCTGTAACACGAGGTTTCTCTTCTTTTGTCGAAATCTGAAAGATCAGTGAAACAAACCCAACAAACAAACCAACCGCTAATCCAAGTTTATAGTCAATGTCTTTTACATCGGTGTATTGATCGGCAATATGAAACAAAACAGCAATAATAGTCATCAATCCTGACGAAATTAACAAGTACTTAAGGTTGCTTTGTAAACTTACGACTGGCTTAACTTCAACGTTGGTGTTGTTTTTCTTTTGTTCCTGAGCAATTTTATGTTTTGAAGGCAACAGTTTGTTAAAAATCACATAAACCAGCAACGAAACAATCATTGCGCCGGCAGCTATTGCAAAAGCGTAGTTGAATCCGGTTGAGAATACCTTAATATAATCGGTGGCAAAAACGCCAAGATCAGCTGCTGATTTTCCTCCGTTCTGGAGAATTGCTTCGTTAGCAAGTTTTTGAAATTGATCTAAATCCCTTAAAGATCCACCTAAATATTGATGGCACAACGATGGAAGACTGGCATTTTCGGCGTAGCCATTAACTTTTAGCCAATAATCTTTAATCCCCTTGGCAACAAAAGGTGCGAAAAATGCACCAATATTTATTCCCATGTAAAAAATCATAAAAGCCGAATCACGGACACCGGAATATTTTGGGTCGTCGTACATCTGACCTACAACAGCCTGCAAATTCCCTTTAAATAACCCGTTTCCAAGGGCAATAACAAACAACGCACTTATCGATACCCATAATTCTGATCCGGGAATGGCAATAATAAGATAACCTGCAAACATGATTATCTGGCCAATAAAAATAACCGATTTGTATTTTTTTGTCCAATCTGCAAGCATACCACCAACCAATGCAAGCGCATAAATAGCAAAATAAAACCATGAATAATAACTTCCTGCTTCATCAGCGGCTAATCCATAACGCGCCTGAAGAAACATGACCAGAATCGCCATCATGGTGTAAAATCCAAAGCGTTCTCCCATGTTTGTAAAAAACGCAACCAACAATCCTTTGGGATGATTTTTTAACATAATCGTAAAATTTAATGAATAAATATCTTTTTAGTCTGAAATTCCAACCTTGCTCAACAACGGTGCACAAAAATAATTAAAAATAATTGCCAGCCAACTCCGTCGCTCTTTTTATCTCTAACTTATTCTTTTATTTAGCGTTACAAGTGACTGCCGACTTGTGATTTCAGATTTAGGATTTCAGATTTAGGATTGCCTTACTGCCGAATGCCCACTGACGCCAACTGCCAACTGCTGCCTGGTGACTGCCGACTAGCGCATGCCAACTTCTACAATCTTTCGCTTAAAAACTTTTTCTATCTTTGCACCCAATTTAATAATTTTATGAAAGATTCTGAAAATCCACGGGTTCCCGGCGGAAAATCAAGCAAACATGGTGATTTTTCCAAATTCATCAAAAAACCACAGGCGCCATCTAAATCCTCTAAAACTGCAAAGCCGGGGCGAAAAAAATTCAACGAAGGCGATGAAAAGCCAAGGTTCAAGGCTTCATCCAAACCCGACACAAGGTCAAATGACAGGTCGTCGTCCGGATATTCTGAACGACAGGATACCAGGTCTTCCGACAGACCTTCATCACGACCACCGGCAAGATCTGCTGAGCGGTCAGATTCACGACCACCTTCAAAATATCCTGAAAGATCTTCAGAAAGACCTTCATCAAGATCAACCGAAAGACCAACTCCAAAACCATCTTCACGGGCAGCGGCACGATCGATGGATAAATCTTCAGAGCGGCCTGCTTCACGACCTTCTTCAAGACCATCTTCAAAACCATTTGAAGGATCATCCGAAAGAAAATCCTCCAAACCTTATGAAAGATCATCAGAAAGATCATCAGAAAGGTCATCGGAAAGACCATTTAAAAAATCTTTCAATAAATTTTCCTCCGACCGGCCCAGGCGAAAACGGACTACAAAAAGCAGCGACCCAATTGCGGGAACAGGCATGATCAGACTTAATAAATTTATTGCCAACTCGGGGGTTTGTTCGCGCCGTGAAGCCGACAACCTGATTCAAACCGGCGCTGTGCAGGTAAACGGAGAAATTGTTGCTGAACTTGGTGCCAGGATAAATCCCACCGATAAAGTGCAAATCGGTGGTCAGACCCTCACCACCGAAAAAACACAATACGTCCTGCTCAATAAACCCAAAGGTTTCATTACCACCACCGACGACCCGCTCGAACGCAAAACCGTGATGGCATTAATCGAAAACGCCTGCAAAGAGCGTGTGTATCCGGTTGGCCGCTTAGACCGCAACACCACAGGCTTGCTGTTGTTTACCAACGATGGCGAAATAGCCAAAAAACTTACTCACCCGCGCCATGAATTAAAGAAAATTTATCATGTTTACCTCGACAAACCACTGACAAAGAGCGACATGATTAAAATCAGTGAAGGTGTACATCTTGAAGACGGTTTCATAAAACCTGACAATATTTCGTATGTTGGTTCAGGCGTCGATAAACACGATATCGGCATCGAGCTGCATTCGGGCAAAAACAGGGTTGTCCGCCGGATTTTTGAAACGCTTGATTATAAAGTTGAAAAACTCGACAGGGTATTTTTTGCAGGCCTCACTAAAAAAGATTTACCACGCGGCAAATGGCGGCTGCTGACCAAAGAAGAAATTAACTTTTTGAAGATGTTGTAAGTTTAAACCCGCTTCCGTGGATATTCACAATTTCGATGGAAGGGTCATCTTTGAGGTATTTGCGCAGTTTAGTGATAAAAACATCCATGCTGCGTGTGGTAAAATAATTTTCGTCGCCCCAGATCTTTTTTAAGGCAACTTCACGCGGTAAAATTTCACCGGTTTTCAGGCATAACATGCGCAGCAACTCTGCTTCGCGGGGCGAAAGTTTCTGCTCCAGGCTGTCGAGCAAAATCACGCGGTGCGGGTAATTGAAGCAATATTTTCCAATCATAAACTCACCTGAATCCCCCTTTTGATTTTCCTGAATTTCATTTCTTTTCAGGATGGCCTGCATTTTACAAAGCAATACTTCCGAATCGAAAGGTTTGGTAATATAATCGTCGGCACCCAGGTGGTAGCCTTGCAAAATATCCTGCTTGAGGGTTTTGGCGGTAAGAAAAATAAGCGGAATATTTTTGTTGATGAGTTTGATTTCCCTGGCAATCTGGAAGCCGTCCACGTTGGGAAGCATCACGTCTAGGATGCAAATATCGAAATCCTCCGAACGAAATTCGCGCAAGGCATATTTCCCGTCGTCAACCAAAGTAACCACATAATCGTTGATCTCGAGGTACGATTTGAGCACCGCCCCAAAATTATGGTCATCTTCAACCATGAAAACATGAACCTTTTTTCGCATCATTCTTGATTTTTGAAAGGTAAAAAAATATCAAAACGGCTTCCTTTTCCGGGTTCACTCTCCAATAAAATTTTCCCTCCAAAGGCCAGCACAATGGCTTTTACGTAACTCAAACCCAATCCAAAACCTTTTACGTTGTGAATATTTCCGGTGGAAACCCTGAAAAACTTGTCGAAAATCTTATGCTGAGCTTCTTTGGTGATTCCAATTCCACGGTCTTCAACCGAAATTTTAATGCCTGCTGCGGTATTTTCGGTACTAACCCTGATGTAAAGTTTTTCGGGAGAATATTTGCAGGCATTATCCAAAAGGTTGGTAATTACGTTGTAAAAATGGTTTTCATCGGTTTGGATAACCGGATTTTCAGCTTTCAGATCCAGTGCAACTTCGCCTTCTTTGCGTTCGACCTGCAGTCGGAAATTTTGGGCAGCCCGTTTAATAATTTCATGAATATCGAGTTCCATCACCCGCAGGTCAAAATCCCGTTTATCGATCAGCGACATTTGAAGCACGTTTTCAACCTGGGCGTTCATGCGGCGGTTTTCTTCTTTGATGATGCCGGTAAAATATTTCACCTTTTCAGGAAAATCGAGCACTCTGGGATTATTTATCGAGTCGGCAGCCAGCGAAATAGTGGCAATAGGTGTTTTAAATTCGTGAGTCATGTTGTTGATAAAATCCGACTTGATTTCGGAGATTTTCTTTTGCTTCAAAATTACCAAAATTGTAACCGAAAAAGTGATGATAATAATCAGCGTAAAGATGATCGATCCCAACAAGAGGAAGAAAATAGAACCAAAAAGATGCTTTTGTTGATGAGGAAAATCAAGTAAAAGGAAATTTGGCTTTTGAAAAATATCATTTGGGAAAAGGCTGATTCGATAAGGGCTTTCGAGGTTTTCATCAGTAAATCCGACCGATTTTATGGGGATAAGATCTTCGCCGGTTCCTGAAATAACCGCAAATTCAAAATCATCTGAAAGGCCTTTATTGTCCAATGATTTTCTTACCTGGCTTTCGAGATATTCTTTGTCGAGCCGTTCCGCGATGGGCATGTGGTAACTTTCGACTTCTACAACCATTTTGTTAAACATATCACTGAGTTCTTCCGAACGCTGTTCGACTTTAACTGAGGTACTGATTGCGAAATGCGCGGAATCGTCGCTGTTTTTGTAAACAAAAACCTTTGTTTTTTCTCCTCCAGGCGAAATCCTGGTTTCATCAAAAGTTGAAGTTACCACAACCTGTCCTGGTGAAGCAGAATTAAAGAAGTATTGCCGCTGCACCGAATCAACGTAACTATGAATTTGATTATCGGTTTTGAGATCCTTTTCGAGCCATTCCAGATTTTTATCCATGCCTTTAAGTTCAGATAAGCGGGCTTCAAGCGAGTCATTCATCCTGAAACTGAAGTTCATCACCGAATCTAATCCCTGAAACTGAAAATCGTATTGTTGCCTGATTTCATCCAGGTTTTCGCTTAAAAGCAGGACATTTTCGTTTTTCTCAAGTTTTCCAACAACATCTGTAAGGGCATCGTTAACCTTACGGCCGAAATGCTCTTTTTGAATGGCGATCGCATTTTGAATCCAGAACAACTGAACGGCAACGATTCCTGCCAGCGATACACTCATCAGCACAATAATTAGAATAAATGTTTTTCTGTTCATGCTTCAAAAATACAAATTAATAAACCCGCGATTGCAACCTTAACTTTTCGTTAACCTTTGTTAACCTAACCTTAACTAAACACGGGTTCAGATAGTTATAGTTTTGCTTCGTGAAACAAACATTTAACCATCATAAAATTTCGGAGGATTAAAACATGAAAAAAAATTCGTTAAACTTTAAAATGATTGCTGCGGTAATTTTTGCTGCCATCTGCATTCTGGCTTTGGGAACATCGCTTTTTGCCCAGACAGGTAGCGAAAATCCTAAAAAGGAACACACCAAAACCATCACGCTCAAAATTGTTGAAGATGAAAACGGCAAAGTCACAAAAATCGACACTACCTTTATTTATGAAGGTGATGATCCGTCAAGCCAGTTTTTCTATTGGAATGATGATAAAAATCTTCAATATAATTTGAGTAAGCTCGACTCGATGAATTTCAAATTTGATTTTGAAACCAATTCTCTGGACAGCCTTGAACGCTCCAAGTTTTTTATACAATCTGATAATGAAGAAGAAATGAAAGGGATTGAAGAAGAAATGAGAAAGTTCCAGGAGTTTACATTCAACATTCAGGATTCGCTTGAAGCCGATGGGATGAAGCGGATTTGGGTAACCGTTGACCATGATTCAAACGATTCAATAATCGAAAAAAACATCAAAATAATTAAAGGTGGTAAAGACCGGGTAATCGTCGTTGGAAGACCGGATACGATTATTACCAGAGATGGACAGAAAATTATGGTCACAACCGACGTTGATGACGAAGACGGCCAGACGATGAAGACAGTCACTGTTACCACGGACGCTTCCGGGAATCAGGAAAAAACCATCACTGTAACCGTTGATGGTGAAGATGTTGATGTTCAAAATATAGAAGAGGGTAAAAAAATCATCATTGTAAGAACAAAAGTTAACATTGACGAGACTGAAGATGCTACAAAAGAAGAATTGAAAAGTGCAGGCATCAAAGAGAAAAATGGTGATCTTGAAGTTGAGAATCTTAAATTCTCTCCAAATCCCGGCAATGGCAAATTTAACCTGAGTTTTTCGGTTAAAGAAAAGAAAAAGGTAACCATCAATATTTACAACATCAAAGGCAACCTGGTTTACAGTGAGACTTTAAAAGATCTTGAGGGAACCTATAATAAGGAAATCGACATTTCGGATGAAGAATCCGGCACCTATTTTATTCAGATCATCCAGGGAATTTACGACATCATCCAGAAGATCATTATTCAATAGTTTAAAAGAATTCATTGAATTAAAACTAAAAAAGGGGCCGTAAAGCCCCTTTTTTGTTCATCAAAATCTGATGGAAATTTTAATCTTTTTGCTTCAGCTCGTTGTCTTTATCGTGCTTTTTCATCATTCCGTAATAAATCAGCAAACTGATGCCTCCACAAATCAAAGTCATCGAAAAGTAAGCAACTTCTTCCTGGATTGAGGTTGTTTCCGAAATTACATTTCCAAGCAAAATACCGAGGGCAATGCCAACCATCAGTAAGCCAAATTTGAGGGAATCGTTGGATGCTTTATCCATTTTTAGCGTTGAAGCATCAGCGCCATGCTGGATTAAAGTAAGCCGTTCTTTGCGGCGGGCAAGGATGTAAACAATTGCCACAACCATCGTAAATGCGCCCAAAGGGACCAGAATTTCTTCCATTGTTTTATCGTTTTTAGTTAAACATTCAAATACATTTTGTGTTCGCCAGTTTTGACGTTGCCTTTTAATGCAGGTTACAAAAACCAAAAAATATTTTTCGAAACCTTATTCAAAAACAGGCTTATTCTAAGGTTTATGCTTTTTTAGATTAATTTATCTTCCGAAAAAAAATATCTTTGCTTTTCCTGTAACCAGATTTGTTAAATACCGTCAAATGCAACGAATGGCATACAAGGACGATAAATTTTACATCGAAAAGGTACTCAAAGGTGAGACAAATGCTTATGCTGATTTGGTTAACAAGCATAAGGAAATGGTTTTTACCATTGCTGTCAAAATTCTCAGGAATCACGAGGATGCTGAGGAAATTGCACAGGATACCTTTTTAAAAGCGTTTAATGCATTGTCCAACTTTAAAGGCGACGCAAAATTTTCGACCTGGATTTACCGGATCGCTTACAACACAGCCATTTCGCAAAGCAGGAAACGAAAACATGAATTTGCTGCAATAAACGAGGAAATGATTGATAATTACACCACCGATAAGGTTAGCCGTTCGGTGAATGAGTTTAATGAAGATGAACAAATCAACGCCATTAACAGTTTGATGGAAAAGTTACCTGAAGAAGAAAATTTGTTGCTAACTTTGTTTTATAAAAATGAAAAGTCCATCGGGGATATCAGCGAAATTACCGGCTACACCGAGTCGAACGTGAAAGTGAAACTTTACAGGCTTCGCAAAAAGATGTACAATGAGTTGGAACATTATTTTAATTTGAGTTGATTATGGAAAATAAGAACACCCAACATATCGAAGATGATTTTTTAAGAAATCTGGTGAAGAAATCTGCGACCAGTCAGCCGTCTGATGGTTTTACCAACAATTTAATGGCACTGATTCCAAAACCCAGAACTGTTGTAACTACCGAAAATGATGCCATCAAACCCTGGCATTATGTTGCTTTGGCGGCAGGTTTTATTGCAGTAGTTTACTTCATCATTACCTTCGATCTGAATTCACTGGTAAATCAACTGGCGGGTGGTGAAAACCAGGAAGGCATTAATTACGTTGGCATGTTTGGCAACATAATCCTCACTTTCAGTAAAGCGTTTTCGGCCTTTCATTTTTCCTCCATTTCACTCATGGTTTTGATTTCGGTAACCATCCTTTATTTCGGCGACAAAATGCTCAAAAGGTGGTCGAAAAATAAAAGTGAAGCCACTTTTGCCTGATCCGGCATGTTTATGATCCCACCACAAGTTCTCGAAAAAGTAACCGGATTTTTACAATCCGGCAGCAGCCAACCTGTTAAAATTCTTTCGGTTCAGGCAATTTCAGGTGGGTGCATCAACCATACCCTCCAAATCAAAACTAACCAGGGCAGTTACTTCTTAAAATATAACGTATCGTCTCGCTTTCCGCAGATGTTTCAAAAAGAGGCAAAAGGATTGGAATTGCTGCGAAGCTCAGGCGCAATTAATGTTCCGGAGGTTTTGTTGACAGGTGAAGCTGGTGACTTTTCGTTTCTGCTGCTGGAATTTATTGATTCCGCCCAGATGAAGGCTGATTTCTGGAATGACTTTGGAAAATCGCTGGCAGCCTTACATTCCCACAAAGCGGAAAAGTTTGGACTGGATCATGATAATTTTATGGGATCGCTTGAACAACGAAACAATTTTCATGAAAACTGGATTGAGTTTTTTGTTATCGAACGGCTGGAACCACAAGCCAGGCTTGCCCGTGAAAAAAACGCCCTCAGCAAAACCGATGTTCAGGCTTTTGAAAGATTGTATCAAAAACTCGGCGGCATTTTCCCAAAAGCCTTGCCATCGCTGCTTCATGGCGATTTGTGGAGTGGGAATTTTATGATAAACCATCAGGGAAATCCCTGCCTGATTGACCCAGCGGTTTATTACGGTCATCCCGAAATTGATATTGCCATGACCACCCTATTTGGCGGCTTCAGCCAACGGTTTTATGAAGTTTACAACTACCATAATCCTCTCGAAAAAGGCTGGCAAAACCGGCTCGATATTTACAATCTTTACCCGCTCATGATTCATGTGAACCTTTTTGGCGGCGGGTATCTGAGTTCGGTTAGGGGGATTTTGGGGAGGTTTTAGGATTTTTAACTCACGTGTTTTTAGCCAAAACGAATGTAATATAATTGCCTTTTTACTCTTTGCCGGTGCGTTATTAAAAGGAACGGCAGGATTAATGCGGCTTGTGCCGGGTAATCCTGCCGGGATGCTAATAGCTGGTGTTTTTTTCAGTAAAAAGAATAAAAGCTAACGCGTTATTTTTTCGGTGAATTCAATTTGTAACTTTCTAAAATTCCTTACTTCCCTTTTTAATTTGAGGTTTTGATTGCCTTATGGCACAAGGATTATCATATTATTTTGAATACTGCATTGTTAACATGCTTAACCAAATTAATAAGCGGTTCCTTTTTAATCCGGCTAATCTTTTTTTCAATCTCATTTTCATTAAAAAGGGCGATCAACTGGCATCGTACCTGGCTTTGCTGGTCTAATGGTTTTGTAAGCATTTCATTTGAAAGCTCAAAACTAAAATTGTCCCTGATTTTTGAGGATGTTATCATAATTCCAATGTAACATTCCTCTGTTTCGTAAACTTCATCGGTTGAAACAATTACGGCAGGATGCAATTTAAACCCATCAGGCAACGGAAAATTAACCAATACAATATCTCCCTGTTCGTACATAACCAACGTGCTAATTACTTATTAATCGCCTGGAAATATTACCCTGTGTTAGTTTTTGCACACCTTCAACCAAATCGCCTTCAATATTTTTCAATAAATCCTTACGCAACTCCTTTAAGGCAATGATGATATTATTGAAACTATTGCGAATGGTTGTATTGCCAAAGAATTGAAAATACTCCAGCCTCTTTTGAATTTTAACGAAATCATGTGTTGCCTGATAAACTTTGTTGTAGAAAAGTTCCAATTCGCTTTTTGACAATTCAGAAATAACCGCTTTTTGATTTTCCAAACTAACTAAAAACCCGTTTAGCGTTAGAATCAGATCTGTTTTTTCGGTTTCATTGGATATTTCCAAATCGCTTGTTCCCACAAAATAAACCATTTTATTCTGCAACAATATAAGTTCCTGGGTTAAGCACATACTTCCTGTTTTTAATATTGACAAACAAAGATAAACTTTTATTGGATTTCTTATTGGTAATCAGTCATGCTGAAACCTGGAAACACTATGTTTTCGATAAGAAAAACTTGCCTTTCAAAATTCATGTAAAATATTGCTGCTGAGGAATCACCGGAAAGACTTTCCCCGTTCGTTGTTTAATTTTGAGGTTAAATCGCATATTTGATGATTTTGATGAACAAACTGATGACAAACGTTCAAATAGAAATTATTTTCATTCTGAAAACCAGGCATTTTTCACATATTTTTCGTTTTGAATTTTTCTCTTCCTCTAAAACCCGGAACCCTGAACAGAATAAACCCGGAACGCTAATCTTTCTTCCCCTCAATCACCAGCACGAATTCACCTTTTAGGGTGCTAATGGTAAAATGCGTAATCAATTCGCGGATGGTTCCACGGACGGTTTCTTCGTAAATTTTGGTAAGTTCACGTGATATTGAGGCGTGGCGGTCTTCGCCAAAATGAAGGGCTAATTGTTCCAGTGTTTTTAGCAATTTGTGCGGTGATTCGTAAAAAATTACCGTACATGGCATCTCCTTCAAGAATTCCAGTCGGGTTTGCCGGCCTTTTTTCTGAGGTAAAAAACCTTCGAAAATAAACCTGTCGGCAGGAAGGCCTGAGTTTACAAGTGCCGGAACAAAAGCCGTGGCTCCTGGCAGACATTCAACCTCAACTTCCTGCCTGATACATTCGCGAACCAGCAAATAACCGGGATCGGAAATGGCCGGAGTGCCGGCATCAGTTACGAGTGCCGCTTGTTCGCCGGATTTTATGCGCTCGGTAATCCGGGCAAGGATTTTATGCTCGTTATTGAGATGATAAGCCACCATGGGCTTGCTGATGTCGAGGTGTCTGAGCAGGTTACCCGAAGTGCGGGTATCCTCGGCAAGGATAAAATCAACAGCTTTTAAAACCTTGATTGCACGAAGGGTGATGTCGTCGAGGTTGCCGATGGGCGTTGGAACAATGAACAGTTTTGCCATGAATGATGTTTCTGAAGTACATTAATACGTGCTTATTATCAATGCTTTACTAATCCGGTAGGAACAAGGTAGAAAAGTAAATATTTTTAATTGTTTTTAACACTTCACAAAGGTAAACGATTAAACATAACAAAAAATATTTGTTTTTTGCGTGGTTTCATCATTCAGGCAGCACTTAAAAGGCGACCTTTTCACCGGGTTTAGGTGTCCAGGGTAAAGGGTTGCCCGGCCTGATCTGGTTGCGATCCTGTGGAACCGCTTTGGCAGCTTCGATTTGTCCAGGCGGTTTATTG
>CAJATL010000348.1 GCA_903944895.1 uncultured Bacteroidota bacterium
CCCAGTCGCCCCATCAAGGCCTCTGTCATTTCGATGGATCCGCCAGCTGGCGAAGACTGAGAAATCTCTTTTATGACA
Source organism: uncultured Bacteroidota bacterium (assembly GCA_903944895.1). Taxonomy (GTDB): domain Bacteria; phylum Bacteroidota; class Bacteroidia; order Bacteroidales; family 4484-276; genus CAJATL01. Next base: position 79 of record CAJATL010000348.1, read on the forward strand.
ATTTTTTAAAAATAACTGATATTACAAAGTATTACTAAAAAAATGGAACGAAAAACACAAATCCAGATTTAACACCCCACCTCACAGGTCTCTAAGACCTGGTAGGTTTTATATCAATATTTTTTGCTATTTGAACTTTTGCTTTTTACTACTTTGAAAATATTTTTACTTTTGGCAATGAAATTTTAGATTTCTTTTTAAAAAATAAAGAACTTAAAAATGCTTACAAAAAACATCTTAATTATTTATCCACAGGTAGCTGACACCAAAATCGGCGTATTTCAGAACAATAGCTGGATATTCTTTAAAACAATAAAGTTTGCAAAAGAAGAAGCCGAAAAATATCAGTCTATCCTCGAACAGGAGATTCCGCGCACCGAACAGATCCTCAAAGAGCTAAAAGAAAACGACATCATCCTGGAGGATATCGAAATAGTGATGGGACGCGGCGGGCTGGTTAAGCCAATCGAATCGGGGATATATGAACTTAATGATGCATTAAAGGAGGATTTGAGAAAAGGACATGGCGGACTTCATGAAACAAATCTTGGAGGGCTTATTGCCGACAGGATAGCCCGGATGATTCCCGGCGCCCATGCATATTTATCCGACCCTGTTGTTGTGGACGAACTCGAAGATATTGCCCGCGTAACAGGTCATCCGATGTTTGAGCGCAAGTCGGTGTTTCATGCACTTAATCACAAATTTGCTGCCCGTAATTTTGCAAAATCCATCAACAAACAATACAACGAATTAAACCTCATCATTGCCCATGTTGGCGAAGGCGGGATTTCGGTCGGCGCTCACCGCAGAGGCCGCATAATTGACGTTAATCAGGCTTACGATGGCAACGGGCCGTTTTCTTACACCCGGTCCGGCACGCTTCCTTATGGCGATCTGATCGAGGTTTGTTACAGCGGCGTGTACCCTAAAGAAACCCTTCGCCGGATGTTGATTCATGAAGGCGGGCTTTTGGCATATCTTGGAACCAGCAATATCAACATTATCGAAAATCGCATCAAAGACGGAGACGAAAAAGCCAGGTTTATCCTTAAAGCGATGGCCTATCAGATGGTGAAAGAAATTGGAGCCATGTATGTAGTTTTAACCGAACCTTTGGATGCGATAATCCTTTCGGGAAATATTTTCCAATCCAAATTTTTTACCGAAGAAGTAAAACATTACATCCTCAAGTTAGGCCAGGTGGTAATTTCGCCATTTGTCTCCGACATGGATGCTTTGGCCGACAACGCCATGATGATTATGAAAGAAGAAGCAGAAATTTTAACCTATAAATAAATTTAAATGTCGCATTGGCTCGAAGATGCTGAACGTGATGAACAGCGCAAAAAACAAAAGCCACTTAAAGAAAGTGCAAAAATCCAGGACAAAATGTTCAGGATTAAACAAAATTATGAAGTTAATCATGAAGCCTACTTGGCTTTTATAAACCGTTTGCAGGAAATCTGCGAAAGAGCAAATAACTTGCCGGCCGAAAAAAAGGAGCCCTGGAATCATATCGATGCTAAAGCAAAAGAATCAAAACTCGAAAATCATCTTTACTATTTTTCGACAAACCAGAGGTTTGAAAAACGGGTGATTACAAAATCATTCCCGTTTGTTAAAAATCAGCATTATAAGAATATTCGGGTTGCATATTTTTCGATATCGAAAGAAATGGGCAAAGTCGAAGTGGAGATTAAAGAGGATTTCCTTGCCAAAACAAGGCTCAGTGCTGATGACAATTCACAGGAAAAGGAATGGATTGATGATGGGCTTAAACGCATGGATATGATTTTTTTGTATGATATTACTGATTTTGACAAAGAACATGCTCTCAAAATCCTTGATTGGCTTGTGTTTAAAGAGGATTTTAAGAGTTTGCCATTTCGTGAGGAGCATTTTAAATACAAGAAGTTCTAACGCTTGTAATGTAAACAGACGCTTTTCTGTTTCCCGTTTATCGGTATTTGTTAATTGTATTTTGAGTTTTGAATTTTGTGTATTGTATTTTATCAATAGGCATCTCTGAAATCTTTCTTTCGGTCGTATTTCAGATCTTTAAGAATCGATGCCTTTACATTGATACCAAAATTCCAGCTTTTGCGCGGACCTGCCGGAACCCAGTGAAAACGCATTTCCCAGCAATGCAGATCACGCGAAATATCGACTGATGAATAGGCGAATTTTTTAGCCTCAATATCATAGTTTGACGAAAAGCCTACTTTCCATTTTGGAGTAACACTCAGATCGGCTGTTATATTTACTGTTTGAACTTGTGTACGGCGGTCGTTCCGGTCGTAATTGATGTAGAGCGGGCTATTCGAAAATCTCAGGCTGTAAGCAAAACTTATACTCCATGCATTATTCCAGTCGATGTACTGATCCGGGTTGTCGAGCACATCGCGGATTTCCTGTTCGCTGTATTGAGAAAGTGCCGGATCGTCGGCTTTGACAGCTGGCACCTCTTTTCCTTTTTTCTTTGCAACATCAGATGAACTTAGCCTGTAATTAAGGCTAAAACTCCAGGTCGAATTTTCCATCCTGAACAATCGCTTATTAACTTCCCACTCAAATTTATTGTAGGTCCGGCCTGAAGAGTCCACGGCATAAGGATTCCAGGAACTTGAATAGGTGATGTTGAGTTTTTTGAATAACACTGTTCGCCCGCTTATCGAAAGCGGCGACCAGTTGAGCGAATCTCTGGCCAGATCGTAGGAGGTGTTCAAACTGAAGTTGTCAATCAAAACCATTTTTTTAAAACCAGTAATCGTGTCATTTTTGGATCGGACTTTCATTTCGAGGTTATTGGCAAGCGAAAACGATACTCTGCCTGATTTTCCGTCGGAGGGTCCTCCATACAGTGAGCCTTCAAAAATCGAATATCTCTTAGTCCTGCCAAGGGTATCGTATTGATAGGTTTTATAATATCCCCACGATTCTGCACCAAAATCGGGGTTGTAACTGAATGATACACTTGGTGTAATTACATGCCTGATGGCCATCACCGGGCCACTGTTAAACTGGTACATCCCGTAAAGCCTGGTGCTGAGTCCTGCCGAGAACGAGTACTCACGTGCAGCATTGAACCCGTTAATCGTGTCAACTCTTACATAGCCGGCAGTGGTATCTGTTGCGGTATATAAAGTGTCGTTGGTCCAGGTTTTTCTGATCGAATACGGATACCACTTTTCGCTGTAATTTAACGATGGTGAAAGCGTAAAAAATTTGAGTACTTTGAGTGAGGTGCTTAACGGGATAGCATGTTTGGCGCCATATCTGAAGTCGTCTTCCCAGCCCGGCTTAAATAAGAGGCTATCGTAGGTCGAAATACGGTTGTCGGCATTTACCGAGTACTTTAAACTGATGTTTTCGTACCATTTTAATTTGCCCACCGGTTTTTCGCGCCGTAACGGGAAAAACTGCTTGGTATTAAAAGTAAAACTTGGCAGCGTAATGTTCATGCTTCGGTCGATAGTATTTTGAGAATGCGAAGCATTGAGCGAAAGGAAATATTTGTTATTCCAGTTGGTTTGATAGGAGATGCTCGACTGGAAAGTATTTGATAAATAATCCTGATCGGTGGCTAAATTGTATTCGTTAAATTGGGAAGTCACAATATTTACACTTGCCGAAAAACGACTGTTGGGACGGGCTTTCGGATCCTGACTGTGCGTCCAGCGTATCGAGAAATCCTTTTTAATTTCTGTGTCAGGTGCATCGCGGTCGCCAAGGATGTTTCTGGCATAGCTGAAGTCGAAATTGCCATTAAACTTGTATTTCTGATTGTACCTGAGTGTTGGTCTGATCGCCCAGCTACCGCTGGTATAAATGTCACCGGTTACAGTAAAGTCCATGTAATCGTTAATACCCCAATAGTAGCCAACATTTTGCAGGTAAAACCCTCTGTCTGCTGAGCCTTCGCCAAAAGTTGGAATAATGATGCCCGACCGTTGCCCGCTTTTATTGGGGAAAAGACCAAAAGGCAGAAACAGGGGCACAGGAACATCTTCGATAACCATGTATGCCGGCCCTGAAATAATTTTATTGTTCGGGATTACCTGGGCTTTGGTGTAGCGAAACTCGAAGTGCGGGTGTTTTGCATCACAGGTGGTGTACCATCCTTTCTGGATGTTGATACGCTCGTTGGGCAGCCTTTTAATGCGTTCGCCGTAAAGGAAACCATCGCCGTCTTTGGTGGTTACACTTTTGATGATTCCTTTTTTGGTGTCGAAATTATAGGTGAGAATTTCGGAATCGAACTTCTGGTCACCTTCAGCAAAGACTGGTTCGCCATACATTTTCCCTGTCGAATCGGGTTCACCACGGGCATAGGCCTGATTTTTCCCAAAATCGATTTCGATATGAGCAGCCTTCAGGCTTATTTCGCCATATTCGATCTGGGCATCGCCATCAAGATAAACTTTTTGGGCTTTGATATCAAACCGGATGGTGTCTTTGGCAGTGTACTTAACCTTGTTATCGAGGCCAAATTTTTTAGGTTTTTCCTGAAGGCTGTCAGCCAGGCTGGGTTTACCAGGTAAACTATCGGTGAACTGATTCAGGAGTGTGTCATTTGCAATATTTTCGATAACCTGACGAGCATCATTTTTTACTGTGCTTTCCTGAACCTGACCCCAAACCCCGACACTAATCATCAAAAAGATTATCAAAACAAAAAACCCCGGAAAAGCATTTTTCGTTAAAAAAATGACTCTCCGGTTATGCTGTTTGTTGCCAGAATTTCTGATCAGGATTTCCAAAATTTGTTAAAATTCCTTCTAATTTAAAAATTACTGCAAAGAAAATCAATTTGCAGATGTGTTTTATGATGCG
>CAJATL010000349.1 GCA_903944895.1 uncultured Bacteroidota bacterium
AATGGAAGAATCGAATTTTGGAATGGTGGAAGAATTCGACAATTCGACAATGGAAGAAGGGAAAAATGGAATGATGGAATGTTGAGGTGTTAGCCGAAATCCCGCTTCGGCGGGAGAAGAATGGAATGATGTAAGGAGCGAAACCTACCAGGTTTGCAAAACCTGTGAGGTTTTCTTGAAGGTGTAAAAGGAAAAATGGAAGAATCGAATTTTGGAATGGTGGAAGAATTCGACAATTCGACAATGGAAGAAGGGAAAAATGGAATGATGGAATGTTGAGGTGTTAGCCGAAATCCCGCTTCGGCGGGAGAAGGATGGAAGAGTGGAAAAATGGAAGAATGGAAGAAAGGAATGATGGAAAGCATTATTATATTTGGGATTTAGAGTTTTGCAAATCATTGAAAAATGAAAATACAAGTAAGCCACAAATTAATCATTTTCTGCGGGATTAAAGTAATCTTCAAAAATCATGAAGAAGAACCTGGGCTTTTCGATTTCAGTGGGAAAACTATCTTAAATGTCAACGATAGTGTCGCCGGTATTGACCCCTTTGAGTGGTTACTTGACAAATTCCATCCTAATTATATTCGTGCACATGATGGTGCCGAAGCAATTACAATCTGTACGCAAAACCACAACATTGATCTTATCCTGATGGACTTGCACATGCCCATTATGGATGGTTTACAAACCACCGAAAAAATCCGGAAATTTAATCCTGTTGTACCAATTATCGCAATTACTTCTGCAGGTTTTGAAATTGGAGCGGAACATATTAAGAAAGTCGGGTGCAATGATTTCTTGTTTAAACCCATTAATCCACAAAAGCTGTTAAAAATGATTGATCATTATTTGAGAATGGAACACCGATAGCTATCGGGGGAAGAATTCGACAATGAGGCAATTCGACAATTCGACTATGGAAGAATGGAAGAATTCGACAATGAGGCAATTCGACAATGGAAAAATGGAAGAATGGAATGATGGAAGAATGGAAGAATTCGACAATGAGGCAATTCGACAATGGAAGAATGGAATGATGGAATGATGGAAGAATGGAAGAATTCGACAATGAGGCAATTCGACAATGGAAAAAGGGAAGAATGGAAGAATGGAATGATGGAAGAATGGAAGAATTCGACAATGAGGCAATTCGACAATGGAAAAATGGAAGAATGGAATGATGGAAGAATGGAAGAATGGAATTAAGCTTGACCAACCACCAACTGGCGACTGCCGACATATGCCTTATGCCTTACGCCTCTCAACTGCCAACTGCCAACTGGCAACTGTCGACTTATGCCTTACGCCTCACGACTGCCAACTGGCGACTGCCGACTTCCGACTGCCGACTTCCGACTGCCGACTTCCGACTGCCGACTTCCGACTGCCGACTTCCGACTTCCGACTTCCGACTTCCGACTTCCGACTTCCGACTTCCGACTTCCGACTTCCGACTTCCGACTTCCGACTTCCGACTTCCGACTTCCGACTTCCGACTTCCGACTTCCGACTTCCGACTTCTTTAAACTAACTTTAAAAAAATGAAATGTGAAACAGGCTAATAAATTAAGCGGAATCAGTCTTATCGCCGTTTTTATGGCCTTAAGCATGATTTTTTGTGCCGGAGGTTTAATCTTTTACAACCATCAGAAAAAGATAGTCGTCAGCGAAAGGCATAACGATTTGATGGCCATCAGCCAGCTTAAAGTTGATCAAATTGTAAACTGGCGCAGCGAACGTTTGGGCAATGCCAGCGCAATTTTTAATAACCTGCTTGCCATCGATGCTGTTCATGAAATGATCGCAGGAACCAGGCCCGATGAAAACGACCGAAAATTATCTGAATGGCTTTTTTCAATTCAAAAATCCTATGATTACTCCTCGGTACTTTTATTGGATACAAACCTTCAAATCCTGATAAGTTCATCCCCGGTTGAGCCTGTTGGAGTGTTTGGCAAAAAAATGGCGTCACAGTCAATGTTGGAAAAAAAAATCATCTTCACCGACCTGCATAAATCCGCCGATTCCGGTCCGCACATCGGTTTAATTATTCCTTTGTTCACCTCACACGCCGACACAACAGGGTTAATCGGTGTTATTTTTTTCCGGATTGATGTCACAAAATTTCTCTTCCCGCTGATACAGAGCTGGCCCACACCAAGCCGTACTTCCGAAACACTTCTTATACGCAGGGAGGGAAATAATGTGTTATTCCTCAACGAATTGCGCCATCAAAAAAACACAGCATTAAATTTAATCTATCCACTTACGGATACACTTTTACCGGCAACAAAAGCTGCTTTGGGAATAACCGGAATTGTTGAAGGAAGAGATTACAGGGGTAAGCGGGTGCTGGCCAACATCGAAAAAATTCCGGGAACAAACTGGTTCATGATCGCAAAAGTTGATGCCGATGAAATCTTCTATCCACTCCGGGAACAGGCTTTATCGATATTTTTGTTAACAGTTTTACTGATTTTAGTTGGTGCGCTGATTACCTATTTTCTATGGAGACGTCATGCCCTTAACGCTGAAATTGAGCGAACAGCTTTACTCCGCCATTTTGATAACTTTTTTAAATATGCCAGCGATGCCATCATTCTTACTGATGCAAGTGGAAATATTACCCAGATCAACGACAAAGCCTGCAGCATTTATGGTTATTCCAGCGAAGAACTGATGAGATTAAATTTCAGCAGGTTAGTTCTTCCCAAAACAAAAAATCAAACCGAAGAAACAGTTAGTTTTCCAAAAAAATCGACAGAAGGAACCATTTTTGAAACACGGCACATCCGTAAAAACGGTGAAACATTTCCTGTCGAAATCAGCAGCAGAAGCATCCGTGTAAACGATTCTGAATTTTTCCAGGCCATCATCCGCGATATTACCGAACGAAAAGCTGCCGAGGAAACCATCCTGATTAACGAAGCAAGATTAAGCGGCTTGCTGCGCCTTTCGCAACATCAGACTAAAACAATCCAGGAATTTCTCGATTTTGCGCTCGAAGAGGCAATAAATTTAACACAGAGTAAAATTGGCTACATCTATTTTTATGATGAAGATAAGCAGGAGTTTACACTCAATTCATGGTCGGGAAAAGTCATGGATGAGTGCACCATTATTGATCCTCAAACGATTTACCAATTACAAAAAACCGGAATCTGGGGAGAAGCTGTCAGGCAGCGTAAACCCATCCTGATTAACGATTTTCAGGCTGAACATCCTTTAAAAAAAGGCTATCCCGAAGGACACGCCCTTTTGCATAAATTCCTCACCATACCGGTATTCATCGAAAGCCGTATTGTTGCAGTTGTTGCTGTAGCCAATAAAGAAACCGATTATACCGATGCCGACATCAACCAGCTCACACTCATGATGGATTCGGTGTGGCGCATCACCGCGCGTAAAAAAGCCGAAACTGAATTGATAAAAAACCGCAGGTTTTTATCTGATTTAATCGAAAACAGCGGAACCATCATTTATGTGAAAGATCTTGATGGAAAGTATGTGCTGGTTAATCGGAAGTGGGAAGAGGTATCAAACTTAAGCCGCGAATTTGCAATCAACAAAACGGATAAAGAACTTTTTCCGGGAGAAAAGGGGCAGCATTTCTTCCATTCTGACCAGGAAGCAATCAAGTCAGGTATTTTAACCGAAAAAGAAGAAGTGCTTGAAGATAGCTCAGGAATCCGGTATTTTATTTCGATAAAATTTCCTATGCTCGACGAAAACAACCTGATCAACGGCATTTGCGTAATTTCGATCGACATCACCGAACGAAAACAAGCCGAGGCGGATATCTTAAAACTTAACGAAAATCTCGAAAAAACCATCCAAGAGCGAACTGCCGAACTGCTCGATCTCTACAACAATGCTCCTTGCGGCTATCACTCTCTAAATCACGAAGGCATATTTGAACGCATCAATGATACCGGGCTAAAATGGCTTGGTTATGAGCGTGAAGAAGTTGTCGGGAAATTGAAATTCTCCGATGTCATCTCTACTGATAGTAAAAAAACTTTTGCAAAAAACTTCCCCATTTTTAAGCAACAAGGCTGGATAACTGATCTCGAATTTGACATGATTCGAAAAGACGGCACTGTTCTTCCGGTTTTATTAAGTGCTACAGCACGCTACGACCAGCAAGGGAATTACCTGCGAAGCCGCTCGACAATCATCGATCACACACACCGCAAAAAAACCGCCGAATTACTTAAGGAGGCACATCACCAACTCGAAAACACAAATAAAGAACTCGAGGCCTTTGCATATTCTGTTTCACATGATCTCAGGGCACCATTACGTGGCATCGATGGGTGGAGCCTGGCGTTACTCGAGGATTTCGGCCATTTGTTCGACGAAAAAGCTCAGCAATACCTTGGCCGCGTGCGCAGCGAAACCCAGCGAATGGGCCACCTGATTGATGATATGCTTAAACTCTCGCGAGTTACCCGCTCCGAAATGAAATCAGAAAATGTCGCTCTTTCTGCATTAGTCAGGGCCATTAGCGAACGTTTGCAGGAAGCCAATCCACAACGCAAATTTGAATTTATAATACAGCCTGATCTTACGGCACACGGTGATTCCCAATTGCTCGAAATTGCCCTCACCAACCTGCTCGACAATGCTGTTAAGTTTACCGGAATGCGGGAAATTACACGTATCGAATTCGGGGCAATTTTTATTGGTGACGAATTAAATTATTACATTCGCGACAACGGAGTTGGATTTGACATGAATTATTCGAAGAAATTATTTGGAGCTTTCCAGCGGATGCACAAACAAACCGATTTTCCGGGAACGGGGATTGGCCTTGCAACAGTGCAGCGCATCATCCACCGTCATTCAGGCCAAATCAGGGTGGAAGCGAAAGTTGATGAAGGAGCAACGTTTTATTTTACAATTGGAACAAGGGTATAATGGAAGAATGAGGTAATTCGACAATTTGGCAATTCGACAATGAAAGAATAGAAGAATGGAAAGTTGGAAAGATGGAATGATGGAAGAATGAGGTAATTCGACAATTTGGCAATTCGACAATGAAAGAATAGAAGAATGGAAAGTTGGAAAGATGGAATAATGGAAAACTGCCGACTGGCAACTGCCGACTGCCGACTGCCGACTGCCGATAGCTATCGGGGTGAAAATTTGAAAATGGAATGATGGAAGAATGGAATAATGTTTCTGGTCTAAAAAGGAATCAAAAATAAAAAAATGTGGCTAAAGCCCTGAATATCACGAACATCAATTGCCCCGACCTTAAGGTCGGGGCAATTGAAAACCAGATAGTTACCGGGCTTTAGCCCAAAATTAGCCTATTTTTAGAATGGACTCAATAATGCAAAAAATAACAAGCATTAAGCTGCAAATGGTTTTTCGCTTTGCCCCCGATAGCTATCGGGGCGGCAATGGAAGAATGGAAGAATGGAAAGATGGAATGTTGAGGCGTTAGCCGAAATCCCGCTTCGGCGGGAGAAGAATGGAAAGATGGAAGATTAGAAGATTGGAAAAATGGAAGAATGAGACAATTCGACAATTTGGCTATTCGACAATTGGAAGATTGGAAGAGTAGAACCTCGGTAGCTATCGGGGAGAAGAATGGAAAAGATAGCAGATAATAAATAAAAAGCTTTTCTTAACGCTACGCGCTTTGCGCTAAGCGCTTAGCTTTACAACAAATTTTCACAGCAAAAAAAAATGAAAAACACAAACAAAACGATTCTGCTGGTTGAGGATAATCCCAGCGACATTGACCTTACAAAACGGGCTTTCGAAAAAGAACATATCAACAACAATGTTGTTGTAGCTGAAGATGGACAGGAAGCACTCGATTATTTGTTTGCCACCGGAAAATATGCAGGAAGAGATGTAAACGACCTGCCTGTACTGGTGCTTCTCGACCTTAAATTACCCAAAATCGACGGGCTTGAAGTACTTCGGCAAATTCGTGCCAACGAGCTGACGCATCGCCTCCTGGTCATCATCCTCACTTCATCCAAAGAAGATCAGGATCTGGCCATTAGTTACGATCTGGGTGTGAACAGCTACATCCGAAAACCTGTCGATTTTCATCAATTCGCTGAGGCAATAAAACTCCTTGGCCTGTATTGGCTCGTCATCAATGAACCACCTCCTTTTAACGAAATTCCCAACCACTAAACGAAAACTATATTTTTCTATGGAAACGACTTTACGTGTCCTGATTATCGAAGACAACGAATTTGACGCCGAACTTGTATTGAGACAAATATCCAGATCGGGTTTTAGCATTATTTCCGAAAGGGTTGAAATAATGCAACAAATGAAAGATGCATTGAAAAATGAAACCTGGGATCTGGTGATTTCCGACTACAACCTCCCCCAGTTTGATGCGAATGGAGCCTTAAATGTTTTGAAAGAAACCGGGCTTGACATTCCGTTTATCGTGGTTTCGGGAAATATTGGTGAAGAAACGGCTGTTGCCTTAATGAAAGCCGGTGCTGACGACTACCTGATGAAAGATAACCTGGCACGCCTGGGCCCAGCCATACACCGCGAACTTGCTGATGCAAAAGAACGTCGCGACAAAGAAAAAGCTGAAGCCTTGCTCCGCGAAAGCGAAATTAAGTATCGCAAAATATTCGAAAGCATTCAGGATGTTTTTTACCAGATTGATGCTTCAGGAAAAATTATCGAAATAAGCCCGTCAATAATCAGGTATTCCGGCTATTCACGCGAAGAATTGATTGGCAGACAAGTTAACGAATTGTATTATGACCCTAACGACCGTGAAACCTTGCTTAAAATGCTTGCCGAAAAGGGTGATATCTTTGATTTTGATGTCCGTTTAAAGGCGAAAACCAACGAAATCAAGTGGGCTTCGATCAATGCTAAATTCATTTTTGATGCTGAAGGCAAACCAGCCGGGGTTGAAGGTTCATTACACGATATTACCCAGCGCCGTCAAACCGAAGAGAATTTAAAAAGCAGCGAAACAAAATTCCGTGCAATATTCGAAAATTCAGTTGACGCCATTGGTGTGGCACTGCGGGGAGAGCATATTTTTGTAAATCCGGCTTTTGTAACCATATTTGGATACAATGATGAAAATGAGTTTATCGGCAAACCCGTCCTTGACCTCATTGCACCATCCCAACACCCAAAAATTACTGAATACATCAGGCTACGGGCTGCAAACCAACCGGCACCTAACAATTACGAAACACGCGGATTACGAAAAGATGGCAGCGAATTCGATATTGATGTTAATGCTTCGCTGTACGAATTGGGTGGCGAATTTTACACTTTGGTAATTCTCCGCGACATTACCTCAAAAAAACAAGCCGAAAATGCGCTGGCCTTAAAAGAACAACAACTCTCGACATTAATCAACACCACCACCGATATCATTTGTTTTAAAGATGGTGAAGGCAGGTGGCTTCAGGCCAATAAAGCTGATCTTGAGCTTTTCGGACTAACCGGTGTGGATTATTATCATAAAAAGGATTCCGACCTGGCCGAATATTCAAATCCAATATACCGTGAAGCACTTTTAAGCTGCGAGGAAACCGATGAAATAGCCTGGAAAGCCGGAAAAATAACCATTTCTGATGAACAGATCCCCACACTTAATAACGGCTTAAAAACGTTCTCGGTAGCAAAAACCCCGGTTTTCAATCCTGATGGCAGCCGTAAAGGCCTGGTGGTTTTCGCCAGAGACATTACCGAACGCAAAAAAATCGAAGAGGAAGTTATCGAATCCAGGCAGCAGCTTTTGGACATCATCGACTTCCTGCCCGATGCAACCTTTGTAATTGATAACGACAAAAAAGTGATTGCATGGAACAAAGCCATGGAAGAAATGACCGGAATCAGCAAAGAAACCATGATTGGTCAGGGTGATCATGCCTATACCGTTCCGTTTTATGGCGACCGGCGGCTTCAATTGCTCGATCTGCTCGACATCGAAGATGAAGAACTCAAGGCAAGATACCAAAATGTCCACCGAAAAGGGGACAAACTTATTGGCGAAATATTTGCACCTGCCCTGTTTGGAGGCAAAGGCGCCTATATCTGGAACACAGGTGCTCCGTTGTTCGATTCAAATGGAAACCGTATTGGAAGCATCGAATCGATCCGTGATATTACCGACCGAAAAATTATCGAAAAAAATCTTCAGGAAAATGAAGAGAAATACCGCAAAATAGTTGATCTGTCGCCGGATGCAATCATTATTCATACCCAGGGTAAAATTGTATTTGCCAACCCAGCCACTTTTCCTTTGATTGGGGCCACATCAACTGATCAGATTATCGGTAAACCTGCCATTGATTTTGTACATCCCGATTACAGGGAAATTGCATTTTCGAGAATAAAAAAAATATTTGAAACAGGAATGCCTGCCGGATTAAACCAGGAAAAATTCATCAAACTCAATGGCGATATTGTTGATGTTGATGTAATTGGAATCCCGATTACCTACGAAGGAAAACCTGCTATACAGACTGTAATCAGAGACATTACCGCGCGCAAAATTGCCGAAGAAGCCATCCTCAATGCCGAAAAACGATTCAGGGCTATCATCGAAAATGCTCCTGATGGTGTTGTATTAATCGACTTTAACGGGATAATAAAATTTGCCAGCCCGGCTGCAAGAACGATGTTTGGTTATACCATCGAAGATCCGGGTCAGATCGATCCTATTACCTCAACCCACCCCGAAGACGCGCCCCGGGTCCTGGCTGCTTTGAACGACCTCATCCAAAATCCATCCAAAATTTTAACGCTTCAATATCGCTTCCAGCACAGGCAGGGTTCATGGAGATGGATCGAAAGTACTTTTAGCAATCTTTACACCGAACCAGGTGTGGAAGCCATCATCATCAATTTCCGTGATATTACCGACCGAAAAAATGCCGAGCAAGCTATCCGCGAAAACGAGGAAAAATTCAGGCTCACCATCGAAAATTCTCCGATCGGCATTTCAATCACCAAAATTACCGGCGAAATAAGTGTTAATAAAGCATTTTGCTCGATGCTGGGTTATGAAGTTGAAGAGCTTTCCCATAAAACCTGGCAGGAAATAACCCACCCCGACGATATTGAATACAGTCTGGAATTCATTAATTCGTTGATTGAAGATAGAAAAAAGACTGCTCATTTTGAAAAGAGATATCTTCATAAGGATGGAAGTATCGTATTAACCGAGGTAATTACTGTATTACAGCGCGACACTGATGACAAGCCCATGTTCTTTATCACCTCAGTAACCGACATTACCGAACGCCATTTAAAGGAGGAAAAACTGCGTCAGCTTTCGAAAGCCACCGAGCAAAGTCCGGCGAGTATTGTGATTACCAATATTCACGGAGATATTGAATACGTCAATCCCAAATTTACCCAAATAACAGGGTACACCCTCGAAGAAGCCACCGGAAATACACCCCGCATCTTAAAATCCGGGCAGACATCGGATGCAGAATATGTAAATCTCTGGGAAACCATTACTTCGGGCAAGGAATGGTATGGTGAATTCAAAAATAAAAAAAAGAACGGCGAATTTTATTACGAATCAGCGGTAATTTCCCCAATCACCAACGACAGTGGGATGATCACGCATTTTATTGCAGTAAAAAGCGACATCACCGAACGGAAACTTACCGAAAAAACTTTAAAAGAAAGTGAAGAACGCTTCAGGCATATTTCGTCGAGTATCTCCGATATTTCATATTCCTGCAAAGAAAGTGACGGAATATTCCAGATTGATTGGATGCTGGGTGCCACCGAGCGCATCCTGGGTTACTCCATTCCGGAACTGAAAGCTCTAAAATGCTGGAGTAAGTTGGTTATTGATGAGGATTATCCACTGTTCAGAGAACACATCCTTAACGTAAAACCCGATGAATCGGATTCCTGCCATTTAAGAATGAACCATAAAAACGGAAGCATCGTGTGGATACTTGCTACTGCCGAATGTGTAATTTTACAAGAAGAAAAAACGGTAAAATTCCTTTTTGGAGGATTGGTTGACATCACCGAAAGTAAACAATCAGAAGAAGCAATACATCAGGAACGGATTTTACTTCGAACCCTCATCGATAACCTGCCGGATACCATTTATGTGAAAGATAGCAGTTGCCGGAAACTTATTGCAAACCGGGCTGATATCGAAATTATCGGTTGTGAATCGGAAAATGATATCCTCGGCAAAACTGATTTGGAAATTTTTAATAACGAAATCGGCCAGCGTGGTTATGCCGACGATCGGGAAGTTATTACAACCAGAAAACCAGTCATTAACCGGGAGGAGAATTTTTTCGACGCCCAGGGAAATCAACGCTGGCTACTTACTTCAAAGATTCCTTTGCTTGATAAGCAGGGTGAGGTGTATGGCCTGGTCGGACTGGGCCACGACATCACCGGCCGGAAACTGGCCGAACAGGCACGCCAGGAAAGTGATCATAATTATCAGCAACTTTTCGAGAACATCACCCAAAGTTTTGCGCTTCATGAGATGATCCTCGACGCAGCAGGCCAGCCGGTCGATTACCGCTACCTTTCGGTAAACCCTGCCTTCGAGAAATTGCTCAACATCAAAGCCAGTGATATCATCGGAAAAACTGTAAAAGAAATAATGCCCCACACCGAACAATATTGGATCGACAGGTTCGGCAAAGTGGCATTAACAGGCAAAGCTGTTCATTTCGAAGACTTTTCGGCTGAATTGGGTAAGTATTTCGAAGTATGGGCATTCAGTCCCGGGGAATCGCAATTTGCCGTGGTGTTTGCGGATATCAGTGAAAGAAAACGATCAGAACTGATCCAGAAAGTACTTTACAATATCTCAAATGCAATGGTTTCGACAAGCCATCTCGAAGAATTGATCGAAATTATCCGCGAACAGTTGGGAACCCTGCTCGACACCACCAACTTTTTTATTGCACTTTACGACGAAACTACCGGAATGCTCACATCGCCTTTAACAAGCGATGAAAAGGACACCATTACCTGCTGGTCGGCCGAAAAATCGTTAACAGGTTTTGTGATAAAAAACAACAAATCCCTTTTGGCGACAAAAGCCAAAAAGGAAGAAATGCGGCTTGCCGGCGAAATCGATCTTATCGGAACGCCTTCAGAAGTCTGGCTCGGTGTGCCATTACATCTGGATGGCAAAGTAATCGGCGCTTTCGCAGTCCAGAGTTATGATAACCCGGATGCCTATAACGAAAGAGATGTCGAGATGCTAGAATTTGTTTCGCACCAGATCAGCATTTCGATCCAGCGCAAAAAAACTGAAGACGACATCAAAGATGCGCTCACCAAAGCCGAGGAAAGCGACAAACTCAAAACTGCTTTCCTCAACAACATGTCTCACGAAATACGCACACCACTCAACGGAATCATGGGTTTCAGCGGATTGCTCGACGAGCCCGGAATTTCGAGTGAAGAACGTCAGTATTACACACGGATCATCCACCAGAATGGCAACCAGCTCACATCCATTATCGAAGCGATCATCAATATTGCAACCATCGAAGCCGGGCTTGACGAAATCCATGAGAATCCCATCAATGTAAACTCGCTGCTAAACAACCTTTTCAACAGTTTCAGCATGCTTGTCAACCAGCAATCGGTGTTACTCAATTACAAAACCAACTTAACCTATGCAGAGGCAGGCATCTTTACCGACGAAAACAAACTCAGGCAAATTCTATCCAACCTTATCGGGAATTCGGTAAAATTTACCAATTCAGGCAAAATCGAATTTGGCTGTTACCTCAAAAATGGCCTCCTCGAATTTTATATTTCCGATACCGGAATAGGCATAAAGCCCGAAGACCATGAGGTTATTTTTGAAAGGTTCCGTAAAATCAATCCCGACCGAAGCCGGGAATATGGCGGCAACGGACTGGGATTGACCATTTCGAAAGCCTACATCGAGTTGCTGGGTGGTAAAATCTGGCTTGAATCGACGCCGGGAAAAGGATCAACATTTTACTTTACCATGCCGTACAAACCTCAGGCAACCATTGTAGCTAAAGATCATCCGGTTATCGAAGTGCCTGTTGAAAAAACAAAAATCAAAACTTTGCTTGTTGCTGAAGACGAATACAGCAACTACCAGTTGCTCGAGGTTATCCTTTTGCGCGAAAAACACCGCATCATCCATGTTGTAAATGGTATTGAGGCTGTGGAAGCGTGCCGCGAAAATCCTGCTATCGACATGGTGCTGATGGATTTGAAGATGCCCGAAATGGATGGATTCCAGGCAACGACTGTGATCAAATCCGAAAGACCTGACTTACCGGTAATCGCCGTTACTGCCTTTGCCCTGAGTGGTGATAAAGAAAAAGCGCTGGCCGCCGGTTGTAACGAGTACATCTCAAAACCGATAAAAAGAAGTGATCTGGTGGAGATTATAAATAAGTACTAAAAGTGAAAAGTTAGGAGTGCCTAAAGTGCCTAAAGTGCCTAAAGTGCCTAAAGTGCCTAAAGTGAAGAGCGATGCGTTGAGCGAAGTCGAAGCGTGAGGAGTCGGACACTGAGCGACCTGTACTGAGCGCAGTCGAAGCAAGTCGAAGTGTAGATTTAGGATTCATGTAATTTATTTTAACGTTTTCGCCCTGAAAGGGCATGAGCAAAAAAATAGGGCAACGCCCTATTATTAAACGGAACTTACGATATGCGCCCTGAAAGGGCATGAGCAAAAAAACAGAACACTGCCCTGTGCTGATAAGAGAAGGCTTACATCCTTGAATTAGCAAAAGGAATTTATGATTTATGATTTATGATTTATGATTTATGATTTATGATTTATGATTCAATGTCGTTTAGTGAAGGATTTGAACGCTGATAACGCTGATGCAAGCAGCGCTGATTTTCGCGGATTTTTTGTTCAAAAACAGTTTTAATCCGCGTTTGAAAATCCGTTTGATCCGCGTTCCATTTTATATTTGTTAACTTAACGACATTGATTTAGGATTTATGGTTGAGAGAATTTGGTAATTCGACAATGGAAGAATGAAAAAGTGGAATGATGGAAGACACAAATTGAAACTGCTAACTGCCCCCGCCTTAAAGCGGGACCAACTGGCAACTGCCAACTGCCGACTGGCGACTGCCGACTGGCGACTGCCGACTTTTAATTTTTGGAGCTTAATAAAAAAAACATGAAATATTTACCCATCGAACCTTAAATTTTTAAAGATGAAAACACGCTTTCGGCATATTTTACGGTCATTCGGCATGGTGCTTTTATGCCACGCTTTTTTCATTGCTCCGGTTCATGCCCAGGAAAAAGTCACCCTGCAACTCAAATGGACGCATGCCTTTCAGTTTGCGGGCTATTATGCTGCACTCGAAAATGGCTACTATCGCGATGCCGGGCTGGATGTTACCATCACCGAAGCTAACCCCGAAACCGATCCCGTAAGTGAAGTACTCGAAGGCAAAGCGCAATACGCAGTGGGCAGCAGCGGCCTCTTGCTGTCGCGGGCAGCAGGCAAACCGGTGGTTGTTCTGGCTGTGATATTTCAGCATTCGCCCTACGAAATTTATGCTGCTCCCGAAATCCACCATCTCCACGATCTTATCGGCAAGCGCATGATGCTCGAACCCCAATCCGAAGAAATTATCGCTTTTCTTAAAACAGAAGGAATTCCGCTCGACAGCCTCAAACTGTTACCTCACACCTTTTCAGCCGACGCACTGATTAATGGCCAGACCGAAGCCATGTCAGGTTACATATCGAGCGAACCGTATTATTTCAGATCAACAGGTTTTTCTTACACCACCTTCAGTCCACGAACGGCAGGTATCGACTTTTATGGCGACAACCTTTTCACTTCAGCACAGGAACTTGCCAAATTCCCGGAGCGGGTTAAAGCATTTCGGCAAGCATCCTTAAAAGGCTGGCTTTATGCCAAAGATCACCGGGATGAAATAATCGACCTGATTTACAACAAATATTCAAAAAGCCATACCCTGGATTTTTTACGATTCGAATCGGAGCAAATGATTCCTTTGCTGCAGCCCGATTTGGTTGACATTGGCTATATGAATTTAAACCGATGGAAGCATATCGCCAAAACATACGAAAGCATCGGCCTGCTAAAAGATGATTTTTCGCTTGAGGGCTTTATCTACAATCCTGATGAACGAAATCTTACCGGCCTTTATCTTACGCTGGGATTGGCGTTTCTGATCATTTTCGTGGTTAGCGCGGTAGCACTCTATATTTTTAGGGTAAAGCAGAGATTGGCTCAGAGTATTAAAAAAATAAGACAAACTGATGAATTTTTGGCTGAAAGTGAAGCGAGTTATCACGGATTGTTTAATTCGGTTACCGATGCAATTTATATCCAGGACGAAAATGGCTATTTTATTGACGTGAATGCGGGAGCCGAAAAAATGTACGGTTATTCCAGGAATGAAATAATCGGACACACACCCGAATTTCTGTCAGCTCCCGGGTCAAACGATCTTTCAAAAGTTAAAGAACTTCTCAAAAATACCTTCATCACTGGTGAACCCCAGTTGTTTGAATTTTGGGGAAAACGAAAAAACGGAGAAATTTTCCCTAAAGAGGTTATTTGTAACAAAGGGCGGCACTTCGGCAAAGATGTTATTATTACCACCGCCCGTGATGTTACCGAACGGAAAAAATCGGAAGCT
>CAJATL010000350.1 GCA_903944895.1 uncultured Bacteroidota bacterium
AAACTTGCCGGTGGAGGTGGAACCTGGGGAAACCGCCAGGCGCTTGGTGCTAAAATATATTTGTACGCTACCATTGGGGGGCAGCCGGTGAAGCAGATGCGCGAATTAACGGCGCAATCAGGCGGTGGGCAGGGCGGACAAAACGACATCGTACAGTTTTTTGGCCTGGGTGATGCAACGACCATTGATTCGCTGGTTGTAAATTACCAAAATTATGATTTTAGATGGACCGATATGGGCATTAATAAAACTTTGGATTTGCTCTTAGAATTTGTAGGCGTTGATGAGCTTGAAACCAGCGAAACAAACTCATTGGAAGTTTTCCCAAATCCCGCTTCCGAACAGGTTACTTTTAATCTTGCAGGAGATCCTCAAACCGAAATAAACCTCAGCATTTACGATGTTCAGGGAAGGTTAATTTCGATGGTTTACAATGGAAGTTTGGAAAGCGAAAACCAGCAAATCACCTGGAATCTTCAAAATGCCTCCGGCCAAAATGTTAATCCCGGCGTTTATTTTTGCAGATACAGGATTGGGGAAGCTATTGGTGTGAAAAAGATTATTGTTTCTAAGTAAAATTAATGAATTACAGGACCTGGCGGACAACTCCTGGATAAAATAAGGGTCTGGTAAACAGCATTATTAAAACCCAAAATGAAATGAAAAAAATTACGCTTTTTCTATTGTTTGTACTTCCGATGGCAATTTTTGCCCAAAACTGGAAGCCAGTAAATCCTGATTACACTTACTTTTATAAAAATGCGTCCGGAGGGCTGATTTCCAACACTGTAAAAGTTGATTCTGTGACTGAACCGGTGGGTTATCCGATTTTCCATCTTAACACCGTTGCCGGTTTGTGCGACACCTGCCAAGAATACTTGCCCACTTGCACAAATATCTGGTTGGGATATCCGGTTTTTTTCCACCGCTTTGCTCCAAATTTTCTCCAAAAGGAAGTTCATCAGTTAAACAGCGGGAAATATTGGTTTACAGATTCGGCAAGTTTTGTCATCCTTTCGCTTTCATCACTTAATCAGCCATGGATTTACGACACAGTAAATAACATCACCGCCCAGATGATCAATCTTGCTTTTGCTGATGTTTTTCCAGGAGTTGCCGATTCAACAAAGACCATCGCTTTGTCGGATGGAAATGAAATTGTCCTTTCGAAAAATTATGGGATTACTAAATTTCAGGGATCAGAACAAGACTATTTTCTTGCAGGACTAATTACCGGAACTTCCGGGTATGGAGAAACTCCTCCCGGATTTTGGGATTATTTTGACTTTAATGTTGGCGATGTTTTTCAGCACTTCGGTAATGCAGGTAGCGCCGGATATCAGCAATATACTTTTTATACCCTTAAAATAAAAATCACATCAAAACAACAAACTGAAAACACGGTTAAATTCGGCCGGCATGTAATTAGAAAATCCCATACTTACGGAACCGTCAATATCTCTGATGATACGGTTACTTACATCAATAATGCCGATAACCTTGTGAATCAGATTCCCAACAACCGTTTTAATATCTGTGATGACCCTAATTTTGACGGTTTTTGCGAAATCTGGCCAGCAGATTTTTATTCCAAAACACTAACAATTGGGATATAACAGCAGAAGAAGTCGCTTTGATTTATAAATATCGTTGGACAATTGAAACGACTTTCAAAAAGCTGAAGCAGAATTTTCAGCTGCATTTTTTCTATTCAGATACGGAGAATGGCATAAAAAC
>CAJATL010000351.1 GCA_903944895.1 uncultured Bacteroidota bacterium
GAGGTAAAAATTTCAAACCCAAAGTTTTCGTGGTACGTCAATCCCCGTAAAATGCGTTCGGCCTATGTTTGGTGTTTTCCGCATAAAAACCACGCCAATATCGGGATTTATTATGATCCGGAGCAACTTCCGCCAGCCGCCGCACGCTTTGTACTCAACGTTTATCTGAAGAAAATCGGTGGTTTACCGGCCACTTTAAAAATTTCAGGTGGTGTTGTAAACTGCCGGTACAGCGGTTGCGAATTTGGTAATATTTTCCTTGCCGGAGATGCCGCCGGCCTCGCCATCCTGAGCAGCGGCGAAGGAATCAGTTCAGCGCTGATCAGCGGGCAGGAAGTTGGCCGAAAAATCCTCGATCCCTCCTACCCCATGCCTCAACTCGAACATCTTCTCAAAATTAAAAACCGGCAGGAAAAACTCCACCGGATTTATGAACGGTTTCCTTTTCTGCAATACATTTTTTATGTAATTTTCCTACTTGCGCAGAAAAGCAAAAGATTTCAAAAGTGGTTTGGGAATTAGCTGGTGATCATGTAAAATGTTGGTGTGGTTTTGAAAAAAGGCTGTTTCAAATGTTTTTAAAACGCAAAGAACACAAAGAAAGACACAAAGGGCCGCAGAGACAACACCTTAAACATAAATCTTTGCGATGCTCTGCGGTATAACTCTGCGGTTCTCTGCGGTTAAATTTTACAGTTTGGAGAAGGCATCTTTTATTGTTTTTCGATAAGCAAGAAGAACTTTGCCGCAAAAATCCCGCAGGTGCTGAATAAGGTAATAAGGTTATAGAATTTAGAGGCTATAATTTTGTACTAAGGTTTAAAAAGTAATTTAAAACCTTATTTTTCAATACTTTAACCTTAGTATAAAAAAACAGCAGGCAATTCCTGACCTTATTTTACGCTGTGTTAATCAAATGAAACGGCTTTTAATTTGCATGAGGTATGAAGTCTAAACCCGCATTATTGATTTTATCGCCGATAGCGAACTAACGGTTTTTCAATGTGAGATAATCACCCTTCCCGAAAAAGTGGTCGTTTCAAACACACATTTTATGTAATAAATCCCGTCAGGTTGCGAATGTAAATCAATGGGTGACTGAAAAACAGCCGGGCTTTTGGATTCGTAAACCTTTTCGCCAAGGACATTATAAATTTCAAGGTTACCAAAATTTGAAGTTTCAGGATGGTTTAGCCTGATTTGAAACAGCCCGTTGGAAGGATTGGGAAATGCTGAAATTTCGGGTGTTTCAGGTTGGTTTTCTTCAACGCTGCCAACAACGTCCACGCAGCCATTGTCAATCGACAGGGGCGAATCGGTGATGACGGGATAAATAGGTGATATGGTTCCTTCACCATCGGCCGAAGTAATCGAAGTGTCGGACATTTCCGCTATTAAATTTGTGTTTTCCGAATTTCCAGGAGAGAAACAATCAGACGAATTTCCCATCGAATCCATTTTGATGATTCCGATCTGAGGATTTGAGATGTCAGTATTTTTCACAGCCCATAATGGCCCATTTCCAACAACCATGTATCCACCATCATCTGATTCGACAGCATCATTTGCATATAGAAATAAATATTGACCCCAGATAAAATTTCCAAGAGAGTCAGTTTTCATCAATTCTCCAAAGTCACCAGTAAAATAATATCCGTTATCAGCAGATTGATGAAGCTTAGGATTCGGATACCAGGTCATATCAGAAGTGAGAACTAATGTTTGCTTACCCCAGAGAAAATTCCCGGCAAAATTGGTCTTCATTAACCTCGTACCAGCGCTGGAGTTCATTAATAACAGGAAACCATCGTCAAGAATCATTAAATCCAATGCTGCTGATGCGTATGTAGGTGTTAATGAAGGAGTTTTAACCCAAACGATATTTCCATCAGAGGATAGTTTCGCCAAAAATTCACTTCTAACATAATATGGATTTAAATACCGTTTTGTTCCAAATAAGATAAAACCACTGTCGGGAGTTTGTTTTATTGTCGCTACAAAAGTGACGTTTTCAGAACCTATAAAAGTTTTTGTCCACCCCAGATTGCCCAAACTATCGAGTTTTGCTACGGCAATTTTGGCTAAAGGTGCGGAATTCTGTTCGATAATTCCTGATAGGATAGTTCCATGATCAAAAGTTTCCTGCACTGAAACTATCGTAGTGCCATAATCACCACCAAAATCTATAATCTTTGACCACAAAGTGTCGCCGGTTAAGGTTATTTTTGTCACGAACATTCCAGCCAGGTTGCAGTTGCCACCAATAATACAACATGAATCGCTTGTTAGAATCATTGCATTAAAACTTCCGATATTTGTGCCAAATTTTTTGCACCATACAATGTTTCCTGTTGTATCCATTTTTATAATGGCCGGGGAGCCATCTTTACTTCCACCAATCAAATAATGGTGATCCGGCGTTTTAAGAAAAGCATTTGCCGTTACCGAGCCATTGTAATCGTAAAAAACCTTTGTAAATACCTGCTGCTGGGCATAGGCGGTAGTTGTTCCAAAAATGAGCAGGCTTGTAATCAAAACCTGCAACATGTCGATTTTTTTCATGGGATTTGAAGTTTAGAGAATTAAAACATTTCCTTATCTGTTTTGAGGTAAAGATAGAATTTTTTGGAAATGGTTGCCTGGTTTAAAATCACTGGTGACCGACTAAATTGTTTATCCCCTACGGGGAATATTTAAGGCTATCGTATCTCATTATTCTACAATACTTTATCCGCTACGCGGAATTCGCCGTAGGCGATAAAGTATTGTAGAAAAAAGTACACCCCCGATTCAAGAATACCTCGTAGAGGTTAAAGAAATCAATGATTTCAGGACGATTGAAGAATTTTACTCGGTCAGTAGTGATTTAAAGTATAATTCCGGGTTCGATGTATCCTCCTGAAACAGCAAAATGACTTTGGATGCTGGTGTGAAAATTGACGCTGGATTAGGATTTTAAAATTGGCTATCTGATTTAAGAATAATCATTGGTGTCCGGTTAAACATTTTAGATTTCTCCCTACGGTCGAAATGACAAGGTATTTGGAGTATTTTGGGAGGGTGGGGGTTGGTGGCGGCA
>CAJATL010000352.1 GCA_903944895.1 uncultured Bacteroidota bacterium
GCACTACTAAAAAGCAATCCGGAATTTTAAAATGATGAATTTTTAAACTTTAACAAAGCAGGGAATGCTTAAGGGTTTTTTGATAAGCTGCCCGATTTTAGCCATCACTTTATTAAAATATGTTAAAAAGGAATGAATTATATTAAAATGGAGGTGACAAAATCAGGATTCTGCTATTAAGGTTATGAGATGTCACTAAAGAGAAAGCCGAAAATCTTTAAAAGAGTAGGGAAAATTAATTAAAAACAAGCACAATGAAAAAATATTTTGATTCTTCGTAGCATCTGTACAGCAGGCAAGTAAATGCCATTAATCCTGTTATTCCAACGAACAAAACAACTATAATTTATTGATTTAATTGAATTTACGTTTTAGTAATAAAAAAGATTATTTTATGAGAAATTTAATGCTTTTTTCAGTAATCTTTTTGTTTGCTTTATTCGCATGTAAAAAGAATGATGCAGGCGATGCACAAACGCCACAACAAATCCAAAATCACAAAACCAAAGCCCTGATCCTTGATTTTAAGGATAAAATCGAAAACCATTTAAAAGATGGTGGAACCTACACCGGTGATAGTGCCGTGTGGTACGTGGAGGCACTGCTTAACTATGAAAAGGCCAATAATGCCCACAACTTTATTGATTTGAAATTTTACAGTGATTCAATATTACTAAACGGCACAAACGGAGAATTTACTATTGAAGAACTCAATACTGCTTATGGTTACTTTAATTCGATGATTTCTGCAATCATGGAACAATCCGGCGATTCATCATTGTTTGTTGACGTTATCGACATTAACTTTAAAGAAACCGGATTGAAAACCGGCACCACCGCATTTGAAATTACCTTATCTACGGGCAGGAGTACCCCGATTAATTATACAATGTTTGGGGAAGGTGAAGATTGGATTTGGGGATTCGATCTTGGAGCTTGTGGTGATAATCAAAGCACAGAAGTGACCGATGCAGCAGATAAGCTTGAATACAAGTTTAACCATCCGTTATCGGTCGGACAGGGTGGATACTTTACAAGCATTGTTGAAATCATTGTTGATGGTGAAGATTATGATGATGTGAACAATCCGGGGCCATGGTGCGATGCAATGATTTTTTATTATTGGTCTATATTTCCATTACCAGAAGAACCATGTATTGAAAGCGAAGAGTTGAACTATTATTTAAGTAAGTTCGATTATATTAAAAATGACAACAAACCTGCTGGAAAAATATTTAAATCGGTAGATGTTTACGAGGAAATAATTCCTTGTGGGCAGCCTAATGGCTACCACATTTATAAACTTTACTATGGCGTTTTTAGTGAGGAAGATCCTCATTAATTCTATGTAACTGAAGAGGGCTTTTTAACCCTCTTCATTCTTTCAACTAAAATTATTCACTTAAGGAAACATATTATATGAAAAAAACTACCATTTTCTTGTTGCTATTCATGCTTGTGTACCATTCGATGGCTCAGAACACTTTTTTTAATATTTACAATACCCATCAAATCGAAACTACTTTTGATGCCATACAGATTAATGACGGCAGTTTTATTATTGTAGGTAAAAGATCAACTACTTCAACCGAGGAAGATGTGTGTGGATTAATTATGAAGGTTGACGAAAATGGTAATCTTTTAAAAGAAATTACTCTGATTAATCAAAACAGAACCTACTATTTTATTATAGATAGCGTGCCAAATTCCGATAATGAGTATGTAGTTATGGGAGCAATGGATTCAATTGTGGGCGATGAATTGTACAGTTCAATAATAATTTGCAGGATTGATGGCCAACTCAACATCATTTCACAACACAATTTCCATCGCCAAAAAAATTACAAAATTTACCCGTGGAAACACACCTTTACAAACGATAGTACAATGATGCTATTGATTGATTCAAGAACAAATACACAGCCAACTTCTCCTGCAATAATAGTTACAGAGGTAAGATTACCTGCCGATAGCATCCGGTCGTTTATTTCTGAACCAGGAATATTAAGTATGCCTGGAGATATAATTTATGTTCCGGAAAGTGATGAATTTCACGTGGCATATTTTGGGGGTTTTTTAACCGATTTATGGGATATTAAGATGCTTCGGCTTGATAATAAATTGAATAAAATTGAAAGCCTTCAAGCACCTGAGCGTATGTTTTCAACGCCATGCATTACAAAACTAACCGATTCGACATATTTTTTATCAGCAACTTCAAGGATTGATATTAGTTTTCAATATATACGAACAATTTGTGTTTATAAAATGGATAAACACGCTAACGGAATTAACGGAACCCAATTTTACAATAATCCCGACACCATCCTTTATGCCGGTTTTAATGAAAACACTGCAATTGTAAACGGTTCGATTTTTCTGACAGGCATATATAATATCGATCCTTGGGGTGTCCCCTGGCAAATCACGCCAACCTGGATTCAAATTACGAGGCTGGATATGGATTTAAATATTTTGAGTGATTATTTTTATGGAGGAGATGCCGCGTATTATCCGTATTGCATCCTGCCAACGAGGGATAATGGCGCTTTAATTACCGGGATAATCTGGGATTTTAAAGAGCCAAAGCAACTTGATATTTTTGCAATGAAGGTTAATTCGGACGGAATTATTGTTAATGTTCCGGAAAATGCTTCCACGCAAACAACCGAAGCCATCCTCTATCCCAATCCTGCCAGAGAGCAGATTACTGTTGACTTTAGCCGGCTTTACACTTCGGCAACCTTGCGGTTGATGGATATTTCGGGCAAAACTGTTTTTACAACCCAGCTTACAAGCAACCGCCAATCCGTGGATATTCTGGCTTTGCCTGCCGGGACATACCTTTACAGAATTTCTAACCAAAAAGGACTGGAAGAAACAGGGAAGTTGGTGGTGGAATGAAACCGGTGAAAAGGTTTTGTTTGACAGAAATCGAAGTATGAAAATGACGAATTTTTAAATTTTTACAAAGGAGCAAAAATGAAAGTGCTTTTTGTTTTTCTGCCCGATTTTAACCATCGCTTTATTAAAATATGTTAAAAAGGAATGAATTATGTTAAAATGGAGGTGACAAAATCAGGATTCTGCTATTAAGGTAATGAGACGTCACTAAAGAGAAAACCGAAAATCTTTAAAAGAGTAGGGAAATTAATTAAAAACAAGCACAATGAATAAATATTTTGATTCTTCGTAGCATCTTACCGCATACAAGTAAATGCCATTAATCCTGATATTCCAACGAACAAAACAACCTAATTAATTGATATATAAGGTTTTATTTACAAATTTATTTAAAATTACTTTTAATATGAAAAGATTAATAATGATTTTAGCAGTTATCGTGGCATTGTTTGCCACGATGGGCACGCTGAATGCCCAGCAGAAGTATGCAGTTATTATTGGCGGCAAAGTAACCCTCAACAGCACCTACAAATATCAACA
>CAJATL010000353.1 GCA_903944895.1 uncultured Bacteroidota bacterium
GCTGGTCTTTATATCTTGAATATAAAAATTGAGCAACAAGATGAAATGCCTCTAATGAGTGTAAGAGATGCAAGGCTGTTGGTAATCGCCATCAACTTTGCAACACAAAAAGAAGTTGACCTTTACATGGAACATATCCGCATTAGGCACAGACAAAGACAACTGGATATTGACAGGTATTATTGACAAAAGTTATTTTAGTAAAGTAGAATTACTAAACCATTTTAAAATATTTGACACATTTGTAGTTTAATAATCTTTTTAACAATAAATAATTCAAAAATGAAAAAGTTAGTAATGTTTTTAGCATTGGGTTTTTCCCTCTTTACATCTTGTAGCAAGGACGAAATTGTTCCATTAAGCGATCAAGAAAAATCTGACTTACTCTTTTTAAGAGAAGAGGAGAAGTTAGCAAGAGATGTTTATATTTATTCATACAATAAGTATAACCAAAATATCTTCAATAACATTTCAAATAGTGAGCAATCACACATAAATAGTGTGCTAACGCTTTTAAATAAGTATAATTTACCTGACCCAATTGCTAATAATCAGGTAGGTGTTTTTTCAAACAGTGAATTGCAAGAATTGTATGATGATTTGACTTCCATATCAGACACTTCCCTTAACAAAGCATTTGAAGTTGGTGCAACCATAGAAGATTTAGACATTAAAGATATTAGTATATTTAAAAGTCACACAACAAAAAGCGATTTAATTGGTGTTTATGACAAATTAGCTTGTGGTTCAAGAAACCATATGAGAAGTTTTGTTGGTCAGTTAGTCAATTATACCCCCATTTACATAAGCCAATCAGAGTATGATGCTATTATCACTTCTTCAAATGAACAATGTGGTAAGTAAGAATTTCTTTTTTTTGGGTATTTAAAAGGACATACTGAATAAACACCAGCAGTTAACAGCGGTTTTGCAAAAGTGGGGCTTTAGTGCTAAATTTGAACATTGGAATTCTATTGAACATTTGTGCTAAATTGAGTATTTGTACTTCGATTTCCCCACCTTCGCAAAGCCGCAAACCGGAAGTTGCCAAAAAGTACGGAATGATACAACCTGGCGAAAGCAATACAAAAGCAGTCAGGGCTGTATTCTTTGTTGACCCGAAAGGAATTATCAGGGCAATTATTTACTATCCGCTGAGTTTGGGTCGCAATTTTGATGAATTGTACAGAGCACTCATTGCCATGAAAACCGCAGATGCCTTTTCGATAGCAACACCTGCAGATTGGCGACCAGGCGACGATGTAATTGTCCCGACTGCCGGATCCTGTGGCTTAGCTAAAGAACGCATGGAAAGTAAAGAAGATATTAAATGTTACGATTGGTTTTTTTGTACAAAAAAAATCAGCAAAGAGGATGTCGAAAAATCAGTTTTAAAATAGTAATTTGAATAATATGCCAAATTTAAATCATACAGGTCCATCACATGAAGGACCAAAAACTGGCAGGAAACTTGGTAAATGCCATAAAACAGAAGATGAACAATCTCAAATGGCTGAATTGGGTAAAGGGAAAGGTGAACGGCATCATTCGGGCGAAGGGCAAGGAAAAGGGAAACGATTAAAATACAATCAAAATAAATAATTCTTTAAATTTTATAAATGAAAAAAATAGCAGTTCCGGTTACGCAAAATAACCAGGTTGATGACCATTTTGGCCATTGTGAGTTTTATAATGTTTATTCGGTTTCGGATGATGGCGAAATCGCCGAAGTTCAAACAATTCCCTCGGTGCAGGGATGTGGATGTAAGTCAAACATAGCAGGAGTGCTTGCCGGAATGGGTGTAACAACGATGTTGGCAGGTGGCATTGGCGCCGGCGCAATCAATGTGTTGAATTATGCGGGTATCGAAGTGGTGAGAGGCTGTTCAGGCGATCCGGCCACTGTTGTCAGAAGCTTTCTTGCCGGACTTGTTGCCGATAGTGGCGAAAGTTGTCATCAGCACGAAGCACATCATCAGGAAGGGCATAACCATCAATGCAACCATTAATCCGAAAATCAATAATTTGTCAGTACTTTTTAAAAATCAATATTTATGAGAAAATTTTATACTGTCATTTTAACAAGTCTTTTATTAATTACAGCAGGTTTACAAGCTCAAATTACCAACGATACAATCAAACTTGGCACGGTTGAAATTACGGATAGTCTGATCAAACGAAAATCGTTTGTAATTACCGAAATCTCTGCAGATAACCTTAAATCAGAATCTACGCACGATATTGGCGATTATTTGCGAAGTGTACCCAACGTTTCGGGCATCAGGAAAGGCGGTAGTGCCATTGATCCGGTTATCAGAGGTTTTAAATTCTCTCAGTTGAATGTTGTTCTGGATGGCGGTGTAAAAATCGAAAACGGCTGTCCAAACCGAATGGATCCAGTAACCTCGCATGTTGAAGCCGAAGATATTTCGACCATCGATGTTATAAAAGGTCCTTTTGTGCTTAATTATGGCCCCGCTTTGGGCGGCTTTATCAATTTGCAGACCATGAACCCCCGCCCGTTTACAAAATTTGAAATACATGCAAACGCCTCAGTTGGTTACGAAAGTAATTGGGATGGCCAAAAGGAACACCTCACGGTTTATGGAGGCAACAAAAAGGTTTACTTTTTGGTAAACGGAGGTTTCAGAAAATATGGCGACTATATGAGCGGAAACATTGACGGAGAAGCACTTTCATACAAAACCTCCTTTAAAAAGTATAATATGGGGGCTAAAGTTGGATTTACTATCACTCCAAAACAAAACCTCATGGTTTCGTACAGTGAAGTGCATGGCAGGGATGTGCTTTTTCCTGCTTTATCCATGGACGAAAAAAGTGATGATACCTGGATTGCAGCAGTTGATTACTCATTTAAAGATCTGAGTGAAGTTGTAAAAGAAATGGATGTAAAAGTCTATCATTCGGATGTGCACCACGTTATGGACAACAGTTTCAGGCTAAACTGGGCAACTCAGCAAATGGTTGCCATTGTTGATGCACATAATACCGGAGGTAAGGCTGTGATGGGGATGAAATTCGGAGATTACAACATTAAAACAGGCATCGACTTCGAAAACATCTACAAGGATGGCACCCGAACCATGACCATGCAAATGATGGGAGAAACTACCACCAAAAAGTTCAACCTCTGGAATAAAGCTATCATCAATAATGCAGGAATATTTGCAGGATTTACCAGGCTCTATAATAAGCTTGTTTTTAATGCAATGCTGCGATTCGATTTTAACGATGCAAATTCAGGCGATACGCTTAAGATCATTCATGATGGCGTTAATTATTACAACGAACTAAGTTCCCAATTTCTTAACCTGAGTGCAAACCTGGGCGTAACACGAAACATTACCACCAACTTTTCGGTATCGCTGGCATTTGCGCGTGCAAGCCGCAGCCCAAACATGCTCGAGCGTTACATAAAACTACTGAGTGCCGGATACGACAGTTACGACTATTTGGGAAATCCGCAACTAAAGCCTGAAATCAATAATGAAGCCGACCTAACACTTACATTCCCGACAGAGAAATTTGGTGAATTGTACCTGAATTATTTTTATTCGTTTGTTCAGGATTACATTTCATCAGCACTGGTTCCATCATCGGTGGTAAGGCCGGCAACGCCCGGAGCTCCTGGCGTAAAACAATTTGTAAACGTCGATTATGTAACCTTTACAGGGTTTGAGATGGGTTTTACTTCCCCGCAAAACTACAAATTCGGGGGTAGCGTGGTTGCGGCCTTCACTTATGGGAAAATCCCAACGGTAACAAAATATATTCTTACCGAAAACCAGGTTACAGGCGAAACCATCATAAAAAATGATGCACTTACCGAAATACCACCCTTCGAAACAACAATGGCCGTCCATTACAAAATGCATAAAGGAAGCCTGATTCCAGCACTTTCGTACCGGTTAGTTGCCGATCAGCGGCATGTTTCCGAGGCGTTTTACGAACCCGAAACACCAGGCTTTGGATTACTGAACTTTTCGATAAATTATAAAATGAGTAAAAACTTTAGAATTCTGGCAGGGGTTAACAACATTTTCGACCGTTCGTACTATGAACATCTTAACCGGAAAATCATCGGGACTACCGAAAAACTCTACGAACCCGGAAGGTCGTTTTTTATAAATCTTAGTTTTGATATCTGATAAAACAGATTTTAAAGCATCCGAAAACAAAAAATTTCTGGATGGTTAGTCCAAAACAAAAATGGCCTTCAAAATTAATCTAAAGGCCATTTTTGCTTTGGATAAAACCTATCTTATCTTGATAGCTCGCTGGAAGCAGTGCACTTTCCGTCCAGATAAACCTGGATAAAATACTTGCCTTTTGGGAAGGCCGAAATATCGTTTGTGATTTTCATGGTGTCCGGAGTTTCAATTTTCCGGGAATAAACCTGTTCGCCGTCGGCATCAAAAATGATGATACGTGCCTTGGTTTCGGCTGATTTATCTAACCACACGATTACATGATCGGCATCACGCTGTAAGATTTCAACGGCAGATAGGGTTGTTGGTGATATCCGGTCTTTTTTGTTACCGGATTTGGCTTGTGAAAAAACGCTGACCGAGAGGATCATCATCAGGGCGACGGTAAGAACTGTTCTTGTTTTCATAACTTTAAGTTTTTTTGATTATTAATTTTTGTGAACTTCATTATAACTTGATGAAGCAAATGTATGGCTGCCCGAAGCCCTAAACAATCTAAAACCTGCGAACTGCAAAATGGGAATGGCGAATTGCCAAAGATGGATGGTGAAATGGATTTTTTTATCAGGAAGAAGTTGATTTGAATCAAAGGTTTCACCTTTTAAAAATGTGAAACCATTAAAAAAAACGTAGCAGCCAATTACCAGGCCGGCAACAACCCGACGCTGACTCCATATTTTACGGCTTCGGCAGTGTTGGCAACGTCGAGTTTTTCGATAATGCGCTGGCGGTGGGTGTTTACGATGTTTACGCTGATAAATAATTTGTCGGCAATTTGTTTGCTGATCAGTCCGGATGCCAACAATTCGAGAATCTCTTTTTCGCGTTTAGTGAGCATATCATCCTGAAGGTTTTCACCTGGAGGTGGAAATAAAAATAATTCACCGGTTTTGAAATTAAAAAGCCTCGATTGTGCCGGAGCTTCGAGGTTCTGGTCAGGCGACACATCAAGCATACTCAGTGAAAGCCAGGCATTCCCATGTTTATCATTTTCGAGGCAAAGGTGTTGTTCGGTAACACGGATTAGGGTTCCATCGGCCTTTTTCATCCGGTATTCGGTGAGCATTTTATAGTCTTTTCGTTTTTCGACAGGGATCGCAAACGAAATTTCAAGGAAATGCGAACCTGCCTCTGAGAGCAAAATGAAGTCGTCGGGGTGAATTTGCCTGTTAAAATATTCGGTGCCTTCATCATTTGCATCCTGAACACTGTGCCCTAAAATGGTTTCGAAACTATTCGAAATATAAATATGCTCCCTTCGGTAAAGATCAAAAAGCGTAATTACGCTACTTTCGATAACATCCAGCCTTTCGAGAAAAGGCCGGTGATACTCGAGCCGGGAATAATCCAAATCTGATTCGATAAAATGTTGCGAATCCAAAACCCTTTCGTACTTCTGAAATGCCTTAATCAATCTTTCATTCATAAAATAATGATTTTTCAGTATTGCAGGCTTAATCATTTAATGAAACCTTTGCAC
The DNA here is from genome assembly GCA_903944895.1 of uncultured Bacteroidota bacterium. GTDB lineage: Bacteria > Bacteroidota > Bacteroidia > Bacteroidales > 4484-276 > CAJATL01. Next base: position 5,710 of record CAJATL010000353.1, read on the forward strand.
CGCTAAAATAAATAAATATTATTACTGATGACAAAAATGAAATTCTGGATGTTTCTGATGGGCTTTTTAACTGTTTCATCTATTGAAGCACAACAGTTTACACAAACAATCAAGGGGCAGGTGTTGGATGCCGAAAGTGGTAGTTCTTTGGTTGGTGCCACCATAATTATCCGGGGTACCGACCCGCTAATTGGCACCGTTACCGACCTTGACGGAAAATTCAGAATTGAAAAGGTGCCTGTTGGAAGGTACGATCTGACTATTAGTTTTGTTGGTTACGAGATTTACGTTGTTCGTGATTTGATTGTTGGCTCAGTAAAAGAGGTGGTAATCCAGGCAGGATTAATTGAATCAGTTCAGCAAATGGATGCAGTCGAAATTGTTGCCAGGCAGGACAAGGACAAACCGTTAAACCCGATGTCACTGATAAGTGCCCGCCAACTGAGCGTGGAAGAAGCCCGCAGATATGCAGGCGGCGTTGATGACCCTGCCCAGTTGGCCACCGCTTTTGCCGGTGTCGCCGGAAACCTGAGCAGCAACGCCATCGTGGTGCGGGGGAATGCGCCAAAAGGTTTGTTGTGGCAAATGGAAGGTGTGCAGATTTCAAATCCAAACCATTACGCAAATGTAACTTCCTTTGGTGGTGGGGCTTTTACGGCACTCAGCGCACAGTTGCTTGCAAATTCTGATTTTTATACTGGCGCCTGGCCGGCAGAATATGGAAATGGGCTATCAGGAGTTTTCGATGTAAAAATGCGAAACGGGAATAATGGGAATTATGAACATTCAGTCCAGCTAAGTACACTGGGTTTGGATATTTCGTCGGAAGGCCCGTTCAAAAAAGGAGGTCAATCGTCCTATCTTTTCAATTACCGTTTTTCGACTTTTGCACTTATTGCCCCACTTTTGCCCGATGATGCTGCCGGCAACCGTTTTCAGGATTTATCGTTTAAACTGAATTTCCCGCTTAAAAAAGCCGGAGTACTTTCGTTGTGGGGAATCGGTGCCCGCGATATTTCCGACATTGTGCCAAACGATGCCGACGATAGGTATTATGCCCAGGATTTTCAAAAACTTTACGACCAGCAATACATGGGAGCAATTGGACTTAATCACAGGAAAACGCTCGGGAAAACGGCCTACATCAACAGTTCAGCTTCTGTTTCGGGAAATGGACTAAACTGGACACAAGACCAGTTAGATCAGAACGACGTCCTTCAACCTGATCAGCGGATTAAGAATGATCAGATGAAAATATCATTGTCTTCTTTTGTCAACAAAAAATTCGATGCCCGCCACACAAACCGGACAGGGCTTACGGTAAATAATGTTTTTTACAATGTTGACATTAAAAATGCAGACACCCTTGGCAAACCTTTACACCAGATTTCGCTGATGGATGGCAACAGTTTTTTGCTGCAGGGATTTTCGGAATCAAAGTTTTCGATAAACCAGCGACTGACATTAAGTGGAGGGTTTCACCTGCAACATTTTACGCTGAATGGCGCCACAACTTTCGAACCCCGGATAAGCCTGCAATGGCAGTTTTTGCCGGCTCATTCGTTTAGTTTTGGTTTTGGAAATCACAGCATGCTCGAGATGCTGCCCATTTATTTCATCACACGAAGTACTGGCGACCTTACCAATTATCCAAACAAAAACATGAAACTATCCCGGGCCAACCATTTTGTGCTGGCCTGGAACTGGAATATCAACGAATTTACACATCTGACCATCGAGCCATTTTATCAGCATTTGTACAATATCCCGGTGGTTAACGGAACCTCATTTTCACTCATAAACCTCGACCAGAACTGGTTTATTGACGATGTTTTTACCAATTCGGGAACCGGCGAAAATTATGGCGTTGATTTTACGCTCGAGAAATTCATGCACAGCGGTTTTTATTACATGGTCACTGCTTCACTGTTTCGATCGAAATATGTGGGTGGCGATGATATGGAACGGGATGCACGCTATAATAAGAATTATGTGTTGAATATTCTGGGTGGGAAGGAATGGCAGGTTGGCCGAAACGACAAAAACCTGTTAAGTGCCAATGCCCGCCTGGTAATGATGGGTGGTGACAGGATCAGCCCGGTTGATACAGAAGCTTCCTATCTGGCCAAAGAAATTATTTTTGATGAAACCCAGGCTTTTTCAGATCAAAAACCAGATAATTTCCACCTGCACCTGGGACTTGTTTACCGGAAAAATAAACCAAAGCATGCCAGCATCTGGTCGGTGCAGCTCATCAATATTGTGGGAAGTGAGGAGTTTTACGGCTACAAATACAACCTCCAAACCGACCAGATCGAAAACGATGAGGAACTGATCATGCTTCCTCAGATTTCATATAAAATTGAGTTTTAAGAGCATAATCATTGCAGGTCGCAATAATGTTCCGGGTAAGAAATCAATGGGGCTAAAGCCCAAAATAACAAGAACATGAATTGCCCCGACCTTAAGGTCGGGGCAATTGAAAAACAGTCAGTTACCGGGCTTTAGCCCAAAAAATATCAGGTTTTAGACTGGATTATAAACTATTTGTAAAATCCATTTCAATAATTTTTGCCGGACGCTTTGCCCCATTGCCGTCAAGTTAAGTCTAAATTCTTGAGATTTTCCATAGCCCAAACCTTCAGGTTTGGGATTATTTGAATTCCCATCCTAATGATGGCAGGGCGTTTACGCCCTTTTTGCACATAAAGCGATCCTTGTTGGTTGAAGGTCGTAAACGACCTGGCATAAAAGACTCCCCGTCTCATTTTCCCCAAGGCTGAAGCCTTGGGCTATGGATTCATTTCCAAACCAAACATTTTTATCATTTCTAAACCTGACTGCAATGCGCTTTTACAAGGCTTTCTTTTGGAAACCTGGCGGTTTCTTTCTTTCACAACATCAGATTAAAATTTATAATTTCATGCGTGAGAAAACCATTCTGAATCTGTTTTTTTCAAAAGCCAATTTTCAATATCTTTGCAACAAATATGAAAGTCGGTGAACGAGAAGGAATTTTATATTTACCTGGGCAATCATTTTAAAGGCAGGATCAGACTTCGTTTCAGTATAAACAAGGGCGAAATAACTGATTTGGTGCTACAATATGAAGCAATGATTGAGGAAAAATGGTTTGCGATTGTCAGATATGATTGTGCACATGGTTTTTTTCATCGTGATTTATTACACCCAAATGGGGATAAGGAAAAGAAAATAATAGATGTACCAAATCTGAAATATGCTTTTACTTTCGCAAAACAAGATTTGGAAGATAAATGGGAATGGTACAAAGAACAATACTTAATGAAGCGTAAAAAATGACAAACAAAGAACAAATACAACGCGATATTGTTGTGGCTTTTGATTTTGCAGCGCAGCTCATCGAAAACCCATCCTTATTGGATAAAATCCCTGATGGTGCCTCGATCACGTTTCTCGATGACGAAAATGCCAAAACCGAAAAACGGGTTGATAAAAGGTCCGAAAAAAAATACGTTAAGGTTAAAAGGCAATTTGAAATTCTTTAATGTTTACCTGAATCGGTGATTAGAACTTCCGGGATTAGAATTTATTCCTGATTTAATTCCTGAAAAGACTATTTCTATCTAACATCCGTTAACCCGGATTCAAATTTTGATTATTCGTTAAAAAAAATCATGAAAAGTATTCTAAAATCAAGCATTGCGCTACTTTTTCTGTTAGCTTTTTTGCTACCTCAAGTAGTAAAAACGCTGCATTTTCACGACCATGAGGTTGCCTGTACTTCCGAATCCGGGTGCCATATTAATCATCAAACCGAAAAATGTGAAATTTGTGATTACTCGATTTCCGTTTTTACTTCATCCAACGAAAATGGCAGCTTTTCGAAAATTTTGGTTTCAGACAACTACATAAATTTATACACCTCCGTTTTAATTTCCAAACCCACCAGCTTTTCATTTTTATTACGCGCACCACCTGCCGACAATGATTTTTAACTGATTTCCAAAGAAAACTAATTCATTGTTCAAATTTTAAATTCGTAATAAAATGAAAAAATATTCCATTTTTTTCGTGGTTTTATTTTTGTGCCAACTCACGTTTGGCCAGAATGAAATCGGAGGTATCATAACTGATGGCTCAAACAATAAACCGCTGGCCGGCGCCACAGTGTTTGTAATCGAACAAAACAAAGGCACGGTCACCAACAACAACGGCAACTTCCGGATTACCGGATTACCAAACGGCAAATTCAAAATCCAGGCCTCTTTTCTGGGTTACAATAATCTTATCGAAACGGTTTTTTTAAACAACAAGCCATTAAAACTGGATTTTGTGCTGAGGCAAACGCCCATCGAAACCCAGGAAATTGTTGTTTCGGGCGGCTACAACTCAACGCAGCACGACAATGCCGTAAAAATTGATGTGCTCAACCTGGCAACATCAAAAAATTATGGAAGTCCAAATTTTGCCGAAATCTTAACGGCAGTTCCAGGTGTTGATATGATTTCGAAAGGCAGCGGCGTTTCAAAACCGGTTATCCGCGGACTTTCGATGAACGACATCCTGGTTTTGAATAATGGCGTTCGTTTCGAGAATTACCAGTATTCCGACCATCACCCCATGGGAATTGATGAATTTGGCATCGAAAAGGTCGAAATCATCAAAGGCCCGGCTTCGCTGCTTTACGGCTCCGACGCCATTGGCGGAGTTATTGATTTTGTGAAGGAAAAACCAGCTCCTGTGGGCCAGGTGACAGGCGATTACAACCTGCAGCTTTTTTCAAATTCGATGGGAATTACCAATAATCTGGGTGTGAAAGGCGCCTCCAAAAAGGTTTTTGGTGGAATTCGTTTTGGGATGAAATCGCACGAAGACTATTTGCAGGGAGAAGGTGATTTTGTGCCTAATTCCAGGTTTAACGAAGCATCGTTCAAGGCTAATGCAGGCTTCACCAGCAAAACCGGTACGTTTAAACTATTTTACGATTTTAACGATCAAAAACTTGGGTTAACCGAACCGGAGGCTGTGGAACAGGTTACGGAGCGCGGAAGAAAAAATGAAATCTGGTACCAACAATTTAAAAATCATTTGATTTCATCACAAAACAAACTTTTTCTTGGCAATTATAAACTGGAGTTTAATGCCGCTTTCCAAAACACCGCTTTAATCCATTTTGCAGGTGTTGATGAAATCGAACTCGAAATGTCGCTCAGGACGCTGACCTACGAAACCAAACTTTATCTGCCTTCAGCCAAAAACTCCGAATACATCATTGGATATCAGGGCTTAAGCCAGGATAATGTAAATCTCAACAATCGTGAAACCATTTTGCTACCCGATGCAAATACACAGAATTACTCGGTTTTTGGATTGTTGCAGCAAACTTTTTTCGACAAGTTGAAACTTCAATCAGGACTGCGTTACGATTACAAAGTCATTTCGACAGAAACTACGGGAGTTCCCGCCGATTATTCGTATCGCCCGGGAATTGATAAAAATTATGGCAGTTTCAGCGGTTCCATCGGTGGTACCTACAATTACACCGAGGAACTTTTGTTCAGGGTCAACTTTGCTGCCGCCTACCGCACACCCAACCTGGCTGAATTAACCTCCAACGGAAAACACGAAACCCGTTATGAGCTTGGAAACAGCGGACTTATCCCACAAAATGCCTACGAAAGCGACTTCAGTATTCATTATCATTCGGAGCATGTAACTTTTGATTTGGCTGGTTTTTACAACATCATCAACAATTACATTTTTATCACCCCATCCAATGATTCGACGCCTGATGGCGATGAAATTTACAAATACCAGCAAACCAATGCCACTTTATTTGGAGGAGAAGCTGGCTTTCACATTCATCCAAAACCGATTGACTGGCTACATTTCCAGGCCACTTTTGCCAATGTCACCGGCAAACAAAAAAGCGGGGATTACCTGCCATTTATCCCCGCAAACAAGCTTCATTTTGAAGTTTGGATAGAAAAGGAAAAGCTGGCTTTCTTACATGATGCGTTCATCAGGTTAAACACGCAAACAGCATTTTATCAGCACAATCCTGCACCCGACGAAGAAAAAACCGATGGCTATTCTTTGGTAGATATTGGGGTTGGGGCCAAACTCAAGGCGGCAAATCAACTGATTTCTGTCGGAATTACGCTGACCAACATTTTCGACAAAAAATACATCGATCATCTGTCAACTTTAAAGGAGGTCAGTTTCTTCAATCCGGGCAGAAATCTCACATTAACGGTAAAAATTCCTTTCGGAATCAGATAAATCATTCATCAGCATTTCCTGAAGCCTTAAAACTTTGGGAAATGTTGATTTTTCGACATTTTGCGCTCCAAAAACGCCCTTCATTTAACCTTCCCCTTCAAATTATTTTCGGGTTTCGATAACCCAAACCAAAAATATTGTCTTAAAACCTGTATCTCAAATATTTGGCTTCATAAAAGACACTATTCCTACACGATTGAATTTAAAGCTGTTAATTTCATTTTAATCAGAAACCACATTCAATTCACGTAATTCTTCAGCAACCATTTTAAAAGGAGTGGTTCCCATGCGGGTTTTTAATGGAAATAGTTGATCAGAAATTCTATTTTTGTAAGGTGCTTAATGTCTTTTCAGTCATGATTTTTGTGACTGACGTGGCGAAGCTATGTTAAAAAAGGCAAATTTTCAGCATCGATTTTACATGAACAAGAAATTGATTTTAATAACCGGGATGCACCGATCGGGCACCAGCGCACTGGCAAAGGTTTTTGCGGATGCCGGTTTTGATGCCGGCAGTAACCTGATACCCGCCGATGAGCATAACCCGACCGGGTATTGGGAAGACCGCGAAATATTTAACCTCAACAACCAGATTCTGTCGCAGCTCTTTCTTTCGTGGGATCAGCCCGAAAAACATCAAAACAGGAGAATACACATTTTTGCCGACGAACTAATGATGGAATTCGGTCAACGGGCGGTTGACCTGCTGCAACGAAAATTCAGTCAATCTTCGCAGGTTTTAATCAAAGATCCCCGCTTTATGATATTGTTGCCTTTCTGGAAACAGGTTTTCGCCCTGACCAAAAATATCCGGATCATCCCGTTTCACATTTTCAGAAATCCGCTGGCTGTGGCCAATTCGCTAAACCGACGCAATGGCCTGTCAATTAACAATGCCATTTTGCTTTGGTATCATTATAATTTTGCTTTTTTAAACGACCGGCTTCCAGAAACCACTGTAGTTAATTTTGAGGAGTTATTAAATTTCGGTGAAGGCTTTTTAAATTCTGCCGTATTAAAAGCAAATCCGGAATTCGCTGCTATGAAACCTAGCATAGCATTAAATCCTTTGTTAAATCATCACACAATTGGTAAAGATGAGCTGAGATGGCTGGCAGAAAAATATCCGGAGGTTTATAAAATGTGGGATTTCCTGATTGCCCTGGCCGGGAATCCTGATGTGCCAATAAATGAAAACGATCTGGTGCAGTTCAGGAATCCGGATATTTATAAATTGACATGCAAGGAGGAAAAACAGGAAAAAATCCAAACCACACTTGTCTTTCAGCCGGATACAACTGAAGCTGAACGAAAAATCATAAACGGCGTGCAGTTGGACAAAAACACTTTTTTGTACAGTTTAGAAAAGGAAGGCTGCCCGTTGGACAATTTTAAAGTTTACATCGGCGATAAGCCCAGTAAAATAACAGATGTAACGGCCACTGTAACAACCGAAAGTGGAAACCTGACCTTGAAACCTGGATTTGGCAATTACCTGATTTCAACCGAGGATGTATATTGGTTTCATGAAAATCTGCCTTTTTTTCGATTTCAATTGCCCGAACCATTTATGACAAAGCAGATTACGCTCACTTGTAAACTCTTTGAAATCGGGGAGGAAGATACCGGGATTATGCTGGCTGCCTTAAATAGCAAAAACGCTACATTGAACCAGAAACTAAATGAATTGTCAGCAAGCTACATTGAAGCTAAAAGCCAGGTTGCAGAAGCTAAAAGCCAGTCTGCGGAAGCCAAAAGCCTGGTTGCAGAAGCTAAAAGCCAGTCTGCGGAAGCTCACAAGGGGTTTGAGTTACAGTTGTTGAAAAAAGATAATGAAATTATCTGGCTGAAAAATGCTGCATTAACAAAGGAGCAAAAACTTCAATCACAAATCGAAAAACAGATAACAGAAATCGCCGGCCTCGAAAAAAAGAGCCTCTGGCTTTTCAATGAACTCAACAAAGCAAAAGATTCATTATCATGGAAAATTACAGCACCGTTAAGAAAGTTTCAGGTCTTCGGTAATAAGGTTTCAAACAAATTATTCATCCTCCGAAATGATATTGGTGCCAGTTATCGTTTACTGAGGCGGGAGGGAACTGGATATTTTATGGTAAGGTTGATTTGGTATTTGCGCGGAAAAAGGCTCAAGGAACAGATCGAATTTGCCAGGCTGAACAATCATCCGGAAGAAAAAAAACATGTTGCTGCGGTTGATACTTCTGCAACCTTAATTTTTAAAAAAACTACATCACCAAAAGTTTCGGTAATCATTCCTTTGTTCAATCACTTCGAAACAACTTACCGCTGCCTTCAATCCATTTTAAAAAATACCATCGAAATTGATTTCGAGGTTATTCTGATTGATGATTATTCGACAGAAAAGGTTTTTGATTTTGCTGAAAAAATCAAAGGGGTCAGCATCATCCGAAATACCGAAAACCTGGGATTTCTCAGGTCGTGCAACAAAGCCGCTGCTGAAGCAAAAGGTGAATACATCTGCTTTTTGAACAACGACACCGAACCGCACGAAGGCTGGTTGCGACATATTATTGATTTATTGGATAAAAACGCCAAAATTGCCATAGCTGGGCCAAAGCTGGTTTACCCCGATGGCCGGCTGCAGGAGGCCGGAGGAATCATCTGGAATGACGCTTCAGCCTGGAACTTTGGGAAATACGATGATGCCGGAAAACCTGATTATAATTATCTGAAAGAGGTTGACTACATCTCGGGAGCATGCCTCGTAATACGAAAACCGGTCTGGGAAAAGGTTAATGGATTCGACGAACATTTTGCACCTGCTTACTACGAAGATACCGATCTGGCTATGCGGGTGCACCAAGCAGGCTTCAAGGTTTTTTATCAACCGCTTTCGATGGTAACCCACCACGAAGGAATTTCAAACGGATGCAATGAACATTCAGGCATCAAAAAATATCAAACCATCAATCAGCAAAAATTCTATCAGAAGTGGAGTCACGAATTGCAGGTGGAATCCTCGCCCAACGGCATCAATGTATTTTTTCACCGTGACCGCTCCCTTCATCAAAAACACATCCTTGTAATTGATCATTATGTACCCATTTTTGACCATGATGCCGGCTCCAGAAGTACATTCGGTTATTTGAAACTGCTCCTTAAAATGGGCTTCAAAATTCATTTTATTGGAGATAATTATTTTAAGCACGAGCCTTACACAACGATTTTGCAACAAATGGGAATCGAAGTGTTGTACGGGAATTTCTATCAGGAAAATATCCGCGACTGGTTCCGCGAAAACGGACAGTACATCAGTTTTGTAATTGCCCACCGGGTTCATATCGCACCTAAATATTTCGATATGATCAGAAAATTTACCACAGCAAAATTAGCGTATGTGGGCCACGACCTCCAATATCTCGGCAGCAAGCGTAAGTTTGATGTTACCGGCGACAAAAAGTTTATTAAGGAACACGCGAGATTCCTCAAAACCGAAACCGAAATTTTTAACGCTGTTGATGTTATCCTGCCCTTTTCTACATACGAAGAACCCTACATAAAAAAGCTTGCACCGGAAAAAACCGTACAGGTAATTCCTGTTTACTTTTTTGAAAACATCCCCGAAAAAGTTCCCGGATTTGATGAACGCCACGATATTTTATTTGTGGGATATTTCGGCCATCCGCCAAATCCGGATGCCATTTTGTGGTTTGTGAAGGAGGTTTTTCCATTTGTTCATCAAAATATTCCCGATGCTAAACTTCATGTTGTTGGTTCACAACCTACCGAAGAAGTGCTGAAACTGCGCAGTGAATCAATCAACATTACAGGCTTTGTATCAGATGAGGAATTAACGAGGTATTATCAAACCTGCAAAGTAGCCATTCTCCCGCTAAGGTTTGGCGCCGGAGTAAAGGGTAAGTTACTCGAATCGCTCCACCATCAAATTCCGACAGTTATCACTTCGGTGGCTGCCGAAGGAGTGCCCGAAATAGAAAATTACAGCCTTATTGCCGACAATGCCAGAGACTTTGCCGAGAAAATCAAGTTGCTTTATCAGGATAAAAATGTTTGGGAAAAATACTCAGCCGGAGGCAAAGAACTAATTGAGAAGTATTATACGGAGGAAGTTGCGGGGAAGCTGCTGGAAAAGATTTTGCCGATATAGAAACCCTGAAAGGTTTAAATGTCAATCAGATATGTGTGAGATTTGCTGGTTAAAAAACTTTTTTCAATTTTAACACCCGATTTTCCCAGCTTCCTGATCAACTTTTTTTGCATCCCATAGTCGCCTCCGGCAAACAACACCCAATGCTTCCCGGATAATGACTTTAGGTCGTTGATATTTTTTTCTGAAAATTCATTGTATCTGATTCCGGTAATTATTGGCGCCTTAAACTTAACATACTTTATATCAACATAGTACTGAAACTGACGACGGGCACGCCAATCAATATAAACAGGTTCTCCTTCGGAAATATTTTCCTGAATAAAGTCAATGCTTTTTCTGATTTCCTGATTTACAAACGGATAACCATTTACAAAAAACTGAATAACCACAAACAAGGATAACACCAATCCGGCCTTAAAAATAAGTTTCGATTTAATCACTCTGGAAACATACTCAAACAGTTGTTCCACACCAAAAGCAACAACAATTATCAGTAGTGGCGTTTGATAAAGCATCAGACGCGCAAATACCGGATACATTTTTAATGACGATAAAACCAGGTGAAGGAACATGGGTGTTACAGTCAAAATCAACAATCCTATTCTCTTTTTAACGATCAGCACAAATAATCCGAACCCATAAAGAATTGAGAGAATGATGGTGCCGGCTTTGCCGAAGGGTAATAAATCAACGAAAAAATTATTAAAAATCAATTTAACAGACACAAAAAATTCAGGAGTAAAAAGATTTGGATTAAAAAACCCGCCTCTTTTATCAAAAGCTCTTACCTGAATATCTCTGTTGGGGTGATCATAAATAAACAGGAAGTAATAAAAACCAAAAACAAGCGCCCAGACTAATGATACTTTGATAAAATACGGGAAATTCAGTTTTCGGATATAAAAATGTGAATGAAGTAAATACAAACCGGCAGTTGCCATAATAATGGGCGTAATGTTTGAAACAAACACACCCACAGCGCCTGCTACAGCCAGCCAGATGAATTTCCTTTTCTCATCATCATGCAGGCTCAAAAGCAGGTAGCCAATTACTGCTGTAAGCATAACATCGCACATGTATTGTTTTACTTCGTTCGAATAGCGAATCATAAATGTATTAAAGACGAATAAGGAAAGGCCAAAAATTACAACTACCGGATTGTTGAAAAGCTTTTTGAGCAAAGCCGAAAAAGAGAATAACGCTATCAGAAAACAAATCAGCAGGAATAGCCGCAAGCCTCGCTCTGACTCCGGAATAAGCAGGCTGAACAGTTTTTCCATTTGAAGAAACAATATGGGGGCAACCTGAATAGAATCCATCGGTTTTAGCAATTCAAAGGCGCTGCGATGAATTATGTTGAGTGCAAGATTGGCTTCATCATCCCAAAGACTGCGATTGTAAATAAATTGAATTACCGATAAAGCCACACCCGCTATCAGAATGAGTTTTACAAAGATTTGTTCCCAATTGATTTGTTTTGACATGATCACAAAAAATTTAACCAATACAAAGAAATAGAAATCCGGTGTAATGATGAGCAAAAAAAATCTCGTTGCTTTTATAGAAAAAATAATACCTTTTCACAATGGTTTTCAATAAAGATGTGCTATTTATTCATTTAGGAAAAACCGGCGGCATGTCGGTAACAAAATATTTAGGTAAAGTTTTAAAACCTCCAGTTTATTACGTTGTTAGTAAAGATGAAAAGACAGATGGCCTTTCCACCGATAAGATTAAGTATTTGCACTGGAACCGTCATGGGAACCTTGTTGAAGCACAAGAGTTTTTATTAGAATCAGGCATTAAACTGTCCGATTTTAAACTGATCCTGATTATTGTCAGAAATCCTTTTCAAATGGATTTATCATTTTATAAACACTTAAAAACAAAAAGATACTATGAGACACTTGCCAAAAATTCACTTAACGAAAAATTACTCAACGCAGCGTTAAGTGATTATAAATCATTTGCTAAGCAACCGTTTACACACTACAAAGGCAATTTAAAAGATTATTTTGAAATTGAGGGTAAAAAACCAGCAAATTTGAAAGTTGTGAAATTTGAAACTCTTTCAACAGAGATACCCGAATTAATCGAACCTTTCTCAATTAAAAATTGTCCGTTCCCACACGAAAACAAAAGCGATCCATACAAAGAAAGTAACATTGAACTATCAATTCAGGAAATATTGAGTATTAAAAGAAAATACTTTTGGATATGGAAACGCTATTATCCTGAAAATGAAAATGTTTTAAATGACAGGAACGCAATTTTGTCTAAACGATTGGAAAAAAAATATTTGTTTATCAGTGGTTGGGATAAATTCCCAATAAAAAGATTAACAACTACACTCAATTTTCACTCTCAAATTGTTATTGAATCTGAAGGTTATGATCATTTGATGAAAAAGGAAAATTTTTGTCTGTCAAAAATCCATTTTTCTGAAGATAAATTCTGCCAAGTTTACCCTGATTATTTCAATTGTAACGAAAATCCAGGTAACTATTCACAATCTAATATTCTAAAAAAATGGGAAAACATACAGTATGTTGGGTTGAATTATCCGGGCATTGACAGAATATTTAATGAATTATTCTTTGCACTGGGTTCTTTTAAAGTAATTTATATTATAATGAATATTTTTAGTTTACTTAATTTAAAAAGCAGAAAGTTTTCTAATACCAAATCAACTTTTACTGATGATGAATTTGTGAAAATTATCAACCGATGGAATCATTCACTGGTCAATATAACAAAAGCTTTAGATTGCGGAGATGAGGTTATTTGTGTTTGTTATGAAGATTTATTGGGAAATTTTAATACACTGATACAAATCCTCAATCATCTTGAGCTTAAAGTTGAAGACTATATGCAGGGTGAATATTTAAAAAAGGAGCAGAAAACGCTGAAGATTCCACAAAATATTGAACTTACTCTTTTACAAAAGAATTATTTGGAATGTAATGCCCGGATTGATCTTTATGATAAACTAACCTTCAAAGGATGAATAATTAAAAGATTACTGATACATTTGGATGATTGATAACTTCGGAAAATTCAAGAAAATGAAGAACATAGTTTGCCCCACATTCAATAAACCGGAAATATTGGTGATTTTGTAATTTATTGTCATTGTTGTAAACATGATTAAATCAATTAATTTCTGCATAAATGAAAAATTAATATCTATTCATTGGCGGATGCGGACATTCCGGCGCTTCCGTGCATAGCCGAATTAGGGTCATCAATAGTAAACCTAATGATTTTCAGCATTCAGACTCAATAAACAGATGCAAATTAAAATAAATCGGAAAAACAAACATGGTATTTAATCAAAACGTGCTTTTTATCCATCTTGGAAAAACCGGCGGGATGTCGGTAACCGATTATCTGTGCAACACCCTGAAACCTCCCGTTTATCATGTGTTGCCACAAAGCCATCTGGAAAATTCCAAGCCGCTTGGCTACGAGCAAAGGATTCCCGGAAACCGGCATGGATCGCTGAGTGTAGCGCAGGAAATTATTGCAACCTACAATCTGAAGTTAGCTGACTTTAACCTGATTTTTGTGATTGCGAGAAATCCCTTCGACCTCGATTTTTCGTATTTCAAACACCTCCGAAAACCTCATGTTTTTAAACGTTTGTCAGAAAATCCGAAGAACAAAAACCTGCTTGATGCCGCCATGGGCAATTATGAAGCTTTTACACAAAGGGATTTTGTTCATTACATTGGAATGCTGTCAGCGTTTTTTGAAATTGACGGGAAAAGGCCTGAGAATTTACAAATTGTAAAGTTTGAAGAATTGGCAACTAAGGTACCTGAGCTTGTAAGGCCTTATGTTGTAAATGATTATACGTTTCCTCACCGAAACAAAAGCAGTGATAATAGTGTCCAACCTCAAAAATTGAGTATTAAAGCCATTGCAGCCATCAAGCATAAATATTATTACCTTTTCCAAAACTTTTACCCGGAATTGTTGGCTAAAACTGTACTCAACAGAACATCAGAAAGGCAACAAAAAAGTAAATATATTTTTGTTGGTGGGTGTGCACGCTCCGGTACAAGCATCTTAGCAAATATTATTGGCGGGCATCAACGCATAGTTTTAGGAATGGAGCGATTCAACAATTTGATGAAACCACGAAAGTTTCAGTTGTCGCAAGAGCATTTCGAAAAAACCAGATTCCTTACTATCCATGAAAACGATACGGGCTATACTGACTTTAATAAATTTCGTTGCCATTGGTCAATCGCGGAAAAATGGGATAAAGCCTTGCTTTTTGGCACGAAATATACTTTTGCCGACCAGGTTTTATGGAAGATAAAACAGAATTTCGGAAATTTTCATTACCTCTACATTTACCGGAATATTTACGATGTGGCCGAATCGTGGAACCGCAAGGCAGCCAAAGGCGAAAAATGGCCTGCTAAAAATAACTATCAAATGGCAGTGCAACGATGGAACGAATCGTTGGGAAACACCCTGACGGAATTGCAATGTGGCTCTGATATAATTTGTATCAGCTATGATGACTTGCTGTATTCCGAAAAATCAATTCAACCCATCTTCGACAGGCTTGGGATTCCAATTGATGAAAATGTATTGAGAGAATTAACGGATGCCCGAAAAGAAGCGCCAAATAAAAAATTGGCAAAAGGGATGCTTTCGGAAAACGAAGTGGAATACATACGTAACAACGCAAGGTTTGAATTGTATGATGAAATTCATTCGAAATTTAATATCCTCCGGTAGTCAGGTTGTTTCCGGGCAAAGGCCTGGCCTTATACTCCATATCGGAACCGAAAAAACCGGAACAACCACCATTCAGGAGTTTCTTCATCTCAACCGAGACCTTCTGGCCAATAACGGGATTTATTTTCCAAAATCAATTGGCATACGAAATCATCGTCCACTGGCTTTGTGGTGCTTGCCGAATGAAAAAGATGACGCTTATCTAAGAATAAATAATCTTACCGAAAATACTCAAAGAAAGAATTGGCGAGAGGATATTCTGGCCAAATTTGAGAAGGAAATTTCTGGCCTCAAACCTGAGATCAAACTGGTAATTATCTCATCGGAGCATTTGAGTTCCTTATTAAACCATCCCAGTGAAATCGAAACCTTAAAAAACTTTCTTAATAAATGGTTTACAGATATAAAGATTGTTATTTATTTGCGAAGGCAGGATAGACTGGTAGTAAGTAGATACAACACCGCCTGTAAAGTAGGGTTCATAGTAAAAAGCATCTTACCCCATCCGGCTAAGCTTCGTCATTTTGTAAATTATCAAAACCTACTTGGAAAATGGAGCAGTATTTTTGGAAAAGAAAGCATTACTCCACGGATATTTAATCCCGCAGAGTTCATTAACCACGACCTTTTGCAGGATTTTATCCGGGTTTGCAAATTGCCTGAAAATGTGGATTTCCAAATTCCTGAAAATAAAAATGTTTCCTTCTCCGAAACCGCCCAGGAAGTAATACAATGCTTCAACAAAAAAAACAATCAGAAAAACGAAAAATGGAAATTGCAAAAAATAAGGGACACAATATTTGAGAATGTCAATAAGAAATATCCCGGGTCGGAAAAAAAACCATTGAGGAATGAAGTTTTGGAGTTTTACAAGTTTTTTGAAGCATCCAACAATCAGGTTGCCCGTGAGTGGTTTGGCCGTGACAAGCTTTTTGATGAGGATTTTTCGATGTATCCTGAAACTTTCCCTACTGACAGGCCAATTCCTGATTATGAGAAAATCCTGCTTGAGGAAATAAATGATAAAATGAATGTTTTGGGACCTTTTCTCCTTAAAAAGTCAGGAAATGAATAATTGTAAATTCTATTACGAAGTCCGCAATGCCTTGATGCCAGACACAAAAAGAACCGTCATCATCCACCGCCATATTTTTAAAAATGCAGGCACCACTTTCGACTGGATTTTGAAAAACAATTTTGGCGAAGCTTTTTGCGATCACCGCGATGACCTACCCATGCGCCAAGAAGGCGAAAAATATCTGATCGGTTATTTAAACGAACACCCCGAAATCAAAGCGCTTTCGAGCCATCATATCTGGTTTAAGATTGAACCGCAAAGTCAATTAAATTTGATTCCGGTAATGTTTTTGCGCCAACCTATCGAAAGGATTCGATCGGTTTACAACTTTGAGCGGATACAACAGACCGACTCACCAGGCGCGTTGAAAGCCAAAACAATGAATTTCAGCGAGTACGTTAAATGGTCTATGAACGAACGGGTTATGGCTGTGATTAGAAATATACATACCCGCTACCTTTCCGGATATAAAAAAGTAATTGACCTCACACAAGAACAATTGAGTGATGCCCTAAAAGAAGTGGAAAAACAAAAATTCATTGGCATTGTGGATATGTTTGATGAGAGTTTAATGCATTTTGATAATGCTTTCAGAGAAATTGGAATCGAACTCGATTTTTCGTATCGCGCCCAAAATGTCGCACAGCCATTCGATAATGCAGATTACGAAATCCGTGCACAAAAAGTGCTTGAAGAATTGGGAGATATTGCGGAGGAGTTGATGGAGAAAAACCGGTTCGATATTATGGTTTACCAGGCTGCTAGGGAAAAACTGATTTCTGGTATTTAACAATTTTGAAAAAAAACAATGGTGTTTACTCAAGAGGTGTTATTTATTCATCTGGGGAAAACCGGTGGGATGTCTGTTTCTGATTACATGAGAAAAACCCTGAAAGCACCGGTTTTTGAGGTGGTCAGCCAAATTGAAATAGAACAATTGAAGAACAAAAACAACAGGTTTTTTATTTTTGGAAACCGTCACGCCAACCTTACTGAAGCCAATGAAATTGTCAGCAAAGCCGGATTATCTCCCGAAGATTTTAAATTAATAATTGTCGTTGTCAGAAACCCCGTTGATATAGAGCTTTCACACTACAAGCATTTGCATAAAGAGCGGGTAATTGCCAGGCTTGAAAAATATCCTGAACTTGACCGGGACAGGTTAGCAGCTTCCAGACAGAGTTTCGATGATTTTGCGCAGACCGATATTACGCACTTTCAGGGAGATTTAGCATCATTCTTTACGATAAATGGCAAAGTCCCCGAAAATTGTAGAATAATCCGGTTCGAAAACCTCGCCGTTGAAGTTCCAGGCATCCTTAAGCCTTTTCAGTATCGTATTATTCCCTTCCCTCATAAAAATAAAAGTGACGAAACTTTTGACGCATCAAATTTATCCAAAGCAGCTCTGCTGAATATCCGGAAAAAGTACAAGTGGATATACGATCAGGGGATTTACAATTTATCGGAAAACCATCAACAAACTCTTCAAAACACATGCACCCCCAATTTCTGATCATCGGCGCCCAAAAAAGCGGAACTTCTTCCCTGTTCTACTATTTATTGCAGCATCCTGAATTGGCATTGCCTGAAAAAAAGGAAATTCATTTTTTTGATGTAACATATCAAAATGGCATAGCCTGGTATGAAAATCACTTTCCACACAAAGTGAAAGCAGATAAACTGACGGGGGAAGCTACACCCTATTACCTGTTTCATCCGCTTGTACCACAACGAATCGCCATTCATTATCCACAAATCAAATTGATTGTTTTACTCCGAAACCCAATTGACAGGGCCTATTCACACTTTTGGATGATTAAAAACCGTAACCAGGAAAACCTGTCAACCTTCGAAGAAGCCACCGAGGCAGAGGCCAGGCACCTTGAACAGGAAACCGCTAAAATAATGTCACAGCCAGATTATCGCTGCAAAGTTCATCAGCATAATTCCTACCTCTCAAAAGGAAAGTATGATGAGCAGTTCTTAAACTGGTTTCAATATTTCCCAATATCAAGTTTTCTGTTCATAAAAAGTGAGCGTTTTTTTGCAAATCTGCAAAGTGAACTCAAAAGGGTTTATTCCTTCCCCGGGATTTCTCATCAAATGCCCAATGATTATGAAGTTCAGCAAAAGAGCAATTATCCACCCATGCAAATCGAAACCCGAAAACGGCTCGAAAGGTATTTTCACAATCACAATCAAAAGTTGAAATCAAACATAGGCGACGAATTTACCTGGTAAAATCCAAAAATATTGAAAACCATTTATCTCCACATAGGTTATAACAAAACCGGCACTACAGCCATTCAAAAAACATTTTTCAAAAATGTAAAGTTTCTGGAAGAAAATGATCTTTTTTACCCTTTAGAGTGTCGCGGTGAACGGGAGTCGCCAGCTCACCATTCGCTCGCCGAGAGTTTACTTTTTGCCAGTAACAAGCCTCTGCCAACTTTTGTCAATCCGGGTATTTATGCCAAATATAGTTTTGATCATTATTGGAAATTGTTGCATCAGGAGTTGGCAAAAACAAAATGTTCGGGCATTTTTATTAGCAGCGAGGCATTTAGCAGATTCAGGCAATGTGAGTCACAGATCAGATTTATCAAAGAGCAATTTGAAAATTACAAGGTTAAGATATTGGTTTACATACGCGAACCGATCGCTTATTTCGAGTCGGCATATAATCAGGCAATAAAAAGCGGCAACGAAACACGTACAATTAAAAAAATGCTAAACCAGGGATGGCTTACCCTGGACTATTTTGAAGAAATCGAAAAATGGGCAATGGTGTTTGGTGATGAAAATATCATTGTTCGGGTTTATGACAAGTCGAACTTCGCGAATGGGATTGCCGCCGATGTTTTGGAAGCAACAGGTTTCGGCAATTCTATCGATTTTAAAAATTTACCGATGCTTTCCCAAAGTCAGAACAAAGACTATAATCCACGCCTGCCAGATAATATGGTCGAAATTAAAAGGATTATAAACATAATATTCAGGTTAATACCGAAAAAATCACTAAAATGTGATTATCGCATTAATCACTTTCTTACGCGATTAGCTCCGTTTTTTAAAGTCAAGAGTTTGCTTTCAGATGATGAAAAGAAATTTCTTTATAACCATTTCTATGAATCCAACATAAAGTTAGGAAAAAAGTACCTTGGAGGTAATTATCCTTTTAAAACTCAAAATCCGCCTAAGACCAGTTCATTATAATACTTTAGCCTAAGATGATTTTTTTAGAAAGAGCAAAATTTATTACCGATCTTGTTAAAAATCGGAACCTGATATATCACCTCGCCCGACGCGATTTCAAAATAAAATATGCCCGCAACTATTTCGGACTGGCATGGGCTGTTCTGGAACCTCTGGCGCTTCTGGTAATTATGCTCATTGTTTTTACTTTTCTGCGTCACCGGGGCGATCGTGAAGAAGTTCCATTTGCCATTTACATGCTCACGGGTATGGCAGGTTTCGACTTCGTAAGCAAGGGACTTCAGCAGGCTACCATCAGCATCCGAAGCTATTCGTTCATGATTAAATTGCTACATATTCCTACGATGTTTATCCCTTTAATAAGCATCATGGCAACCTTTTTTACCCATTTAATTGTGGTAGGTATTGCTATTATAATTATTGTGTTACACGGCATTGGATTTTCGTGGTACTGGTTTCAGCTGGTGTATTTTATGTTTGCTTCGTGGATGTTTTTAACAGGTATTACCCGGCTTACGGCTTCAATCGTAATTTTTATACAAGACCTGCAATACATCATTGGTATAGTTATGCGTGGAATGTTTTTTCTAACCCCGATTTTCTGGAGTATTGAAATGTTTCCGGAGCAATACCGCATCTATTTCAAACTAAACCCGCTGTATCATATTGTCGAAGGTTACCGCATGAGTTTGTTGTATCATAAACCTTTCTGGAGTGATGGTGTTTCACTGCTGTCGTTTTGGATTGTTACCATTTTCTTTTTAATTGCCGGAACTTATGTTTTTAAAAAACTGAGTCCCAACTTTGCTGATGCCATCCATTAAACCATTGATTTTATGAAAGAAAACATTCAAATCAGGCTACAAAACATCTCAAAACAATATCACCTTTACAATGCTAAGTCAGGAATGGTTTTTAGTGCCCTGATTCCATTTTTAAAGAAAAATTACCAACGGTTTACGGCGCTGGAAGATATCAGTTTTGAAGTGACAAAAGGCGAAATTGTAGGAATCATTGGGAGAAATGGTTCAGGGAAGTCAACCCTGTTAAGGATTATAGCAGGAATCTCAACTCCAACAACAGGTACAGTAGAAGTTAAAGGGAAGCTAATCCCCCTTTTTGAGCTGGGCACAGGGTTTCATCAGGAACTCACCGGACGTGAAAATCTTTACTATTTCACTTTATTGCAGAATTTCGACAAAAACAAATCAGCCAAAATTATCGAAGAGGCCATCGTATTTGCCGATATTGGTGATTTTATTGACCAGCCAATCCGTGTTTATTCCCGTGGGATGAAGTCGAGGCTTTCGTTTGCAATAAGCATTTATGTTGAAGCCGACATCCTGGTGATTGATGAAGCACTTGCAGTGGGAGATGCCGCATTTAAGGAAAAAAGCTATGAAAAATTTCATGAACTGATTACTTCCGGAAAAACCATCCTGCTGGTTACCCATTCCGAAAAAGAGATTGAAAATGTTTGCACACGCGCCATTTTGCTTCACCAGGGGAAGATGCTGATGGATGGGCCCCCGGCTGAGGTTGTGGAAGCTTACAGGGTTATGAACGGAAAGCAGGCCAGGAAGGGGAATGGTAAAAAAATAAACACGGAGACACGGATTACACTGAGAGACACAGAGTAAGATTTTTTTGCTTTTTGCTTTTTGCTTTTTGCTTTTTGTTTCTTTTACCTCTGTGTTACTCCGTGGTCTCTGTGCCTCCGTGGTAAAAAAATTGCACACAGAAAAACACGGAAAAGTAAAAAATTAAACACGGAGACACGGATTACACTGAGAGACACAGAGTAAGAATTTTTTTGTTATTTGTTTTTTGGTTCGGTTTAAAAACTGTTGACTTTGGGCTAAAATCCGGTAACTGTCTGTTTTTCAATTGCCCCGACCTTAGTTTCGACAGGCTCAACTACCACAGTCGGGGCAAGTGATATACATGATATTCCTGGCTTTAGCCACAAT
Organism: uncultured Bacteroidota bacterium; assembly: GCA_903944895.1. Classification (GTDB taxonomy): domain Bacteria; phylum Bacteroidota; class Bacteroidia; order Bacteroidales; family 4484-276; genus CAJATL01. The sequence goes on from CAJATL010000353.1 coordinate 27,149, forward strand.
AATAAAATTTGTGGTACCTTTTTAGACTGGACTCATTATTAAAAACTTGAAACCGTTTTGTAACCCTGATTTTTCTATGCTTCTATCATAATTAATCCTACAAATGGAACCAACCGACTGGCGAGATTTTTTTGAAACGACAGCACCCATGCGAGTAAAGTGGAACAGGAAGAACCGGTTTTATCACAGGTGCCTCCAACAATACTATACTTTTATTATCCCACCCGATAAACGGATTCTTGAGCTTGGGTGCGGAACTGGTGATTTGCTTCGATCAGTAAATCCGGCTTATGGTGTTGGACTCGACTTCTCCGAAACAATCGTTAACATTGCAAAAAATAAACATCCTGATTTGAGATTTATCCTGGCAGATGCCGTTGAATATGAGCCGGACGAAACGTTTGATTACATCATTTTATCCGACTTGCTGGGTAGTTTGTGGGATGTGCAGAGAGCGTTTCACAACCTAAGAAAAGCCTGTCATCAAAAAACCCGCATTGTTATCTCCAACTATAATTTCATGTGGGAACCTGCAAATATTATTGCGGAAAAAACCAGGTTTAAACTGCCTCAACCCCGGCAAAACTGGCTGTCGAGTGCCGATATTCTGGCGCTTCTGAGGCTCGAAGGCTTTGAAAATGTAACTGTTACCAAAAAGCTTTTGTTTCCTTTTAACATTCCGGGAATCAGTTATCTTATCAATCATTTCGCTGCAAATCTTCCGCTGATTAATTCACTAAACCTGGTTAATCTTATTGTTGCCCGACCAGTGATGGAGCGAAATACCCAAAGGAGTGTTTCGATTATTATTCCTGCAAAAAATGAGTTTGGAAACATCGAAAATGCAATTATCCGAACTCCCGCATTTGGACTGAACCAGGAATTTATTTTTGTTTATGGCGAATCTTCGGATGGTACTTTTGATGAGATGATTAGGGTGAAAGAAAAATACCCGCAAAAGGACATCAAAGTACTGATGCAGACTGGGAAAGGAAAAGGAAATGCTGTCCGCGATGGTTTTGGTGCAGCCGGTGGAGAGGTGCTCATGATTCTGGATGCCGATCTTACGGTACCCCCCGAAGATTTGCCCAAGTTTTATAAAGCTTTAATACAAAACAAGGGTGATTTTATCAATGGGTGTCGCCTGGTTTACCCGCTCCAAAAGCAGTCAATGCGCATATTAAATTACATGGCCAATAAAATGTTTGGTGGTCTGTTCAGTTGGATCCTGGGGCAACGGTTAAAAGATACTTTGTGTGGCACAAAGGTTTTATTTAAAGATGACTATAACGACATCAGCAAAAACCGTGACTATTTCGGTGATTTTGATCCTTTTGGCGATTTTGATCTGCTGTTTGGCGCCTCAAAATTAAATCTTAAAATAGTCGAAATTAATATCCGTTACCGCGAGCGCGATTATGGCACAACACAGATAAGCCGGTTTAAACATGGCTGGTTACTTGTAAAAATGAGCTTTTTCGCTGCACGAAAAATTAAATTTACCGGATGAACAAAAGTATCAAAATATTGGTTTTGATATTTCTAACCGTCACAGCAGGCGGCTTTAGCTTTTATAAGATATTGACCACCGGTTATGATTCTACGCTTATCACAATTGTTCTTAACCAGGACACTGCCCCGGATATGTATCAAATATTTTTCGATTCAGGAAATGGATTTAATGAGCGCGAATCGGTTGTAAGTTATTTTGACCCTGCAAAAAGCCATATACTAAGTTTTACCATAACAGGCAGCAGGTTCCGATATTTCCGCATTGACCCCGGGACAAAAGAATCGCTGATAAAAATCAGTCAGATTTGCCTAAGCCACGGCAAAACCAACATCTGCTGGCAGGGAACTGATCTCAACAGATATCTTACACCAGTACACGATATTTCGGAAATCGCACTTGCCAACAACGAGCTGGTTATAAGAACATCCGGTAATGACCCCTATTTAAATTTTAATGCTGATATCAATCAATTTATTGAGTTTAAATTTGATTGGAAAAAGATAGTTTTAACGTTTATCGAAATAGCCCTGCTTTTGACCCTCATCATATTCCTGCTATTTTTTTATGATGAGTCGAAACATTTCGTGATGAAGTATAGACTGTTTACAATTTTTCAAAAAATCCAACCCGGCAAATTTTTCCTGGTAGTTGCCTTTTTTTGGGGACTATTGATGGTTTTCGTTACACCACCTTTTCAGGTTCCGGACGAAGCATCTCATTTTTACAGGAGTTACCAGGTTTGCAATTTAAAATTTTTTCCTCTATCCAAAAATAACACGCTTGGAGGGTTGGTGCCAAATAGTATTATCAGCTATTTATCAGGATTCAACCACCTGCCCTTTCACCCAGAGGCAAAAACCTCGCCCGCAATAATTCTTTCGGGTTTTAATACCAGCCTTAATGCAGACAATCAGATATTTGTTCAGCATATCAACAGCGCACAATACACGCCTTTGCTCTATGTTCCTCAGTCGGTCGGGATGTTTTTGCCCCGTATTTTTAATGCTTCGCCGCCGATATTATTTTATGCCGGACGAATTGGGAATCTTTTGCTTTGGGGATTATTGATTTACACGGCCATTTTAATTAGCCCGATCTTTAAATGGACATTTTTGTTGCTGGCATTGTTGCCCATGTCAGTCAATCAGGCTGCATCGTTAAGCCCTGATGGCATGATAAACGGTGTCTCATTCTTCCTTGTGGCATTGGTTTTAAAAATGGCCTTTACCAGGAATCATGTCATTTCTATCAAAGAGATCGTTATAACACTCTTGCTGGTGTTTTTTTTAACCATTGCCAAAAATGTCTATTTTTTGCTGGGGGGTTTGGTCCTGCTCATTTCAAAGGAAAGATTTACCACTCAAAAATCCAGGGTAATGCTTTATGCTGGTGTAAGTTTTGCAATTGTTGCCGCTTTTGTTGTTAACATGCTTTATTTTAAACTTATCAGCCATGGTTTGGACTTGTCGGGAGGGCTTTATGCCAGCTATCCCGGTTACCCAAAGGATATTTATCCTTTTAAACAATTCATGCACATTATCAATGATTTACCTGGTTATTTTTTGGCCGTGCTAAATTACTTTACAAACTATTCGATAATAACAGTAAAAGGATGTATTGGCATCCTTGGCTGGTTTGATACACCGTTGCCCAGGACATTTTATTATTTTGTTGTTTTCATTTTGATTATCACTGCACTTTTGGATAAAAATAAAAACGTTTGTTTGATGTTCAGCCATAAAATCCTTGTTAGTTTAATTGCGATACTTTCGGTTGTTACAATTCTAACCGTATTATATCTTGTTTGGATGCCTTTAGGCGCGCAACAATTAGACCTGATTCATGGTAGGTACCTGATTCCGCTGACTCCTGTTTTAATGTTGATATTTTACAATCGGAAGTTAAACGCGCCCAATCGGTTCCTTCCATTGGTTTCGGTAATAACTGTAATAGTTTTCTTTATTGTCACTTTAAGTTCGGTAATTATGAGGTATTATGTGTAAAACTTCTAAAAACACATCGGATCAGCGAACCGAAAATGAGATTGCTCATGGAAAATACCTCGCTGCCAACGACCCGCAGAAAGTCTGGAACTGGGATTCGCCTGCTGGAAGGGTCAGATGGGAGCGCCGCAAAAACATGCTTCTTGGCCAACTAAATAACAGGAATAAGGTATTGGAAATTGGTTGTGGAACAGGGTTACTTACCAGCGAAATCGGTAAAATGAATGTCCGGCTTACTGTAATTGATATTTCGGTGGATTTACTTGAAATTGCCAGAAAAAACAACGCCAGCACCAACACAACCTTTCTATTGGAGGATGCAGCCAATATGTCTTTTGATGATGGTTCATTTGATATTATCATCGGTTCATCAGTTTTTCATCATCTCGATGTTGGAAGGGCAACCTCTGAGTTTTTCCGGGTACTTAAACCGGGTGGAAAAATGGTTTTTACCGAGCCAAACATGTTAAACCCGCAGATTGCTTTACAGAAAAACTGGCCTTATCTCAAAAAGCGAATGGGCGATTCGCCCGATGAAACTGCTTTTATCCGCTGGAATTTACACCGCCAGCTCAAAAGAAGCGGATTCGTTCAAGTTGAGATTACCCCGTTCGATTTTATGCATCCATCGCTGCCGGAGTGGCTGATTAATCCAATTGATAACTTTTTGGAATACCTCGAAAAAGTACCAGTAGTAAAGGAAATTGCGGGTTCATTATTTATCAGGGCTATAAAATGATTTGTTTCAAATACAAATTTGATGTACCACTCGATTCGATCGAAAGAACTTTAGCGCACCAGAAAATACTCGCATCGAAACCTTTTCTGAGAAAGATTTATCTGGAATGGTACAAATGGTTTGTTGGTTCTTCCCGATTATACGAAACCGAAAAAATACTCGAAATAGGCTCAGGAGGTGGTTTTCTTGAAGAATTACTTCCCATCATTATTACTTCGGACATTCAACCGATTGAAGGTGTAGGATTATGCTTTTCGGCACTGGAAATTCCATTGGAAAATCAATCGTTAGATGGGATTTATATGGTAAATGTGTTCCATCATATTGCCGATACCGAAATGTTTCTTGGACAGGCCTACCGGTTGTTGCAGCTTAATGGCCTGATAATCATGGTGGAACCTGCCAATAACATCTGGAGCAGATTTGTTTAATAAAATTTCATCACGAAAATTTTGATTCAAAAGGGGGTTGGGGATTTAGTGATGCCGGAGCGGTCAGTTCATCAAATGTGGCATTACCCTGGATTGTTTTTATACGCGACAGACATCTTTTTAAAATCCGGTTCCCCGGCTTTGAGATCGAAAGTATCCATTTTCATACTTCTTTCGTGTACATTTTGAGTGGTGGATTTACTTTTCGGAATCTTGTTCCCGGATTTTTATTCGGAACACTCAACTTGATTGATAAAATTCTCTGCCGTTTATCCTCCCAATTCGCTATGTTTATGACGGTTAAAATCAGAAAGGTTTTCTGAAATATTTTACCAAAACAAAATTATATCTTTTGGTTTAGAAATTGCATGAAAAACTCAATTAACATCAACCGACATATTTGGAATGAAAAACATGACTGGAAAAAAATGGCGACGAATGGGATGGTCTGGCACTTAAATACAAGGTAGATTATGATTATTATGTCTGGTTTAAAAAGGCATCAATAATAAAAAAAAATATGGCTAAAGCCATGAATATCACGAACATCAATTGCTCTGACCTTAAGGTCGGGGCAATTATAAACCAGGTAGTTACCGGGCTTTAGCCCAAAATCAACCCGTTTTTATACTGGACTCATGGTTTAAATTCGGTCTCGTTGATGTTTTTAAACATCAGATTGTAAAACCACTTTTCTTTTGATTTGTCAAGTAGCTTGCACTGTTTTTCGCTGAGTTCTGTTGTAAAAATGAATAATCCCAACTGATTGTTTGTTTTAAACCTATTTCTCTTAGTTGTTAAATCCGAAACAAAGATATGTATTATATTATTGATAATCAAATAAATACGTTTTACGTAAAACAATTTGTACTATTGATAATCAGACACTTACAAAATTGCTCATACATTTATTTTCATTCAATTTCAATGAGTTACAAATGCCATTTATTAACAGTTTCAAGTCAAAAAATTATTGCTAATTTCGTCCAAAACCTTTTTAGACTGGACTCATTATAAACAAGAAACCGTTTTAAGGATATAGTCCTACAGTTATCACAGGCATTCAAAATATCAATAAAACCTAAAGCATGCCTAACGCAATATCTGATTCCTTTATAACCTATGAAGCCGTAAAATCACCGGTATTCATTCTGGGATGCGGCAGATCAGGCACTACAATATTAGGAACAGCTCTTTCAAAACACCAAAAAGTAGTTTATCTGAACGAACCCAGGGATCTTTGGGTTTTAGCTTATCCTGAAACTGATATATGGTCAAGTCAGGCATTTGAGCGAAAGGGCAAAATCATACTCACCGAGTCGGATGAACGAGAAGAAAAGAGCCGCAAACTTCGCGAAGTTTTTTACCTAGAAACAGTAAAATCAAATAAGCCAGTCCTTATTGAGAAAACGCCAATAAATAACTTCAGATTACATCTGATTAATGCTATCTTTCCAAATGCGCGATTTATTTATATATACCGAAATGGGCTTGAGGTTGCGAGTTCTATAGAAAGGAGATGCTATTCGTCTCCATGGTTTGGTTCAAATCAGTATAAATGGAAACAACTTACTCAAATTGCTATGAGCAGCGTTGACACGGAAAAACTACCTGCACTTTGCACCGATTTCTATGATATGGGACTACTGGAATGGAGATTAAGTACTGAAGCTGCATTGAACTTTTTAAAAAGATTACCAAAGGAAAGATTTTTTGAACTTACTTATAATGATCTGGTTGACAACCCAATTGCAACTATTACGAAAATAGTATCATTCATAGGGATACCTCCCGATCCTGATGTATTAGCTTTCGCTTCGGAGAATATCAGGCGCAAAACAAATGAAATCATATATAACTCTATTACTGAAAAAGAAAAGATTATTGGCGGGGAATTTCTCAATTACACTAAAAATGACTGCACAACCTATTAAAATTTCAACTTACTATTTACCTGTAAAGACAATTACAAGCTGAACTAATGCCTGCAAGGTTTTCTTGATATGAATAGAATACAAATGCACTCGACCCAACCTAAGATTGTAATGCCGGATCAGAAGTAGGTATAAACTCTGGAATTTCTCTTTTTGATATTGAAATAGGGAAGAAGAAATTAACTCATCCTGCTTGATTTGATCAAACTGAATTCAGATTACTAAAAAAGCCTTACCAATAATAGGAATTTAAAACAGAATTATTAAAAATTAAATAGTATTCATAAGCTAAAGAATAGTAAGATTTCTCAATGGAAAAATTTATAGTAATTACGACGATCAACCCATTAACTCCTGAGATTAAGGCTTTTCTGAAAACAGAGTTCTGGAAAGTTATTATTATTGGGGATGAAAAAAGTACCATGATCCAAAATGCAAGTAACTTAGATTTCTATTCTCTTGAAAAACAGGATTCAACAAGTTTCAAACTATTGACAAAACTTCCTATTAACCATTACTCCCGTAAAAATATTGGCTACCTTATTGCAATGAAAGGCAAGGCATCCATGATTTATGAAACGGATGATGATAATCGCCCCCTCGAAAATTGGGTTTGGCCTAATTTTTACTGCGCAGAAAGAATTGATGCTGGAAACAGGTTTGTAAACATTTTTACTTACTTTTCTAAAGATCATTCCTGGCCTCGGGGATTTCCGCTTGAGTATATCAAGGATCAACAGACTAATTGCCGGGTCAAGCATTCAGATGGAAACGAAATCGGTGTTTGGCAGGGGCAGGTTGCAGGAGATCCTGATGTAGATGCTATATTCCGGCTTACAAGTGCAAAGATTCCTGCTTTCAACAATAACCCTCCTGTGTATATTAAGAAAGGTCATTATTGTCCCTTCAATAGCCAAAATACGTTGTGGAATCCCCGTGCATTTCCGTTAATGTATCTACCAGTATTTGTCACTTCAAGATTTACTGACATTTTAAGAGGTTATATTGCTCAGCGAATTATGCGGGATTTTGACCTCCACTTGGGATTTGTCGCGCCAAATGTGTTCCAGAAAAGAAACCATCACAACCTTATGCAGGATTTTCAGGATGAGAGGGAATTATATCTCAATATAACCCGAATTGTTGACATATTAGATTCGACTGATACAGGAAATAATATGCTGCAAGGTTTAAGGAGTTTGTATAAAGCATTATGCGAAAATGGTATACTACCCAAAGGTGAACTGGAAATAGTTGATTTATGGTGTAATGATATTATTAACCTTGGATTATAAAAGTAGTGTATGGATAAAACTAGTTTTCTAACAATCTATAGCACATTTGAGCAATTAGATGTTGTTAAGCAAACACTTCCGAGTGTAATTGGTGAGACTAAAAGGAATAATGCGAAGTTGATTGTTCATGATTCATCAGTCAAAAATCGCAATGAAAAATGGGAATATCTAAAGGAATTAAATCAAAACGAAGATTTTTTCCTCTTATTATCTTCTAACCTTTCAATGGCACATGCCCGAAATATGTCCCTTCAATTGGGTCAGGCACTATTTGCTCCTGATTTTATCTGTATGCTTGAGGATGATCATGGTTATAAACCAGGAATTATTGTTGAGTTGATTGAAGCCATGAAAACATGGTATGGGGAAATTTCTCCGAATGGATTACGTTTTGGTTTATTTACTGGTTGCACCCTGCATAACAAAACAAAAAAAAGAATGCTACCGGAAGGACATTCTTTTCCTGTAGAAACTGAAACACCCTGGAATCTCGGCAGAGCCAATTCTTGTTTTAGGTGTGCACCAACATCACACTGGAATAATGTATTGAAAGGGTATGATACTGATGAATACCTTATTTCAACGTTTCAAACTGCAAATCTGAACAAAAGGAATTATTTTAAGGGATTCACGGTAATGTATGTTAAAAATGGCACATACTGTTTCCATATTGAGTCAAAAGGAAGAGGTTTTACAGATGAAAATGAACTAAAAAGATGGGATGATGAATACACTGCATCTGATTATCGAAGTAAATATAATAAAAGATAGTTTCAACGATGATTTGAATTGACCTAATTTTAACTTCTAGTATAAAAAACATTCAATTGTTTGCCATCTTTTTACTTATCTAATAAAAATAATATGGATGAATTACGAGAAAGTAAAGATGAACTGATAGCAGATTTACGACAACAGGTATTGGCAATTAAGGATGAAAATGAAAACAAATTAAATACTCTTGAAAAGAATTATCAGAATGATGTAATTGAATACAGGAATAAATTGCATGAAATTGAGCTGATGGCACAAAAATCCCGAGAAGATAATTTTGAAAAAGAGCCGGAAACAATACCGGAAAAACCACTCTTTCTTGATAAAATGATAGAAGCAGCCAAAAGGCTCGGCAACGAATTGGATTTTGTCAGGATAGATTTTTTTGCCAACCAGGCACAGTTTTTTCTGTCCGAAATGACAATTTATCCCAATGGCGAGCAGGATAACCGGCCAACCAGCTACGATCAGTTTAACCTTTTCTTGGGCAAGCAGTGGAATATGGATTTTTGGCAATAGCAGAAAGCCCAAAGGCTGGAATTTCATCACAGAAACATGAAAGACAAAGTGAAATAATCCGATGATAAAAACTATTTTTCTTCATGTTGGGGTGCATAAAACTGCATCCACCACCATTCAGAATACTTTTTTTCAAGAATGTGCTAAATTATTGGAAGCCGGAGTTTTGTATCCTGTATTCAAAGCCGGAAACATTGCCATCAGCAACCATTCCATCCCTTATTACAGCCTTTTCAGGGAACATCCCGAAAAATACCATATCAACGTTAGTTGCGGTTACACCAATAGTGAAGCCATTAATACCCTTCATGAGGAATATAGTAGGCAACTACGGGGGCAAATAATGGGTTTCAAAGGCGAAACACTTGTAATATCCGGTGAAGATATTTCCCACCTACAAAAAGATGAACTTGTAAAACTTAGAACTTATTTTCTGGAAATGACACATCCGGAGACAAGCTTTAAGGTTGTGATGATGTGCCGACATCCGGTATCACGTTTCCGTAGCGCCATACAGGCAAGCGTATGCGACTTTGGTATGCCAATGAATAAAACGATACAAAACCATCTGCTTCGCACTAATTACTATCGTAACCTAACCAGTAATTTTTCGGAAGTTTTCGGCATTGAAAATATTTCAGTTATAAAATATGAAGATGCCATCACCAACCGATATGGGCCTGCCTAGGCATTGCTGGCAGTTATTGATAAGGATTTACCAGATAAGATTAAGCCGGACATAATTCACGAAAACCAAACCCATGCATATGAAACCGTCGCCATTCTTGATGCAGATAACCGCACATTTCCGCAAACCCTGGGTTATGAGCTGCACCCCGAACGGATGGTAGTTTTAAATAAGCTTTTAGCCGAAATGCCGGGACAAAAATTCATGCTCCCGAAAGGTCTTAGCAAAACGGTATGGGAAGCATTGGCGGAAGATGTAAACTGGCTTTGTCGCAAATTTTCGTTACCGGAATACCAGTTTCTGGATGAAGATTTGAAAGCCGATGCTGATATTTGGAACAAGCAAACACTTATTTATCTCCGAAATATGTTGCCCGGGTTATCACCGGAATACAGAAAAACCATTCTCCATGAGCTTTTACATAATTCAATCGGTAGGCAACATCAAATACCTGTGAGAAAACGAATCAATCTGATGATTTTATTTTTA
>CAJATL010000354.1 GCA_903944895.1 uncultured Bacteroidota bacterium
AAGGCTGTTGGTAATCGCCATCAACTTTGCAACACAAAAAGAAGTTGACCTTTGCATGGAACATATCCGCATTAGGCACAGACAAAGACAACTGGATATTGACAGGTATTATTGACAAAAGTTATTTTAGTAAAGTAGAAGTAGGCGAAAAGTATTATTTTGAAGATATTGGCCTGCGAAATGTAATTTGTGGATACCGACCAGATGATATTGCCAAAATCCTTGAAAATGTGGTCTATAATCATTTGATAATTGCCGGACACAAAGTCTTTGTTGGCAAACATGGAACAAAGGAAATTGATTTTATTGCCGAACGCAACGGTGAAACAATTTACATCCAGGTATGTTACCTGCTTACGGGTGAAAATGTGATGGAGCGGGAATTTGGTAATTTGCTTGCTATCCCTGACAACTATAAAAAGTATGTCGTTTCGATGGATATGATGACGGCTCCTAACACTTTTAAAGGTATCGAACACAAATATATTCCTGATTTCTGTAAAGAGTTGACAGCAGATTAAAGATTTTAGGTTAATTCGAATACTTTTTCAACCTAAATCTTAATAAAAATCTTCCTTTTGTAAAGTACCATCAGCGGTATCAGCCAGAGTAAAATTAGCGTAATTGCAAAAGCTGCTGAGGCATTTATCGGCGAAAGCCAGGTTGCAAAGATATTTTCATAAATCCAGGTGTACAGTGGCATTTGTCCGCCTGATGAATTTACCGGAATTGCCCATAAAGCCGATGAAAAAAAGCCGCTGGCAAGGTAAACAGCCAGGCAGTTTGCTCCGTAGGCGGCAAATGGAGCGATCCATTTCCTGCTTTTTTGTACATCTACCAGCCAGTAAGTGATTCCAAAAACCGTGAGCGCAAGACCTCCGGTATAAACCACGTATGAACTGGTCCATAAATTTTTGTTGATCGGGAAAGCCAAGTCCCAAAAAAGGCCAAGACCGGTAAGTAACGCGCCACTAACCAGCAGGCCGACTACTTTTTCGTTCTGGTCGCCACGCCGCCGAACCCATTGCCCGGCAAGCATCCCAAGAATTCCGGTGGCAACAGCCGGTAAGGTTGAAAGTAATCCTTCGGGATCTGATTTTTCGGTCCACATGTGACCTTTCATCAGACTGAAATCGAACCAGGCAGCGAGGTTGGTGTCAGGTTCGAGATTTGCAGGGCCATGGCCGGGAACTGGAATTAACGCCATCAAAACCCAGTATCCAAGCAGAATGATTACTGCAATGTTGCGTTGAGCTTTCCAGCCTGATTCCATAAAAATTATCGAAGCAAAGAAGTAAACAATGGCGATTCGCTGCAAAACACCGGGAATCCGCATGTTGGCAAAGTCGAATTTTGGAAACAGATAAAAAATGAGGCCGAGGATGAATATCAGCGCCGAACGGCGAAGGATTTTTACAAAAATTGCTTTCGTTTTTTGTCCCTGTTCTTTGCGGTTTCCAAGGGCAAAAGGTATCGCCATGCCAACAATGAAAAGGAAAAACGGGAATATTAAATCGGTCGGCGTGCAGCCGTTCCAGGGCGCATGTTCGAGCGGAACGTAAATATGTTCCCAGCTACCGGGGTTATTAACCAAAATCATCGCAGCCATCGTGAGGCCACGAAAAACATCAATAGATAAAATTCTTTCTTTGCCTGACATCGTTTGAAGTATTTGACAGGGTCAAAGGTGAGAAAGTTTTTGAAAATGGGAGAATTTTTTTTGGTTTTATCCCGTCATTATTTTCGTGGTCTGAAAATTCAATCAATGCAAAGAACAGAGTAATCGGGCTTTCAAAAGTTTGATAGGTTGTTGCAAATTCCGAAAGGGTTTTGAATACCCTGACGATGATTGTTTCGCCTTTCGTGCGGAAACTTCCGCTCTTTTTCTGTGTGTTCATCGTATTTAAATTTTAAATGAATAATTAAAACTTAACGAAGAACCCTTACTTTTGGTAGTCATCGTAAAGAAACAAAGCGGATAGCAACTTCAAGCCAAATAATATTTTAACTTTGGTCAGAAAATTTTAGCGTGACACAATAGATAACATAGAAATTATGAGTAATGCAAAAATATCCATACGTTTTTTCGACGACCGCGAAGTTCGGGCCGTTTGGGATGACCAAAACGCCAAATGGTGGTTTAGTGTGCTGGATATTGTAGCTTTGCTTACCGATCAGGACGACTACACCAAAACCCGTAACTATTGGAAATATCTTAAAGGCAAATTAAAAAAAGAAAACAGCGAGTTGGTTAGTGCCACTACCCAACTGAAACTTTTGGCAAATGACGGCAAACGATATTTGACTGATATGTTGGATTTCACCGGCATTATTGCCTTAGGCAAAGAGTTTCCGGGCAAAAAGGCAAACCGGTTTATTGAATGGTTTACATACAGCGACGAAAGCATTGACGGGAAAAGCAAAACAAAAGCGTATGCCTTGTTTGAAAGTTCTTTTATCAACAGCATCGAAGTTGGTACAACCAAAGGTTTGCAACAGATACACGCCTATTTGTTTGGCGGGTTGTATGATTTTGCGGGACAAATCAGACAAAAAAATATTTCGAAAGGTGGTTTTCCATTTGCCGTATCACGTTTTTTGGGCGACACACTTAAGCAAATAGAAGCAATGCCCGAAACTTCATTTGACGAAATCGTAAACAAATATTGTGAAATGAACATTGCGCATCCTTTTATGGAAGGTAATGGCAGAAGCGCCCGAATATGGTTGGATTTGATGTTAAAAAAACGCCTCAAAAAATGCGTAGATTGGAGTAAAATAAGCAAGCGCGATTATATGAACGCAATGATGCTAAGTCCAACAAAAAGTGGTGTTCTAAAAACGCTTTTGAATGATGCCCTCACCACCAAAATAAACGACCGCGAAATGTTTCTGAAAGGAATTGATTACTCTTATTATTACGAAGAGAATGGCTAAAGAATCCAGTCTAAAAGCTTGTTGGTTTTGGGCTAAAGCCCGGTAAGTTCTTGATTTTCAATTGCCCCGACCTTAAGGTCGGGGCAATTGATGTACGTGATATTCAGGGCTTTAGCCACCTTGATGAAATTTATAGCACCTTTTTAGACTGTACTCACCAAAGAAAAAACAGAAACTACAAAACGCCAATAACCACACCTTATACGCAGCCGCCTGACATGGAGCTACAAATTTAGCAGCATCTTCCATCGGCTGCTCCCAAATTATGCGGGATAAGCCAGAGTTGAACTGCGTCAACCAATCACAATCTTATCTTCAATGAAATCAACAAATAAGGTACTGTTTTTAACTGTTGGGTTTTGAAGAAAATATTTGGCAAGACCCACTGTAATGTACCTGTCAATGGCACGTTGCAAAGGCCTTGCGCCGAGATTTTTGTCGAAACCAATGGCGGTAATGAAATCAACAGCAGAATCGGAAAAAGCGAGCAGGATGTTTTTCTTCTGAAAGCCTTCCCGTAAATTTAATTCACCGAGTTCTTTGATGGCTATGCTGCGAATGGTTTCGTTATTGAGTGGATTGAAAACTAACAGATGATCAATACGGTTGAAGAATTCGGGCCGGAAATAGTTTTTAATCGGGCCGGTAAAATCCTTTTTTTCGGGTTTGACCCAACCGATTGATTCCCGGTTTTGCGATCCAAGGTTGGTGGTCATAATAATAATTGTATTTCTGAAATCGGTGGTGCGGCCGTGTGCATCGGTAAGCGTTCCTTCATCAAAAACCGTCATCAGAACATCGTAGATTAAAGGGTTAGCTTTTTCGATTTCATCGAAAAGTACAACACAAAACGGATTTTCACGCACAAAGCGGATGAGTTTCCCCGGCTCATGACCTGCCGTTGAACCGATAAGCCTGTCGATCTGACCGGAATGTTGAAATTCGCTCATATCGAAGCGGATAAGTGGATTCTGGTTTTGACCGTGGCCAAAGAAATAATCGGCAAGGAGTTTGGCAGCGGCAGTTTTTCCAACGCCGGTAGGCCCTGCAAAAACCATCGTGCTTACCGGCTTTTCCGGATTGTTGATGCCCGCTTTAAAAACCTTGATTACTGAAGTAATTTGCTCAATGGCCGCATCCTGGCCAATGATTCTGGAAGCGAAATGATGGTGGAGCGCAGCCTTATCAAGTAAAATATCGTCTCGAAGAAAAAATTCGGGCAAACCGGTTTTCTGGACAAAAGCGTTGATGATTTCACTGATGTTTACTACGAAAACATTATTTTCCATGGAATGATTTACGATGTCGGTGAGGAACCGAATAGCTTTGCCGGGAAATTTCTCGTAAGGAACAAATCGGTTTAACAGCCTGTATGCCAGATGCAGCGCATCGCGTTCGAAGGCGATACCATAATTTCGTGAAGTGTATGCGTTGAAAAGTTCAAAGATTTTTAAGGTACTTTCTTTATCCATTTCGTTGAGGTAGAGTATTCGAAAATGCTCTGTAAAACCCGGAAGCAGCTTACGGGCTGAATCAAGTTCTTTGGGAGTCATCTCGCCCACTATCTTGAAAGAATCATTTTTGAGAAATGGCAGCATAAAAGCAGCCATGGATTCATTTGCGCTGCTGCCGCCTGTTGTTAATATCGAAAACAAATCCTGTAACCAGAGCCGCGCATTGATATATTTTAGTTCGTCAACCATGGTTTCGCATAGTTGCTGCCATTCGCCCAGGTACTTTGCCCGCGATGTAATCCGCATTGGAGTTGTTCGCCAGAATGTTAGGTCTTTGAGATCCGGCATTTTATTTATTCTCCTTACGGCCTCAGTAATTACTGATGTTTTTCCCACACCAGGCTCACCAACAACAATCACATTCACGTTATCGTCAATAATTTTTTTTATCACCTCCTCTGTAAACTCTGTCCGTTCCCATGTTTGTTCCGGGAAAATGTTGCTTTTTCGTTTATACGTTTTTTGAGGAGGTTGCAGGTCGGCAATTTCTTTCAAAAAGGTTACTTCATCAACTGGGTTGTAGGCATTGTGTATTTTGTTGCTATCTTTCAACATAACCCTCACTTCGTCTATCCAGGGTTCGTCCAAAAACAAATAGGAATAAATATTCCCGGGATCGAGATTTTGCAGATTTTCAGCGGCAAGCTTTTCAGCAATAATTTTTATTTCTGACTTTTCATTACAATAAAATTCCTGATTGAAAACCGGCAAGTGGCACTCATAGCCACTGAATTTCCCTTTCCCAGATACAACTGGCAATTTGATATTCAATACTTCGGCCACCGGAAAAATTTGATTGTAGTTTCTGAAAAAGGGTTTTATCGAAACCTGGATGGATATCAGTTCAGGCTGCACTATTTCGCAATAGGGGCGAAAATTGGCATGATGGTAATCCTGATGCAAAAGCTTGACTTGTTCGGCAAACTGAACCTTGATATTGTTAATGTCGGTATCAATGAGCTTATAACTCGAACCAATCAACAGTCCTAATACTTGATTGTCGGGCATTTTCCAGAATAACACCGGAATTTTTACAAGCTCCTGAATAAAATCCTCTTTGGAATTAGGTTGCATTTTGGTATTGTTTAAAGATTGTTAATAAAAGGTTTGAAGCTGTCGGGAATGTGGACACTGAATAAAAGTTCGGCATCCCGCTGCTGCAATGTTTCGGCACGGTATTTCAGTCCGGATCTCAAATCTGTTATGACGCTCGATTTCTCAGAATTGTCCTGCCGGTCGTAAAATCTGATAATTTTCCCGCTAATACACGGTATTTCGTTCAGTGTAATATTTCCCAGGTTCAGATCATTGATAAGGTTTTCGTGGTTCATCATTTCAACTTTGCCAGGTTGCAAATCAGAACTCGCCTCTTCCAATCTTTTAACCTTTACCAATACGGGGTAAATATTGTTTTTGAAAGTAAAAATATGCAAACCTTCCTCATGCTTTAAAATATTGTAAATATCGGGACCTTTCATTTTAATAAAACCGACATGGTTTTGTTTTGTGTCTTTTTCAGGGATATTCATCTCTGTTTTAAAAGGAAATTCATCCCACAACTTCATAAACGGCAACTGCATAAAATCATAATGAAAACCTTCGGCAGGTTTAAGCGGCTCAATTTGTATCAGAACTTCATCAATATAATTGTCAAGATAGCCTTCCCAGAAATAAAGCAGCCATGAGATTCTTGTGAAATAGGTCATCATTTCGGCATCACTATCATCCAATGTTCTTGCATTGGCTTCACCCACTTCCCTGATGTATTCCTCTACTTCCGATTGCCGGTAAAAATCGGTCAGTATTTTTTTATCAATATTAAATACACGAAAGTCTCTATTGGTATGGTACTTTCGTTTTCTGAAACCGGTTTGTTGCACAGTTCTGAACCGCGCACTAAGTTCAATATCAAGCAGACGTTCTCCGATTATTTCGCGCAGGTTCCTTACTTCTTCCTGAAGGATGAGCAGTTCATAGTTTTTTATAATACTGTGTGTTTCCGACCCGTTAACATCTGCATTTTCCAGGCGAAAGTCGTTGATTTCGTCCCCGATAGTTGTTAGTAATTCGTGAAAATGTGTCAGATATTCGTTGCGGTTTCCATTGTTTTTAAAGTCGGGCAACTGCGTTATTTCAATTTTTTCGGCATGTTCAAAAGGTGTAATGCGTGGTTTCAGTTTTTCTTTAACCAGAAACAATTCAAACAAAATGGGTACCTCGGGACTGATACCTGTAAGATAATCGGCGGCAAGTTCGACGATTTCTTTTTCGAGGTTGCGCTTTAGCGAACGGGCGCCCATGGCAGGATCAAAGCCTCTTTGTGCAACAGCTTTAAGTGCATTTTGCTGAACCCTCAAAATGGTTGTTCGCCTGGCAAAGCCTTCGCGCCGAAGGATGTCGTTGATCACCAATTCGGAAATGGTGATGATTTCATCAATTTTTAACCTTCTAAAAATGACGATTTCATCAATCCGGTTGAGCATTTCGGGCCGGAAAAACCCTTCGACAGCTTTTTTGTAAATCTGTTGCAGTGATTGCTCGTTTTTCACAAACCCTAATTCCCGTCCGGCATTTTCGGCGCCGAGGTTGGAGGTAAGGATAATAATGGCATTTGTAAAATCAACTGTGCGCCCGATTGAATCGGTAAGGCGACCTTCGCCCAATACCTGCAGCAACAAATCGAGTACATCGGGATGGGCTTTTTCGATTTCATCGAAGAGCAAAACACAAAAGGGGTTGTACCTGATTCTTCCGGTCAACTGTCCTTCGGGGTTGTAAAAATCTCCAATGAGCCTGCTTACGGCGGCGCCGTCAATAAATTCGTTCATGTCGAAACGCACCAGGCTGTCGCTGCTATCGAAAAGATATTCGGCCAGGACTTTTGCTGCCTGCGTTTTCCCCACACCTGTTGGCCCGATAAACAAAGCCGAAACCATTGGTTTTTGGGGATCGTTAAGGTTGGCATTAAGGAGGTGGATAATATTACTTAATGTTTCGATGGCCTGAGGCTGGCCAATGAGTTTCTTTTGTAATTCGTGCCTTAGATTGCGGTCGCTGATTTTTTGTTTTTCGAAAAGTTTTTGGTTCATTTTCGTAAGGCTGGTAAACTCTTCTTCAACCATCCGGGTGGTTATTTCCTGCGGAAATTTAACGGCCATTTGCTGCATTTGCTTAATGACGCTTCCCGGCAAAGCCTCCGATCGCAAATAAAGCCGGTGCATGTTGAATACTTTCAGCAGTGCCTCGTGATCGAATCTTGTTTCGGAATCATCCTCTAATTCTATTCGTTTCAGGATAGCCACATCAGCGCTTTGGCGAAAGCTATATTCATTTATCCTGATCACCTGAAATAAGTCGGCAAAGCGTCTGTCGGACTCCGCAACAATACGCCACTCTTCGGGTGTAGCTTCGATGATGAAGTTGAGCTGCCTTTTCTCGATGTAAGGTTTAAGGGAGTTACTGAGGGTCATGTTGTTTTGCGAAGAGCAGCCAATACGAAACAAGCCTATCGGATTATCGGTGTAGAGAATATCAGCATCTTCGGATGTGGTTTTTCTTATTCTGATGATGTATTGAATGATCGCTTCCATACGCTGCTGCCACATTCCAACCACACTCATTCCGCTGATGACACGATTTGGATCGAAAAAATATATTTTGCTCAATTTTTTGCCCTTGATGGTGTCGCCAATATCTTTCATGGTTTTCAGGTAGCGACGCAGCGCCTCGTGTATCATGCTTGTTTTTCCGCAACCGCCAGGTCCTACAATCGCTATGGCGGCATGGGGTTTCCCGAAAAGCAGGTTTGCAAGTTTTTCTACCAAATCATCAACACAATAAGCCCGCTGCAAAGCGAATGGAAAAAGGTCGTTCAAACATTCACCAACTATTTCGATTTCCACTTTTCCATTAAATTCCCTCTGATGCGATAAACTAATTGACGGAAAGATTTGCATCTCCTTGTCGGGCATCTCATTTTCTATTCTCCGGCTAATTTCGATCGTTGTAACAAATACCTTTTTTGGGATTTTTAAATCTTCAGGCTTAAATTCCTCATCTGCGTTTTCGATGGTTTTTTGCAAAAGTTTTTTTACCCTTGATTCAATTTGCTCATTGGTTGATTTTGCATCAGGCTCACTGTTTACGATAAATATATGGTCATCAAAATCGGGGAGCAATACCAAAAGATGCCCGGAAATAAAAAACTGTATCACCGTGAAGCGCTCACTGATATGAAACCGGTTGATATTGAAAGACATGAGCTGATGAGACAGTTTCAACTCGGGATTGAATTGAAACCAAAACAGGTGGTTGATTTCATCGAAGTTTGTAATTGTTGATCCAAGTTTTTTTCTGATTATTTTTTCAAAATCCATTAAAACTTCCTCATAGCGTCTTCCTGAAACCTTTGGAAACCCGGTAAACAAATGACTGATTTCATAAACCTTACCATCAAAATATTTTACCAAAACAGGTATTTCAAATTTTTGCCGGCTCATATTTCCTCCCTTCCGTTACAAACGGCTTCAAGAACCTGTTCCTCGAAACGGGCATCCAAATATTCAGCAATTTTAGCAGGCATTTCTCTCAGTTCAGGTATTTCCATTTTATACGATTTATCTTTCATACTATTGGCTGTAATGGTTCGCCGGATGGGAAACTGGGTGGTTCCATCGTAAGCCTGTTTTCTGATGATATTCTCTGGGGTTTTGTATTTATCAGGTTTACTCGTACTAACAATTACTTTACATCTTTCTTTTTCACCCTCAATTTCAAACTCTGTAATGCCCTCTTCAGGTTTTAGATAAATATCAACTGCTTCACCTGTAACCTCTATTTCGATTCCAACAAGGTTAAATTTCTCTGATTCTGTTAACGCCTTCTCAGAATCGTCCCACTCTTTGTGCTTAAAAAGTGTCCTGCTTTTCGTATCATGCGTCAGATAAACCAACCATGTTTTGGTTTTGAATCTTCGTTTTTGACACAAATATTTGTAAAGGCCGTACAATTGCTCAAGACCAGCCAGGCTTCCATAAATAGCAAGAATTGAGGTTTGTAAATTTCTGCCGGGGTATAGGATGTCCATCTTTAGGCTCATAAAATCAGTTTCCCAATTTGTGAAATCACTTTGGGGAATTTGTTGCATGGGCACAACATCAAAATAAACCTCCAAAGCCAGTTTTTCCATCGTATTGATTCGTTCCGAAAGTTCGGTAAGTTTATTGTTGAGATTGTCGAGCCAGAAAAATTCGGATACCTGCGTATGGTCTTTGTAAAAGACATCTCCGAGTTTTCGCTTTGTCCTGTTTATAATATCAAGCCGG
>CAJATL010000355.1 GCA_903944895.1 uncultured Bacteroidota bacterium
GTTACATCCATAACTTCCTACCGAAAAAATAACACTGCCGGGGTGGAAATGGTACAACGGCTTTTTCTCGATCGGATCGAAGCCAACCGACGAAACGACTCCATAGGTCTCGAGGAATAATTCGCCTCCGGTGTTTTTTCTGACCCTGCAAATCCCTTGCTTTCCTTCCCCTATAACACAATGATGCGGACAAAGATTACATTTCAATGTATTCCGCTGCAATTCCTCATAATAACGTGCTGACTTCATAATAACCAATGATCAATCTTCAGGTTGTAAAATATTTCTTCAAAAGTAACAATCCTGTTTTTATTACCGGATTATTAATTTCCGAAAATGTTCAAACCTTGATTTTTGAATGTAAATTTTGTGTTTTCACCAAATACAATCTTTTCAATAGCTGATTACAGGATTAATTTTTTAAAAGGGATTTCATGGTCTCGCAATTTTATTATTTTTATACACTTATTTGTAATCTAAAAACAAAACGTATGAAAGTCAGCACACGCAACAACTTTGAAGGAAAAGTAAAGAAAATCGAGCACGGCTCGGTAAACTCTGAAGTTATCATCGAGCTACCCGGTGGTCAGGAAATCGTTTCGATCATAACCAAAACTTCCGCCGAAAATCTCGGATTGGCCATTGGAAAAAAGGTTTATGTGCTCATCAAAGCCAGCAATGTAATGCTTGGTACCGAGGATTAGGCTCTTATTTTGGAAATTGATGGTTTTATTGGCAGAAATTACAAAAGTCATCCCGATAGCTATCGGGACAAATGACAAATTAAATTTCTGAAAAATTTGAATTTTGAATTTTGAATTTTGAATTTTTTTTCTGGTTTATCCAGGTTAAGTTTTAGAAGTTCCGGTCTTTTATCATAACAAAACAAAAAATGAAAAGAAATTTTGTTTCATCATTCATCCTAATGCTTTTTTTCGCCTTACAGTTAAATGCAGCCAATGTGACGATTATCGTTACATCTATTCCTGCAAACACGCCGCCTGGAGACAATATTTACATTGCGGGAAGCTTTAACGGATGGAGTCCCGGAAACCCTGATTTTATGCTGACAGCAAATGCTTTAAGCCAATTGCAAATCGTTTTGGAAGGTACAGGTAACCTGGAATTTAAATTTACCAGAGGAAGCTGGGAAACCGTTGAAGGTGGTGAAAACGGTGGTTTTTTGCCAAACCGGACATTTACCTTTGGCATCGCAGATACACTCCTATTGTCCATTTTAAGCTGGGAAGATACCGGAGGTGCCACGCATACAGCGGCTGAAAACGTGATTGTGATGGATGAAGATTTTGAAATGCCTCAATTTAACCGCACACGTCGTATCTGGCTTTTGCTGCCATTGGATTACGCCTCTTCCGGAAAATCGTACCCGGTTCTCTACATGCACGATGGCCAGAACCTTTTTGATGTTGCCACATCTTTTGCCGGAGAATGGGAAGTGGACGAATCGTTGAATGCGTTTTTTAATTCGGGAAAAGATGTGCCCATCGTTGTTGGAGTTGATAATGGCGGCGGCGACAGGATTGCAGAATACACACCCTGGTCAAATCCAAATTATGGCGGCGGTGATGGCGACCTTTATGCTCAATTTATTGTCGAAACTTTAAAACCTTACATTGATGCAAATTACCGTACTAAACCGGAGCGTGAAAATACTGGTGTTATGGGCAGCTCTTTGGGTGGTTTGATTTCGTTTTACATTGCGGTAAAATACCAGGAGGTTTTCAGTAAGGCGGGTATTTTTTCGCCTTCTTTCTGGTACTCCGACTCGTGCTATACCTTCGCCAGCGCCACCGGAAAGCATTTTCCGATGCAGTTTTACATCATGGGCGGCAACAACGAAAGTGGCGGATTGGTGCAGGAAATGGAAAATATGATTGATACATTGTATGCTGCAGGTTTCGGTGAGGAGGAAATTAAACTGAAAATTGTTCCCGGCGGGCAGCACAACGAATATTTGTGGCGCACCCAATTTCCGGATGCTTACGAATGGCTTTTTCTCAACGCTTCTAACGAAATCAGCGGTAGCGAACTTGTGCCAAAATTTACACTCAAAATCGTAAATGGCCGGATATTTTTCGAAAACCACCTCAGCGGTGATGACAGCACTGGTTATTTATTGAAACTATTTTCGACAGATGGGCGACAAGCTTTTGAAAATGTAATCCATTCCGGCGAAAGCCTTGCCTTAAATCCGGGGTTAAAGGGCATCTTCGTTGCTCACCTGAGCGGAGGAGGAATTTCGCTAACCAAAAAGGTTTTGCTGTTTTGAGGTTTTTATAACTATTTGCAGTTTCTGTTAATTTGATTAACTGCATCCTGGTTTCCAAGATTCATGGCCTGCGTCCAGTCGTTGCAGGCATTTTCGATAAGGTTAAGTTTCAGATAACAAATTCCTCTGTTGAAATAGGCTGGTGCTTTGTTTTTTTCGTTGTCGATGACCTTCGTAAAATCTTTAACGGCAAGATCATAATTTGCAATATTAAAATATGCATTGCCCCTGTCGAAGTAAACTGCGTAGAGCGAAGCATTTAGCTGCAGGGCCTTTGTAAAATCCTCGATGGCCGATGCAAAATTCTTTGTTTTATAATAAACGTTACCCCGGTTGGCGTAATTGGCCGGATTTGAAGGCTCTAACTGCACCAGTTTGGTGAAATCAGCCAATAATTGTTCATTGTTGCCCAGCTTTTCTGAAATGGCGATTCGGTTCCTGTACGATTTCGTATTCAGCGAATCAATCCTGATAGTAGCCGAATAGTCCTCATAAGCGCCATTCAGATCGTTGAGGTATAATTTTGCAGCCGCCCGGTTATTAAGGGCGTTGATATAGCCCGGTTCGATTTGCAGCGATTTATTGCAATCATCCAAAGCTCCCTGGTAATCCTGAAAAATTCCTCTCACCGATGCCCTGTTCGAGTAAGCCTTTGAATCGGTCGAATCGTATTTAATACAAAGGTTGTAATCTTCCAGAGCGCCTTTGTTATCGCCAAACTGGAACTTTGTAATTCCCCGGGCAAGGTAAGGATGTCCATGCTCAGGATTTTTTTCGATCAGATCGGTAAACATCGTCAGGCTTTCTTTCCAGTCTTTATTACGTTCCCACGTCAGGTATGAAAAAACGAAGGTTACCAGAATAAAAAGTCCGGTAAGCCAGGGTTTCATCTTAGCCGAAAGCGCTGATTTATTGCTAAAAAACTGGTCGGCAAAAAATGCGATGATAAAAAAGATACCAATGTACGAAAGATAGGTGTATCGCTCGGCAGCATAAGCCCGGCCGACGGGAACAAGCTGAAGCACGAAAGCTGTCGGGATGACAAAAAAGGCCAGCCCGATAATAATATCCGTGCGCGAATTTTTGAGTTTATAAATCAAAAGCCATAAAACCAAAAGGACAATTGCAAGGAGGAGGACTGCCGAAAAATAAAATCCTGACGGGATCAGGCCGTTTACAGTTTTTGGATAATAATGATAAACCGACAGATTAAACGGCGCAACAACCTTGTAGAGGTAAAATAAAATCGCATCGCTGACAATAAAAATCCGGTTAAACAAGCTAAATACCGGCGTTATACTATCCTGAGGATTGAGCGTTTTTGCAAAATAAATCGCCGTAAGGCCAAAAATTAGGCTTAAAGCAAAAAACGGCACTTTTTCAATGATCACCCTGAGGGTAAATTTCCGCCCGAAATACCAGTCGATCATTACCAAAAACAGCGGAAACGAGATAGCAAGTGGTTTTGATAAAAGTGACAGGATAAAAACAACCAGCGTTATCAGGAAATATTTCGATTGTTTTTTCTGCGCAAATAAAACGTAGGTATTCAGGCCGATCAGATAAAACATCGAAAAAAGTAAATCTTTGCGTTCCGAAAGCCAGCTCACGGCTTCAACATGCATGGGATGGATGGCAAAGAACAGCGCAACGAAGCCTGCGATGAGTGGTTTAGGTTTAATTTTGAAAATCAGTAGAAATACCAGAACGATATTTATCAGATGCAGCAACAGGTTAACCACATGATAAGCCGTTGGGTTAAGCCCGAAAAAATGAAATTCGATCATGTAGGTCAGCATGGTCAGCGGGAGGTACAAACCGGCATAAGCGGTCGAAAATATGGCTTCAAAATTCGATGAGCCGAAAGCCTTAATGTCGTTGCAATTGGTGATGTAAACATCATCGTCCAGTTGATAGATAAAATCGTTTTTGATGGAATTTGAATAAATCAGGATGGTCAGGAACAAGATACCTGCCAGGTAAATCCATTTATTTTTTGCGAAATTACTTCCGTTCGACTTTTTTAAATCCTTTTTTAACCTGCTCATGTTAATAGTAATGAAAATGAAACATCAAATCATTATCACTGCAAAAGTATTTAAAAACCTGGTTTTTTATTTTCAACGATGGTAAAAAATGAGCTACTCAATCGGCAATTGCCTTACGAAGCCCTCTTCCAGCGAAATAAAGGTTTCGGTGTTTACAATTTCGACGATAGATTGAATTTTTTGAACGATAATTTGTTTCAGATGTTCGTTGCTTCGGGCAAAAATCTTGAGAAGTAATGAATATTTTCCGGTGATGTGGTGGCATTCGACGATTTCGGGAATCTGCTTAATCTTTTGAAAAACCTCTTCATGCGTACTTGTGGAGGTAAGATTGACCTGGATACCAATAAATGCGCAGGTTTGAAAACCGGCGCCTTTTGGTGAGATGGTAAACTGTGTTCCCGAAATTACACCAGCTTCGATCATTTTTTGAACCCGCTGATGAATGGCGGCTCCGGAAACCTTGCAATTCCGGGCGACTTCTAAAAACGGCATCCGGGCATCCTTCATCAGGTATTGAAGAATTCGTTTATCTAAACTATCAAGATGAAAGTTATGCGTCATATCAGTACATTATTTCAATTTGGCTCAAAAATAGCGATTTTAGCTTACACTTTTCAAAAATATCAGATGTTTTAAAATCAGTTATTAATTCTCATCATTCCGATATGAAAACATTGATAAATTTGTTGTGATCTGTTCTTTAATCAAATAAATAGTACAAAAAAAAGTAGCGCATTATGAATAATACAGGAATCAACCATTATCTCGAAGCAGCAAAACGCGCCGCAGCATGGCATCAACAGTATTTGAAGGAGATGAAAAAATGTCGGTTCGACACCATCGCTGTGCATGGCATTTATTCGATGCAGGAAGCGCTCGATTTTAATCAGGGCTCCATCATCGAACCAATTTATATGTCAACTTCGCAGGCTTACCGCGACTCCGACGAAATGGAGGCAGCACTCGGCTATCAGATTCCAACCTGGTGTTATTCGCGAATTGCCAACCCAACAATTTATTACCTCGAAGGTGTGCTGGCACTTTTAGAAGGTTACGGCGCTGATGAAGATACTTCCTGTATCGCAACAGCCTCGGGTATGGCAGCAATCCAGACAGCCGTTGACCCGTTTCTTCTGCCCGATCCGAAACATCCTTCAAGCCCGGTAAATTTTGTTGCCACAACTCAGATTTATGGCGGAACATTTCAGCAATTCGCCATCCGGAAACAAAAAGAAAGAGGTGTCGAATGGCGCAAAGTAATTCATTCGCACGACATTAACGAGTGGGAAAAGCTGATCGACGAAAATACCCGGTTTTTATACGGCGAAATGCCGAGCAATCCCGGACAGGCATTTTTCGATTTGAGCAAAA
This sequence comes from uncultured Bacteroidota bacterium, assembly GCA_903944895.1. Classification (GTDB taxonomy): domain Bacteria; phylum Bacteroidota; class Bacteroidia; order Bacteroidales; family 4484-276; genus CAJATL01. Next base: position 5,713 of record CAJATL010000355.1, read on the forward strand.
TCATCGACCTGGCCCATAAGCACGGCATCCCGATGATTGTTGATTCGACGGTGGCAACTCCTGCTTTAATGCGGCCTCTGGCACTTGGCGCCGACATCGTTGTGCAATCTGTTTCCAAAACTTTGAATACCAGCGGATTTGGAATATCAGGAGCAGTGATTTCGCGGAAAAACCTTACTTCGAATGTGGATAATCCTGAAATGAAAGCTGATTTTTCGATGTACTGCAAAACCCTTCCCAACCGCGACAATGGCCCGAATCTTTCGCCAATGAATGCTATTCTTGCCATCAACGATATCCGGACTTTGCGATCGCGGGTTGATTTGCAGAGCCGTTCAACAATGACGGTTTCCAAATATCTCGAAAACCACAAACACATCGAACAGGTCGATTATTTAGGTCTTGAATCGCATCCTTTGCACAAACTAGCTTCGGAATATTTATGGCTTGTTGATTCGGAATTTGACGAACAATACGGCGAAAAAGTGAACCGCTACGGCCATTTGATGTCGTTCCGTGTAAAAGGTGGCGCTCAGGCAGCCCGTGATGTTTTCGATGGCCTTCAGCGGATCTGGCGAGCTACCGACCTGGGAAGAATAAAGTCGGTTGCTACAATTCCTGCCATTTCAACACATTCGCAGCAGGGCGAAGAAGGCCGCAGGCTGGCCGACATTCCTATGAATTTAATTCGTTTGTGCGTCGGCGCCGAACATCCCCACGACGTAATTGCCGATCTCGAGCGGGCATTGGCAGTTTTAGATGGTAAAAAAATAAAAGCCACTTCGCCGGAGTTTTCGGCTGGTGGAGCTTCTTCAGCAACTTTAAGGAGATAAATGATGAAAGGAACAATACAGTTTTATTCGACAAACCACCAGTCACCAACTGTGCATTTTGATGAAGCCTTGCTAAAAGGTCAGGCACCGGATAAAGGTTTGTACATGCCCGAAAATATTCCGGTAATCTCGCACGACCTGCTGAAATGGATGAAATCGATGGAATATTTTGAAATTGCCGAAATAATTATCGGCAAATTTTTACAGGGTGTCATCCACGAAAACGAATTGAAAGCACTGGTTAAAGATGCGTACAACTACGAAGTGCCGCTTGAAAGGGTTACTGACCGTAAATACGTGATGCGCCTTGATCAGGGGCCAACAGCATCGTTTAAAGATTTTGCAGGCAGGATGATGGGCCGGTTGATGAACTATTATCTCAAAAAAAACAACCGTAAATTATTAATTTTAACCGCAACCTCAGGCGATACCGGCAGCGCCATTGCCAATGCTTTTTATGGTTTCAAAAATATCAATGTTGTGGTACTCTTCCCGCAAAATGAGGTCACTCCGCGGCAGCGCAAGCAAATGACGACTTTGAGCGAAAACATCCGGATTATCGGTCTGGATGCCAAATTCGACGATTGCCAGGCATTGGTAAAGCAGGCATTTTCAGATCCTGAGCTCGATTACCTGAACCTTTCGTCGGCCAACTCTATCAACATTGGAAGGCTTATCCCGCAGATTGTTTACTATTTTTATGCCTACACCAGGCTTTGTGAATTTCCTTCATGTGAAGAAGTTATTTTCTCGGTGCCATCAGGCAATTTTGGCGATATGATGGGAGGAATGCTGGCAAAGCAGATGGGGCTTCCGGTTAAGAAATTCGTAATTGCTACCAACGAAAATGACGAGTTCCCCGCTTTTATCAAAACCGGGAAATACAACAAAATCGAACCTTCCAGAAACTGTATTTCGAGTGCGATGAATGTTGGCCATCCCAGCAACCTGGCGCGTTTTGTGACTCTTTATGGTGGCATGATGGACGAAAAAGGCAACATCTCCAAAATGCCGGATATGGAAAAAATCCGCAACGAAATATTCGCAGTCAGCGTTACAGATGCCGAAACCAAACAAACCATCAAATCGGCCTGGGAAAATTACCAACTTCTGCTCGAACCTCATGGAGCGGTGGGCTGGCGTGGTCTGGAAGTTTTTTTAAAGCAAAATCCTGAGTTTGATAATCCCCAACAACTTTGTGTGTCGCTCGAAACGGCGCATCCGGCCAAATTCCCGGAGCAAATAAGGGAGATTCTGAATTTTGATCCCGAATTGCCACCAAGTTTACACGGTTTGGAAGACAAACCCGAAAAATACGATACTTTGGAAAACGATTACGAGGCATTTAAAAATTATCTAAAATGGAAGTTTTAAAAATGTTTAAGGAAGTTCTCCGAAAATCTTTTTTAACGCAGAGTTTCGCAGAGCATGCGCAAAGTACCGCAGAGGTATAAAGTTGAAAAATAAATCTCTGCGATTCTTCGCGTTCTTACTTTGCGGTTCTCTGCGTTAAGATTTTAAAGTTTTGAGACAACCTCTAAAAGTTAATCAATTAACAAGTATTCATCTTAAAAATAAAAAAATATGTACGTAATATGTTCCGACCTTGAAGGCGTTTTTGTTCCGGAAGTCTGGATTAACGTTGCCGAAAAAACCGGAATTCCCGAACTCCGGCTTACCACCCGCGATGTTGCCGACTACAATATTTTAATGAAACAGCGAATAAGAATCCTGGCTGAGCATGGGCTAAAATTAAAGGATATTCAAAATGTGATTGCCACCATCAAACCAATGGACGGCGCAAAAGAGTTTCTGGCCTGGCTTAAGGAAATCACCCAGGTAATCATTGTTTCCGACACCTTTGCCCAGTTTGCCGACCCGCTGATGAAACAGTTGGATCGCCCCACACTTTTTTGCCACAAACTCGTGATCGACGCGCACGACAACATTATTGATTATACGCTGAGGCAAAAAGACCCCAAGCGAAAAGTTGTCGAAGCCCTGCAAAGTCTTCGATACGAGGTTATCGCCTTTGGTGATTCGTACAACGACGTTACGATGCTCCAGCAAGCCGAAGTCGGAATCCTTTTCCGCCCACCACAAAACGTCATTGACGATTATCCAAAACTCCCCGTGGTTTACGATTACCAAAACCTGCGTAAGCTGCTGGAGCAGTATCTTTTGGAGTAGGCGAATCAACTATCGCCGTCAGGTTAAGCTATCATATTGACTTTTTCTGTGGAAATGTATCCATAGCCAGGTGCTTTAGCACCGGGTTAAGAGTTGATTAAAAGAAGCAACAGGTCGTTTACGACCTTCCATGGATAAAGATCGCTATATGACTAAAAGGGCGTAAACGCCCTGCCATCTTTTTGTTGGTAATTTCAACAATCCCAATCCGCCAACTGGCTGACTGGGCTATGGAAAATCTAAACTTCATGGGCTTAACCTGACTACTATGGGGAATCCACACTGAATTTAATCAGGTTTTGAGATTCATCCGAGTTTTTTTAGGTTTAGCAGGTGATTTGTTCATGTCTAATCCATCAGATCAATTGAAAAAAAATGATATGTTTTTAATAATTACACTTATCTTTGCCTGTAAATTATTAGAAAATGAAAAAATATTTCATCATCATAGTTTTACTGATTTCTGGCATTTATTCGAATGCCCAGCAACAGGAAGTACCTTACACGCTTGCCGACAGAGATAGATTAATTCAGGTTGAAGCCAATTTGAATGGCCTTCGTAATGAAATGAACGCAAAATTTGAAGCTATTGATAAAAGATTTGATTCAATGGATGATAAATTTGATCCAATCTATTGGATACTCGGTGTGGTTGTTGCATTAATCATTTTTATGTTAGGTTTCATAATCTGGGATAGGCGAACAACCCTGGCTCCGATAAAATCAGAAATTGAAGAACTAAAACGAGAAAACGAAAAGATGAAAGCGATTTTTATCAAACAGGCCGAATCTCAACCAAAGCTGCTCGAAATCCTTAAAAATGCCGGGATTCTCTAATCTTTAAACCATTGCTTCCTTCTTTTTTCCGCAAGGTTTTCGATTAAAGCATCATCTGGAATTCTCCAATTTTACATGAATTTTTCCTGTCACAGCCATTTTCCTTTCAATTTGTAAGCATTAATCCGGATTTCATTTTTGTAGCTTACGATATTTAATAAATTGCGATAAATAACTTACAATATTTTGTAATATTGGATGAATATGAATTGAATTATTCTGTTATTATTAATTTTGCCTCCGTATTGAAAGTAAAAATCTAACTAAAAAAATATTTATTATGAAATTCGATCCGGCAAGCAACATTCAGGATTTATTACAATTTGGCGAATATGGCGACGTAAACCCTTCGGTGTGCGATTCGGCAACGTTCACTTTTATGCAGGCAAAAACCATGCTCGAAACCTTTAAAGGCGAAGCAGAGGGCTGCTTTTTATATTCAAGGCACTGGAACCCCAGCAACAAATACCTGGCCGATGCCATCGCAGCCATGGAAGGCAGCGAGGCAGCGTGGGTAACGGCTTCGGGAATGGGAGCTATAACTTCGGCAATCTTGCAGATTTGCAATGCCGGTGACCACATCGTTTCGAGTATGACTACTTATGGCGGAACTTATGCTTTCCTGAGCAATTACATCAAAAAGTTCGACATCTCGGTGACGTTCGTAAATATCACCGACCTTGCTCAGGTTAAGGCAGCAATCCGGCCAAATACAAAAATCATCTACACCGAAACCATGACCAACCCGATGCTTGAGATTTCGGATATTCCTGCTTTGGCTGCCATGGCTCACGAACACGGACTTAAACTGGTGGTTGATAATACCTTCACACCCATGATGGTTTCTCCTTCAAAGTTTGGTGCCGATGTGGTGGTTTATAGTCTTACCAAATTTGTGAACGGCAAAAACGACTGTGTTGCCGGTGCCATCTGCGGAAGCCTCGAATTTATCAATGCCCTTATTGACGTAAACAACGGAACCGCCATGCTTTTAGGCCCCGTACTCGATCCTTTGAGGTCTTCTTCAATTTTAAAGAACATGCACACTTTACATATCAGGATGCAGCAGCACAGTAAAAATGCGCTGTATCTTTCCGAAAAGTTAAGCGAAATGGGGCTAAGGGTAATTTATCCCGGGTTAAAAGATCATAAAGGACATGAGCTGCTGAAAAGTATGTACAATCCGGCTTTTGGCTTTGGAGGTATGCTGGCTATTGACGTTAAAATTGCCGAAAAAGCTTCGGAACTGATGGAAAAAATGGAAAAAGAAGGCGTCGGTTACCTGGCTGTAAGTCTGGGATATTTTAAAACTTTATTCAGCAACTCGGGTAAAAGCACGTCATCTGAGGTTCCTGATGATATTCAGAAAGAAATGGGACTTTCGGATGGCCTGATCCGTTTCTCGGTTGGCCTCGATCATGATATCGAACGGACTTTTGAAAGGATTAAAATTAGTTTGAAAGAGGTTGGGTTATAGGCGTAAGGCGTAAGTCGGCAGTTGCCAGTCGGCAGTCGGTAGTCGGAAGACGGCAGTCGGCAGTCGGAAGTCAGAAGACGGAAGACGGAAGACGGAAGACGGGAGTCGGGAGTCGGGAGTCGGAAGACGGAAGTCGGCAGTCGGGAGTCGGAAGTCGGAAGACGGATGCAGGAAGATGAAAGTCAGAATGCGGACTCCGGAAGTTTTAGACTGGTGAAATATTGGAAATAATTAAAGAGAATAGTCTAAAAACGCATCGAAAATTCAAAGGAATGTGGCTAAAGCCCGGAATTTCATGTACATCAATTGCCCCCACTCCGGTAGTTGAGCTTGTCGAAACTAAGGTAGGGGAAATTGAAAACCAATTAGTTACCGGGCTTTAGCCCAAAATCAACAGCTTTTACACTGACCTCTTTGAACAAATTTTTTCAAAGAAAATACATAGTTATCAGGTTTCTTTGTTTCTTTATGCAATGAAAAACTTGTCGGCAAATTGTGGTAACGGGATTTACGGTTTTTGAAAGATGGAATAGGGTTTTTCATTTTGGTGTAATGAAATGAGAATCAGGCAACGTACCCGTGTTACTGCAAATCAGGATGAGGATTTTCTTTGAATGATGATGAAATTTCGTTAGTTGAAATGTTCCGGAGAAATGATTAATCAGATGATATTTAAGAAGCTATGTTCCTCCTTTGTTGCTTTTATTTTTCTTGTTAGCGGAGTGTTTGCCCAGGTGGTAATCAACGAGGGGAGCAACATGAATTATTCAGCCATTGCCGATGAAGATGGCGATTATCCCGATTGGATTGAATTATTCAATGCCGCTTCTGATACGATAAGTCTTCTCGATTACTCCATCAGCGATAATGCAAACAATCCAGCCAAATGGATTTTTCCGAATATTAAACTTTTACCGGGTGAGTTCAGGACCGTTTTATGCAGTGGCAAAGACCGTAAGCCTGTTTCAGGCTTTTTCAGCGTGATAAATACGGGCGTTTATGTGCCAGTGGTTGGCTGGAATACGCATGAATTTACCGCTCCCTTTTACTGGGACGGGGTTTCCAATATTCTGATTAACACCTGTTCGTATAGTTCCGTCGGATACACCACGAATTCGGTTTTTAATCAGACTGCAACAGCTTTCAGGTCATCGCTGCTTAATTATCAGGATGGGAGTCCTGCTTCCTGCTCTGCTGGTTATGGGAGCCGGGCTTATCAGCGGCCAAACATGCGATTAAACGGCATTGCTGTGGGCACAGGCACTGTCCAGAATTCGCCAACCGATTATCCTGCACCATACGGTAACTGGTATTGGGGGGCACGGCATCAAATGCTGATCCTGGCATCGGAACTCACCGAAGCGGGCTTATCAGCCGGCGACATTACCAGCCTTGCTTTTGATGTGGTTTCAACCGATCCGAATACCACCTATGATTATATCGACATTCACATGAAGCTGGTCACGCTGACTGATCTTACTTCGGCGTTTGAACCCGTAAATCCGAATAATTTCCTTCATACCAGCTTCAAAATTTCCTCCTCAGGCGAAACTGTCTATCTTTTTTCATCCAAACAGGTTCTTTTAAGCTCTTTAATGGTAAATTGCAGTGACCTGGATAACAGCAGCGGATCATTACCGGATGGGGCTTCCAATGTTTTCCTGTTTCATCAGTCAACGCCGTCGTTAACAAATAATCTTTCGATCCCATATTCCGGATACCTGCTGGCACCGGTTTTCTCAGTTCCTTCGGGATTTTGCAATTTGCCGGTAAATGTTAGCATCGAAAATCCGAATTTCGATCCATCGGCCATTTACTACACCACCGATGGCAGTGAACCTACGATCTCATCTCAGTTTTATACCGGTGAACCCATCAATATTTCTTCTTCGGTTGTATTAAAGGCAAAGGCATTTGCAATCGACATTTTGCCCAGTCCAAATGCGGTTTCTTCCTATTTATTTGGCGTAAACCATGCTACGCCGGTACTTTCGCTGGCAACGGCCAACGACAATCTTTACGGAGAAAACGGGATTTTTGATAACTGGTGGTTCGATTGGGAAAAGTCGGCTTATGTCGAATATTTTACTTCGGACCAGAACCTAATATTTTCGCAGCGAACAGGAATCCAGATGGATGGTGGATGGGGTGGAGCGCGCTCAAATCCACAGCATTCGTTCAGGGTTGAGCTGGATGATGCGGTTTTAGGTGACGGCCCCATTTATTATCCGGTGATTCCCGACAAGCCCTGGCGGACGAAATTCAGCAATTTTTATCTGCGCAACGGAAGTAACCAATACCTGGTGTTTCCATACAAAGATGCCTGTCAGGTGTCGGCGATGGGAGCGGGCCTGAATAATTATTACTCGGCCTGGCGCCCTGTTTCGGTGTACATCAACGGGAGCTATTTCGGACTTTATGAGTTGCGTGAGAAAATTGACCTGGAATATTTTGGAATTTTGGAAGGCGCTGATCCCGAACAAACCGATATTCTGTCGGTAACCGCCTGGTATGGCGGTGTTTTGCGCGCTGTCGAAGGCTCGGTGGACGGGTTTTATGAAGATGTTTCGGCCTTTGCGCAGATCAATCCTGCAGATACATCCTTCTGGACACAGGCTGACCATTATTTTGATCTGACGTATTATAACGATTACATCATCGGTGAATCATGGATGGGAAATACCGACTGGCCCTGGAATAATGTGAAGATTTACCGTTCGGATAAAACCGACTTCAGGTGGCGCTTTTGCCTGATCGATCAGGAGCTGGCCATGTACCCAAATGGCTGGACAGATTGTTTTTATGATCATATTGCCTACATGAAAAGTTATGATCCCGGCAACCCGTACATTAATGTCTGGCTGAGAGGCATCCAAAACGACCGTTTCAGGAACTATTTCATCAACCGCTTTGCAGATGTGATGAATACAACTTACAAAAATGAGGTCATTATTTCACGCGAGAATAGCATGTATGGTCAAACGGTGGTCGAAATGCCTGCTGAATACGCACGCTGGGGCGATCCGAATAACATTCAGGGACAGATGACGGCTTTTGAGAATAACCATCTCGAATTTCAATACCAGCTTACAACAAGAACCAGCCAGGTAAGAAACCACATCATGTCGAATTTTGAATTACCCAACCAGGTTGGACTGACACTTAATGTTTACCCCGAAGGATCCGGGAAAATCCGTATCAGCACCATTACCCCCGATACCTATCCCTGGCAGGGCGTTTATTTTAACGGACTTCCGGTAAAAATTGAAGCCATTGCGGCTGAAGGCTTTACCTTCCTCAGCTGGGGAAATAATGGTTTGATTTTGGACACCCTGAATGCCGTTTTTCTTGACACCTTGAATACTTCGAATATTTTCGACTTAAGTTTTGATGCTTACTTTTACGATATCTATACCTCGACGCCTGAACTCGGAAAAGATGATGAATTTTCGTTGTATCCGAATCCAGCCAATACGACGCTCTATGTGAAAAGCAGCAGCGGTAACCTGGCAAACCTGAATTATCGGATTACCGACGTACATGGGGTTGTGATGAAAGAAGGCCTGCTGACCGGTGGAAACAAAGAATCGTCCATCGGGATTCATTCGCTCCCTGCCTCCGTTTATATTTTGGAGCTCAGAAATTCGAAAGATGTCATCAAACAACTGCGGTTTATTAAAATGAGCGATTAAGCACCAATATCGTTGAGTTAAGGGTTAGAACGCTGATAACGCTGATGCAAGCAACGCTGATTTTCGCGGATTTCTTGTATCATAAAAAGTTTTAATCCGCGTTCCATTTTATATTTTTTAACCAAACGAAATTGGATCAAATACTGATTTCCATAAGCAATTAGTTTTTATAAACAGCCTACTGCCCACTGCTGACTGCCGTCTGGCAACTGGCGACTGTCAACTTCCGACTTCCGACTTCCCACTGGCAACTTCCCTAAATCCCCAGCCTCCCGCTAAGCTGCCGCAGGTTGAGTTCGGCGATTTTGGCAAGGTATTCGGCGGTAAGGAGGCGGTTTTCGGCTTCGAGGGCCTTTTGCTGGATATCTCTGAAATCGATTTCGTTGATGGCGCCGGCTTTGTAGAGTTCGATGGCAATGGTCAGGTTTTTCCCGGCATTGGTGAGGTTGTTCTGTTCGAGTGCAACTTCCTGCAAAGCGCCGATATACGAATTAAACGACTTGTAAAGATCGGCGTTTAAACTATTCAGCACCTGTTCGGCGCGCACGGTTGCCGATTCGTAGTTTATTTTGCTGTTTCTGATTTCGCGCCGATCGTTTAAACCGTTAAAAAGATTGTAACTAAAAGTCACGCCAAAGGCCGGCCCGGAGGTGGTATTTGATTGAAGCAGGCCGGTTTCGCTCTTTGATTTTGCGAATGAATAATCGGTAAACAGCGACAAGCGGGGCATCAGCGCTGCATTTTTTTCTTTAATTTCCAGATTACTGATCTTTGCTTCGCTGCGGGCAATTAAAAGCATATAGTTTTGATTTTGCATCGAAGTGAGCAAGGTTGCGTAATCCAGCGTTGCTTCGAGGCTTATATCGTTGCTGGCTGCAAACTTTATTTCGGGTGGCCGTGCCGCCACAACGTTGATGTCGGCCTGGAGATTCTTAATCATCACTTCCTGTTTGATGAGGCGGGTGCTGTCCTCGCTCATATCGATTTTTGCCTGGTTAAGGTCAACTTCGGAGGATGCCCCGATGGTGTATTTTTTCTCGGCCAGGCTCAGCCGTGCGCGGCTGACTTCCATCGAATTTTTGAGAACCTGAAGCAGTTTTTGCTGTTGTACCAGTTCGTAATACAGCATCGCCAGATCAAGATAGGTAAGCTCGATTTCCAACTGAACATTGAGCATCCCCTGGTTTTCCAGTTCGGCCAGGCGGTCTTTGGAAGCCCACATCTTTAAACCATCAAAAACCGTCCAGTTGAGTTCGGCAAGCGCGTTAAAAGCGTTATTCTGAGCACCGTTTACATCTTTAACCCGCCCATCGTAAAACTCCTGTTTGCTGTTTACAACTGAAGTACTATTGCCGGCACTCACATCGAGGGTAGGCAAAAAACCGGCATTTCCAAAACTATTGTTGTTTACAGCAATTTCGGCATCGTTTTTTGTGATGATTAACTGGTAGTTATTTTCGAGGGCAATGGTAAGTATATCTCTGAAACTGATGGTGTCGGGCGGCTGGGAAAATGAAATTCCCGGACATAGCGCCAACAGCAAAATCAGGATGATTAGTTTTGATGCAGGTTTCATATTTTTTTAACACCTTTTTTGGAAGATAAATAAATGTACAAGGCTGGAATGACGTATAAAGTAAGGATGAGCGAAAATGCCAGTCCGCCGATAATTACAATTCCCATCGGGATGCGGCTTGTGGAGGCTTCGCCAAGGGCAAGGGCGATGGGTAATGCGCCGAGAATGGTGGCAAGGCTTGTCATCAGAATCGGTCTGAATCGTTGGGTGGCGGCATCGATAACGGCATGAATTTTTTCGAGACCATCCGATTTTCGCTGGTTGGCAAATTCAACAATCAGGATTCCGTTTTTCGTGACAATTCCCACCAGGACGATAATCCCGATCTGACTAAAAATATTTAAGGTGTGGTTAAAAAGCCAGAGCGAAAGTATGGCGCCGGCAAGCGCCAGCGGCACCGTGAACATGATGATCAGCGGGTCGGAGAAGCTCTCGAACTGGGCTGCAAGAATGAGATAAATCAGGATTAATGCGAGTAAAAAGGCAAAAATCAGGCTGTTGGAGCTTTCGCTGAATTCTTTTGAAACGCCGTCGAGGCTGGTATTAAAACTCTCGTCGAGGACCTTGGCGGCAATTTTATCCATTTCTTCGATGCCCTGTCCCAGGGAAACCCCGGGTGAAAGGTTTGCCGAAATGGTGGCCGAAACGTACCTGTTGAAGCGGTAAAGCTGCGGTGGCGTGCTTTGGTTGGTGAGTTTGATGAGGTTATCGATTTGCACGGTTTCGCCTTTGTTGTTGCGCACCGAAATGGTTTTGAGGTCAAGCGGGTCGTTGCGGTTTTCGCGTGCCGCCTGACCGATTACCTGGTACTGTTTTCCTTTAAAGATGTAATATCCAAAACGCTGACCGCTAAAATAAAGTTGAATGGTTTCGGCGATATCGCGCACTGCAACGCCCATTTCGCGGGCTTTGTTGCGGTCGATCTCAATCCTGAGTTCGGGTTTGTTAAATTTAAGATTGATGTCGATCATGCTAAAGGCCGGATTGTTTTGAGCACTGTCCAGAAAAACCGGGATTACCTTTTTCAAGGCTTCGAAAGTAGGCGCTTGAATTACAAATTGCACCGGGAATGAACTTCCGCGGCCGGCGCTGATGGTTTGATCCTGCACCACAAAGGAGCGTGCAAAATTCTTCTTCCGCATCATGGCCGACAGTTCATCGGCAATTTCCTGCTGGCTTTTTTCACGTTCGGATGGTGGTACGAGCGTTAATCGTACAAAACCGGTATTTGTCGAGAGTGAAGATCCGAAACCCGGCGCTGTTACGGTGAGCAGCGTTTTCTTCTCCTGCATCGTATCGACTAGTTGAATAATCTCTTTGATGTATTCATCCATCTTGTCGAAAGAGGTTCCTTCGGGAGCAGTTGACATGATACGCAGCCTGCTTTTGTCTTCCATAGGTGCAAGTTCAGAAGGGATTTCCCTGCCGATGAAAAATATCATGACCAGCGAAACAGCCATAATGATCAGGCCAAGCCAGGGGCGATGGACAAAGTTTGTTAAGGAGCGGTTATAATTGCTGATCAGGCTGAGAAAGAAAGGCTCTGTTTTCCTGAAAAACCAGTTGGGATTATCATGATGCCTCAGAAAACGCGAACTCATCATCGGTGTCAAAGTTAGCGACACTACCGCTGAAATGATGACGGATCCGGCAACTACGATTCCAAATTCCCTGAAAAGCCTTCCTGTTAGCCCCTGCAAAAAGATGATGGGTAAAAATACCGCAGCCAGCGTAATGGTGGTGGAGATAATCGCAAAAACGATTTCTTTTGAACCTTTGTGGGCTGCTTCAACCGGGTTCATGCCGCGTTCGATTTTTGAAAAAATATTTTCGAGCACCACGATGGCATCATCCACAACAATGCCTGTTGCGAGTACAATTCCAAGCAAAGTAAGAATGTTGATTGAGAAACCAGCAACATACATGATAAAAAAGGAACCAATCAACGAAATCGGAATAGCGATAACGGGGATTAATGTCGTCCTGAAATTTCTTAGAAAAAGATAGATCACCAGCACCACCAGGATAAAAGCGAGGATGATTGTTTCTTCGACTTCGGTGATGGCTTTACGGATGGTTTCGGTGGTATCCTGGGCCACGCCGGTTTTAATGTCGGGAGGCAGGTCTTTTTTTATTTGCTCCACCCTTCGGAAAGCTTCGTCAACAATTTCGATATAATTGGCTCCGGGCTGTGGATTCATGGCAATTCCAACCATCGGGATCCCGCCGTTGCCTCTCAGGCGGGTGCGTTCGTTTTCCGGTGCAAGCCGTGCTTCCCCGATGTCTTTCATCCTGATGAGCGTACCTTTTCGTTCGGCAATAATGAGGTCATTAAATTCTTCAACCGAAGTAAGACGTCCGTAGGTACGAATCGTCAACTCGTTGGTGAGGCCTTCGATACGACCGGCAGGAATCTCAACATTTTCGCGGAGCAGGGCAGTGCGCACATCCAGCGGAGTGAGGCCATAGGCGGCAAGTTTTAAAGGTTCAAATTCGAGTTTCATCGAATATTTTTGTTCGCCCCAGATACGAATTTCACTCACCCCTTCGATGGTCTGAAGCCTTTCTTTAAAAGTGTTGGTGGCAAAATCAGTCAGGTCGATCAAGCTGCGTTTATCACTTTGAACCGTAATCGAAAGAATGGTCTGGGCGTCGGCATCGGATTTTTGAACAATGGGTGGATCAGCGTCGGCTGGCAGACTGCGAACGGCTCCTGAAACCTTGTCGCGCACATCGTTGGCCGCGGCTTCCATATCAACGCCGAGGTTAAATTCGACAACAATGCTGCTTCGGCCGTCGCTGCTTGTCGATGTTAAGGTGCGGATGCCCGCAATCCCGCTGATGGCTTCTTCCAAAGGTTCGGTAATCTGCGATTCGATAACATCGGTGTTGGCTCCCGGATAATTTGTGGTAACGGTTACGATAGGCGGGTCAACGCTGGGATATTCCCTGACCCCTAAAAATGTAAAACCAATAATCCCAAACAACAAAATCAGGATCGAAACGACAGTGGAAAGTACCGGCCGGTTAATAAAAACTGAAGAAATGTTCATTAGTTGCTGGTGTTTGTTTGATCAGTTTTTTTTACGGTCACAGGCATGTAATCCTTTAAAGATAAAAGAGCTGTAGTTGCGATGGTGTCGCCGTCATTTAATCCGCTGGTGATCTGGATCATTTTTTCGGTTCTGATGCCAGTTTCAACGGCGGTAAGTATTGCTCTCCCATTTTTGTAAACAAATACATTCTGGCCATTGAGCAGTGGGACAATGGTGTAAGTGGGGATCATCAGGGCTTTTTCGATGGTTCCGAGATTGATGGTTAATTCGGCAAAAGCTCCCGGAATCAGCAAACCGCCCGGGTTTGAGGTAAGTGCCCGTACTTTCATCGAACGGGTAGTGGCATCAATCTGTGGCTCGGTGGCATAAATTTTGGCTACGACAGTCTCTTCCAATCCGGCAATGGTAAATTCGACAGCCATTCCTTTGTTTAAATCAGGCGCATATTTTTCGGGAACACTGAATTCGACTTTTACAGGATCGTTCTGGACAAGTGTCGAAATAATTTCGCCTGTCGAAACCCAGGCTCCCTCGCTTACAAACCTCAATCCGATGGTTCCGCTGAAAGGCGCTTCAATCTTCGATTTCCTGATTTTTGAGTTGGTGAGGGCAATATCAGCTTCAAGCTCTTCGAGTTTTGTGAGCGATGCATCGTAAATTTCCTGGGCAATTCCGTTGATTTCGAGCAACTGCCGTTTCCTGTTTTCGTCTTCTTTGGCAATGCGCATCTGAGCATTGAATTTCTGTAACTGCGCCCTGAGTTCGGAATCGTCAATCTGAACAAGAACTGCCCCTTTCTTAACAGGTGCTCCTTCCTGAAATCCGAGCTTCTCAATCCTGCCGGAGACTTCGCTGCGCAACTCCATTTTTTCGTTGGGAAGGATGCTGCCGGTGGTTTTGATAATATTGTCGAGGGGTGATGCTGCAACCACAAAAGCCTCAATTTCCATGACGGATTTTGCTTGCTGCTTTGTTTCGGTTTTGTTGTTGGAGCAGGAAAGAATCACACTCAGGGATAAAGTCAGAAGCCCTGCTTTAATCAATCGGTTAGTCATATTTTTAATAAGTTTATCAGTATTCAAAAATTTGTTTTCCGAAATCTGAGTTTCCAAAATGGATGATTTTCCGGACTTGCAAAAGTAATAGCAATTGACGAACAAAAAATGGCAAAATTCAGCCAACTTCTTTATTGCTTAATTGCTTCATCGAAATGATCTTTCTCAAATCATTGAAACTGCGTAATCAGATTCTTATATTCATAAGATCAGGATAATTGCCCTTCGAAATGTTCTTTAGCTAATCCTTTCATCGAATGTTCAGGTTTCATGTACTTTATGACCGCCAACTATTGCCAAAGGCAAAAAAATGAAGTAACTTTAAGTGCTTTTTTATGAAATCCTTTTTAATTATAAAATGTGCATTTGATAAACCGATGATTTTCATGACTTCATTAATAAATAAAAAACATGTTTAACAATTAAATGTTACTATTATGAATAATCAATTTATCGACCTGCATTGTCACCCGGCAATGAAACCTTTCGGCAAGAGTTTCGACACCGTGCCCGGACAAAATAATAAAAACAGGTTTGCCAAAAACAGCGTCTGGTATTATGATCCACCTACGCTAATTGATAAAGCCGTTAACGTTGCGATTTCGATAACGAAATTTACGCAATCCGACATGTCCTCCTTGTGTTATGGAGGTGCGCATGTGATTTTTATATCGCTCTATCCCCTCGAAAAAGGGTTTGTTTTGAATAAACTGGGCGATAATCTGCCTTCCGACCTGCTGAAAGACCTGGTGATGGGTGTTGGTAAAAAGCGGATCGACCATTTACAGACGATGAAAGATTACTTCACCGACCTGCAAAACATTTATAAGTTTTACGAGCAACTCGACGGCGTTGAAATGAAAATTGAAGGCGAAAAATGCCGGTATAAACTGGTATCCGGTTTTGATGAGATCGTTAATGATCCTGACCGGACGTCAAACACCATTTATCTCATTCTGACCATCGAAGGGGCCAACGTATTTAACACAGGCCTTCACCTCATGAAAATCCCGGTAAACCAGCAGCAAGTTCTCGATAATATCGGAATTGTGAAAAACTGGAAAAAGCGCCTGTTCTTTATCACCTTTGCCCACCATTTTTATAACGATTTGTGTGGCCACGCCAAAAGTATGGATGGAATTTCGGCGCAAGTCTCTGACCAGTCCCAGGGTATTAATAGCGGGTTTACTGATTTTGGCAGGCAGGTCCTGCACAAATTGCTCGACAAGACCTCAGGCAGGCGAATACTGATCGACATCAAGCACATGAGCGTTGTAACCAGAAACGAATATTACCAGATCCTGAAAACCGGATATCCGTCAGAAAGCATACCGCTGATTGTAAGCCATGGCGCTGTTAACGGGTACAAATCAGCCGATAATATGCGAATTGTCAACCAGAATACTTTTGGAATGTTTATGGACGGCGATATTAATTTTTTTGATGATGAACTGGTGGCAATTGCCCGATCCTATGGATTATTCGGCATTCAGCTCGATGAGCGGAGAGTTGCCAGCAAAAGTGCATTGAAAAAGGCCGGCAAGCAGTTGAGCAGAAGAAATATGCTGTTTCACCGGTCGAAACTCATCTGGAACCAGATTCAGCATATTGCCGAAACCCTCAACAGGGAAGACATGTTTGGCTGGGGCATTCAAACCATAGGCTCGGATTTTGACGGATTAATTGACCCGCTTAATGGTTTCTGGGGTGCCGAACAAATGGCGCTGCTCGACAGTTACCTCGAAAAACATGCATACAATTATCTGAATTCACCGTTGAGTGGCCAGTTGAAACCTTTTAACCGGATTAGTCCGGATGAGATCGTCGAAAGGTTTATGCACGATAATGCCTGGGAATTTTTAAGGAAGAATTTTTAGACCATCCGCAACCTGGTAAGGCCCATAACCCCGCCAGCGTTCCACTTATTCTGGCGGGGTTATAAAATCAAGGGTTTCACCTCCAGGGAATGATTTTACCCGGATAGAGGTGAAATAAACATTGTCCGTGCCTCTTAAAACTGTTAAATGCGTTTAATTTTTATTGGATGCTGTCTGGTGTCGAAAACATCAACAATTTCAACATGATTTTTTTCATTGTTTACCCAATAGATTATTTTGTAATTCCTGTAAACAAGATATCTGAATCCTTCTTTCCGGTCGGACAAAAGTTCTTCATGTTGTCCGATTAATGGATGTTCGCTGAGTCGCCTGGTTTCTTTGATGATTCCATTTATCAACTTTCGTGAAATCCTTATTCCAGCTTTTTCTTTAAAATAGGCAAAGATGTTTTGAAGCTCTGACTTTGAGAAATCAGTCCAGTAAATTTTCAATGCCATTTTTGTGTTTCGGCTAAAAGGTCTTCGTTTTCGGTTAGTTTGCCGGCCTTCGAATCCAACATCGACTTGTTAATCCGATCATTAAATTCATCCATTGAAAATGGCTTCAATATTTCTGATTCAATTTTTGATTGCTCACTTTTCAACAATTTCTCAAGCCGAAGCACGATATCTTCGCTCTGAATTGTAAGGAATTCCCGGATAAATTCTATTTTTCTGGCCTGTAAATCCATAACTTCAATTTTTAGCAAAGTTACTAATAATCGATTTTATTCAAATAAGGGTTTTAGATATTTTAATTTCCAAAGAAATCTAATGAACAGCTCCCTTTTTGAACTGAAAGCCCGAAAGTTATTTTCCGAAGTTCACTATTCCATCAATTTTTTCAATGATTTAATTTTTTCATTGGCAATAGAATCAATTTTTGAAGTAGATTTTCTGACAAGGGAATCAAGTTCTTTCACTTTTTTGCTTTCCATATTTATCAACGAATCGAGCACCAAAACTTTATCAACTTCTTTAGTGACCAACGAATCCAATTGTCCGGCTTTGTCGTTCAATTCATTTAGTTTTTCCTCAACTCTTTTGCTCATCTCACCGCAGGACGTTAATAAACCTACCATCAAAATTACCAGTAAAGTGATTATTGGATTTTTCATATTATTTCTGTTTAATTATTAAAATCATTGTTTTTTGGGAGTCTATCCCATTTTCTAAATCAGCAAAACTGAAGATAAAACCTCCCGGTTTCAGTAAATTCAAAATCAATTTGTGACTTAA
Source organism: uncultured Bacteroidota bacterium (assembly GCA_903944895.1). GTDB lineage: Bacteria > Bacteroidota > Bacteroidia > Bacteroidales > 4484-276 > CAJATL01. The sequence goes on from CAJATL010000355.1 coordinate 23,544, forward strand.
GTTAACTGATAATTATCTTATTTTACCGGATAGGTTACCGGCAATGAGTTTCCGCCAAAAATGATCGTAACATCTTTGTTGTCCTTGATCAGTTCGACCTTTTCCTTTTCGATTTCAAGCTGACGCAGGTGCAGGTATTCGGCAATGGTCATTCTCATCTCTTTCTGATAGGCCATATCGGCGATGGCTTTATTGATTTCGGCCTGCTTACGCGATAGTTCAGCATCGGCTCTTGCTTTTTGAGTAAGGATGCTTTGATTCTGAGCGGCAGTATTTTTGGTTTCTGTAAGCACCTGTTCGGGAGGAGTTACCGCACCAATGGAGACCTGCATAATATTTACCGGCAGGTTGATTTTTTTGGTGTATTCGGCGATGTCGTTAAAAATGTCTTTTTCGAGTTGTGATGAGATCTCCCGTTTGCTGGCCAGCTCAAACATTTTAAAAGCACTGGCTTTGTCTCTCACCATTGTTCTGAAACTTGCCTGAAGGTTATTCGCGTACCAGTCGGCCCCGAAGTTTTTGTATAAAATTGGAGTTTCTCCTTTTCTGATCTGACATTTCAGATAAACACTAAACGAAACAGGGGTGTTGTCGGAGGGTATCATGTTGGCGAAATCCTCCGTAATGGTAATCGGTGTAATCGGGAATTCTTTGTGTTCAGTTGTAAAAACACACCAGGTCGAACCGGTCGAAACAGGTTTATCATCAACGCCTCCATGCCCGAAAATATAGGGTTTGTACACCAGCACACTTTCGACGCCAGGATCGGGCTGAACGCGGTAGCAGGAAGTTGTTAAACCTGCCACTAACACTGCAAACAGCGATAATTGTAATATCTTTTTCATTGTTTTGTTTGATTAAATTAACGAATTTGTAAAAATTTTCATGCTTCCAAAATTAGCCTATTTACTTCAATAAATAAAGATTGAACCTTCATATTTACCTGATTCAAAAATTTATTTGACGACTTCCTTTGGTGGGAAAATTATTTGTGGTAAAAACGATAGTTATCATTCACTCAAACGATAGTTATCGTTTACTCAAGTGGTAGTTATCATTCACTCAAGTGGTAGTTATCATTTAATCAAGTGGTAGTTATCATTTCAATGGGTAGTCTCCGATAACTTAAACAAACCAAAAATAAAGTCTTTTCTTTGAGGGTTCCGATGTTTGAATTCATTTAATGATACTTTTGGGTTGACAATTATGTTTCATTAAAATTATTCATGATGAAAGCAATTTCAATCAAGCAGCCCTGGGCATCACTTATCGCGCAAGGGGTTAAAACCATCGAAGTGCGAAGCTGGCAAACAAAATACCGCGGGCCACTTTTGATAGTTTCAAGTCTGAATCCTTCCGATGGTTTAAAAAAGTTTATAGAAACCGACAGTGAAGGACGCCACAAAGTTGAGGATGAACTTTTTGATGATTTAAAGTTTTTACACTTTGGCCGTGCGATCTGCATTTGTGAATTATACGAAATCGAGCCATTTGCCAGAAAGCACGAAAAAGGAGCACGCTTAGATGCAGGGTGGGGTGATTCGTTTGCCTGGTGCCTGAGAAACATTCAGCCTGTAAAACCCGTGCCCATCAAAGGCAAATTAAATTTTTTTGAGGTTGGAGATGACAAGATTGAAGTTTTGTAATGTTGAAAGGGATTTCGAAGAGTAAGGTTTTTACCAGATTTGGCCAGGTTGGAGAATATCCGTTTATGTTACTAAAAAATATATAATAATAATCCGTTTGAATTAACGAATTCCATCTCACCCCGGAAATCGAAAAAGCCGTCCTGTAATTTGGGCGGCTTTTTCGATAGAATTATAAAAACGTTTTGACCATTCATTAAGCAGTTAAATTTACTGCCAACTGCCTGCTGGTTACTGGCGACTGGCAACTGGCAACTGGCGACTGCCCACAGCCTAATTCTTCAGATATTTCGATAAGAATTTCTCCATCGAGCGGTAAAAGTCGAAGCGGTTTTCTTCGTTGTGGAAGCCGTGGCCTTCGTTATCTTTCACCATATATTCCACATCAATGCCGCGTTTTTTGAGGGCATCAACAACCTGGTTCGATTCGTTGATGTTTACCCGAGGGTCGTTGGCGCCTTGCGCAACAAAGAGCGGAGTCATGATTTTATGGGCGTTGAGTGCCGGCGAAGTGGCCCTAAACTGAATGCTGTCGGTTACCGGATTACCTACCATTTCGTACATCATGTCGAGCATAGGTTTCCAGTAAGGAGGGATGGTCTGCATGAAGGTAAAAAGGTTCGAAACACCAACGTAGTCAACGGCTGCAGCGTAAAGGGTTGGTGTAACAACGATTCCCTGAAGGGTTGCGTATCCGCCATAACTTCCTCCGTAAATAGCGATTCTGTTTTTGTCGGCAATGCCCTGGTTAATGAGCCAGTAAACGCCGTCGGTAATGTCGTTCTGCATATCGAGGCCCCATTTTTTGAAAGATTTCTCCATGAAATTTCTTCCATAACCTGTCGAACCTCTGAAGTTCATTTGGAGAAC
>CAJATL010000356.1 GCA_903944895.1 uncultured Bacteroidota bacterium
CTACTTGCAGGCTCCTCAATTTTTTGAGGAGCTTTTTTATTTGAGTGCATCATACAAAATTTCGATGGGATGAAACGCCCTTTTGCCCGTCCCGTCTTTGATCTGATGCCTGCACGAAGTTCCCGGAGCGGCAATCAAAACTTCATCCGGTGTCTTTCGGACTTCAGGAAAAAGAACCAGTTCGCCAACTTTCATCGAAACTTCGTAATGTTCGGCTTCATAGCCAAAAGAACCAGCCATGCCACAACAACCGGATTTTATTTCGTCAACTTCATAATTTTCGGGAAACGACAACATCACTTTTGTTGGCGCCGTTGAAGCAAGCGACTTTTGATGGCAATGCCCGTGTAGCCTGATTTTTTTCGTTTTTGAAGTAAAAAGATCCTTCTTTATCCGTCCCGCTCTTATTTCGCGCTCGACAAATTCATCAAACATCAGGCATGATTTCGACAATTTTACTGCTTCAGCTTTCAGGTTTTCGCCCACCAGTTCGGGGTATTCATCCCGGAAGGTAAGGATTCCCGAAGGTTCAATCCCAATCAAAGGAGTTGTTTCGTTAACAAGATTTTTTAACGCATTAACATTAAAAATAGCCAGCTCCTTTGCTTTTCGTAACAGGCCTTTCGATAAAAATGTCCGGCCGCTTTCGCGATGATTTGCAATTTCGACCTGATAGCCAAGCCGTGTAAGCAGTTTTATGGCTTTGACGCCGATTTCGGTGTCGTTGTATTCGGTAAATTCATCCACAAAAAGATACACTTTGCCGATGGGTTTTTCAGGATTTAAATAGGCCAAATACTTTGAAATCCAGGTGCGAAGCGTGATTTTGTAAAGCAACGGAATGCTCCGCTTTGGCGCAAAACCCAAAACCCATTTCATCAACCCGGAAGTGATTTTATTTTTAAACACAAAATTGGTAACCGAAGGAACAATCGCTCCGATTTTGTTTAAGGAAGAAATGTACGCAATTGCACGTGTGCGAAGCGGGATGCCGTTTTCGTCGTAATAATGCTGCAAAAATTCGGCTTTGTATTTCGCAATATCCACACTCGACGGACATTCCGACTTGCAGCCTTTGCACGAAAGGCACAAATCCATCACATCATAAATTTCGTGATGATCGAAAGGATTTTTTTTGGTCGAATTGATCAAAAACTCCCTGAGCGTGTTGGCTCTGGCGCGGGTTGTGGCATTTTCGTCGCGGGTGGCCATGTAACTTGGGCACATCGTCCCACCGATGACTTCTGTTTTGCGGCAATCGCCTGAGCCGTTGCATTTTTCCACCGCCCGCATCATGCCGAGGTCATGCGAAAAATCAAAAATCGTATCCAGTACTTTTGTTTCCGCCCCGGGAACATACCGTAAATTGGTCGTCATCGAAGGCGTATCCACAATTTTGCCGGGATTGAAAATATTGCCGGGGTCCCAGGAATTTTTGATTTCTTTAAGCAGGCGATAGTTATTTTCACCGATCATTAATGGGATAAATTCGCCCCGGAGCCGGCCATCGCCGTGCTCACCACTGAGTGAACCACGGTATTTTTTAACCAGTTTTGCCGTTTCGATAGCCACTTTGTAAAAAAGTTCGACATGCTCAGGATTTTTCAAATCGAGCACTGGCCGGAGGTGTAGTTCGCCGGTGGCAATGTGAGCATGATAAACTGCGGTCAATCCATATTTAGCCAATATTTCCTTAAACTCGCTGATGTACTGCGGCAAAACCTGCGGATTCACGGCAGTATCTTCGACCAGCGAAACCGGTTTGGCGTCTCCGGGCATGTTCGATAAAAGCCCCAGACCAGCTTTTCGAAGCGTCCAGACTTTTGCGATTTCAGCACCCAAAACCAATGGAAAATGATAACCATAACCGGCTTTGCGCATGTCGGCTTCAAGATTTTTGGCGATTTCAAGAATTTCCTCCTTGCTTTCTCTTGCAAATTCGATAACCAAAATCGCCTTTGGATCGCCCTGTATGAAAAACCTGTTTTTGCTTTGCTCGATATTATCTTTGGTTTGAAACAAAATCACCTCATCAATCAATTCAATAGCCCCGGGCTGGTGTTTTAGTGCGATTAAATTTCCATAGAAGGCATCCTCCAATTTATCAAAATGAACACAAACCAGGCCTTTAACGGGAGGTGGAAGCGGGACAAGATTTAATTTGATTTCGGTTGTAAAAGCCAAAGTACCCTCTGAACCAGCTAATAATTTGCAAAAGTTGAAAGGTTCGCCGGTAGTAGAAAAAGGTGATGTTTCGAGCAGTAAATCAATGGCGTAACCCGTATTTCGCCGCTCAACATCTTTGTCAGGAAACTCTTTCCTGATTTCGGTCTGATTTTCGGGAAGCGAAAGGATGCCCGCAATATTACGATAGACTTTGTTTTCGAGCTGATTCCCGTTTTGTTTTTCAAGAAATTCTTCCCCGGTTAACTTCCCGAATTCAGCCTCCGACCCATCGCTCAAAACCACTTTAACCGACAACGTATGTTCACGGGTGCTGCCATAAAGCAGTGAGTGCGCGCCGCAGGAGTTGTTTCCAACCATCCCGCCAATCACGCAACGATTTGAAGTGGAGGTTTCGGGTGCAAAAAACAAACCTGATGGTTCGAGGAATTTATTCATCTCATCAAGCACAACGCCCGGCTGAACGCGAATCCAGTGTTCGGCCTTATTAAATTCGATGATGTTGTTCATGTATTTTGTAACATCAATCACAATACCACTGCCCACAACCTGCCCGGCAAGCGAAGTTCCTGCACCGCGCGGAATGAGTGAAGTATGGTTTTCGGTGGCAAATTTTATCAACTTTTTGATGTCGGCCACATTTTTTGGACGGGCAACCGCAACGGGCATTTCGCGATATGCCGAAGCATCGGTGGCGTAAATGATCCGTGTAGCATTGTCGGTAAATAAATCACCGTCCAGGTGCGCTTTTAATAATTTCAGATTTTCGTTCAGGCTTGTGAGTTCCATTTTTTTAAAATTTTCAGGCGTAAAAGTACGATTATCGGCAAAATCAATCTCCGTAATTTTTGTTTTCGTAGCCCAGGCCTTCAGGCCTGGGAAAACCGTATTTTTGTCCAAAAAAAATGCGATTTTGAAAATTACAGGAATTGTTCTGGCGGGTGGAAAAAGTAGCCGTATCGGCACCGAAAAAGGCCTGGTTAGTTTTAGAAACAAGCTACTGATCGAATATTCGCTGAATGTTGTATCATTGGTGGCTGATGAAATTATCATCAGTTCAAACTCAGCGGTGTACGATGGTTTTGGCTTTCCGGTTTTAAAAGACGAATTTCCCGATTCAGGTCCGATGGGAGGAATTTATACATGCCTTAAAGCCTCTAAAAACGATGTAAACATTGTACTTTCCTGCGATATGCCGATGGTAAATGCTGATTTTTTAAACGCACTTTTGGCTGCTTCAGAAGGCTTTGATGTGGTTGTTCCGTGGCACGAAAAAAAGTATTTTGAGCCTTTATGTGCGGTTTATCGCAAGAATTTACTTCCTGTTTTTAAAGATTTTATTCAAAACAAAAATTTCAGAATACCAGATCTGTTTGCTGTGGTAAACACGAATTATCTAAAAATTGGAAAAGAATTTGGTGTTGACCCGTTGATTTTTTTCAATATCAACACCTTACAACAATTGGATGAATTAACTCAGATGGTTGACACAGACAAAGAAAATGAAAATGAAAAAACAGCTTAACAACCTTTTGATGATTGCCGGGACAGGCCGTAATGTAGGCAAAACCATGCTGGCCTGCAAGTTGATCGGGCAATTCAGCCATCAGGATGTTGTCGGGATAAAAGTTTCGCCCCATTTTCATCAGCAAGCCGAAGGGCAAAAAATCCTGGTTCAAAGACCTGATTTTATGATTATTGAAGAAACCTCGGCCTCCACCTCAAAAGACAGTTCGCGCATGTTGCAGGCTGGCGCAAGTAAAGTCTATTACATTCAAACCCACGACCGGATTATCGGGGAGCCTTTCCGTATTATTCTTTCGATGCTTCCCGAAAACCAACCAGTAATTTGTGAATCCGGTGCAATGCTGGAATATGCAAGACCTGCTTTGTTTTTTTTGGTATATAAAAAAGGCGGTGTCCAGACTAAACCTGGCCTCGAAAGAATTGATTATGATCCCAACCAAAAAATTGCCTTTGATGGCGAAGGTTTCGATTTTGATTTTGATAAAATAGGGTTCGAAGATCATGCTTGGGTTTTGAAAAAATAAATGAGACATCCCCCTTATTCCCACACCGGAACCACACATTTTTGGCTAACACGGTTTAAAACTTCCTTAAAATCATCCAAACCTTGCAGCATCATTTCTGAGCGCTCTTCATGGCAAGTCAGACAGGCACCGACGGTGAGCATACGTTTTTGCTCGGCAATATCGAAAGGGCGGACACTATCGCGGGTTGCCGAATAGCCCTTTCGTTCCAGTAAAAATCCGGTCCAGGCATCCTCGGGAAGACCATCATTTTTGTTTGGTGCAAAACGTGGATTAAAATTCCATTTGCCAACATTTCCATCCCTAACAAATTCCAATTTTCCACGGCCATAGCCCAAAGCAAGTGGGTCGTTGTGGCAGGATTTGCACGATCTGCCTTTTGCAGAAGTCGTGTGTGGGGAAGTTGGAGCGTACAAACGATGAAAAATTTCCTTCCGGTCTTTGAAATCTTCTCCAAAGCTGGCCAAATCAATGCTCAAAATCATACCTGGAATGTAAATTCCAACCTTTCGCTTTGCAGGCGAAGTAATTTCGCTGCGTTCATTAACGCCCAAAACTGGAAGCTCAGCCAAAAACTGGCTGGTATATTCAACCCATGACCCTTTTTTATCGCGGTAACCGAGCAAATCGTAACCTGCAATATTTTCGTCATAAGCATTGTGGCAACCGATGCATTGTGGCGCCCAGGCCGCGTGGCAAGCCTCACACGACAATTCATCATGGGCGTTTCCTTTACGGCAAATTTCGTTGGGTGGCAAAAGCGGTAAAGTATCGCCACGGTTTTTAGTGAGCAGCCATGGTTTTCCATCATTATCCAAAAAAGTATTTACCAGCGCTTTTCCTGATTTCTCGATTTCCAGAAACCTTCGGTCATTGGGATATTTTCGGAGTTGTAGAATTTTATAAGTTTCCTGGTCAAATTCAGAGGCAGCAATTGTTTGCTCATCTCCATAGAAATGGCAATCTTCGCATTTTACCTGGGTCTGAAGTTCCTCGTGGGTGTAAAAATTCCCATCACCCATCGTTTCGTAGGAAGTATGACAATCGATGCAATCCATGCCTTTTTGGTGATGGACATCTTCACTCACAAACTCAAAAATTCGTTCGTCTTCAAGCTTTCTGAATTTTTTCCATTCGGTAATTTCCTTTTCTTTGAGTTGGGTTTCGTGCCAGCCTTCGTAGTTTGTCGAAATCCGTCCTGAACGGCTGTGACAGCCAAAACAATGGTCGTTTGATATTTTGATCGAAAGTTCGGGATGAAACTTTATCTCAGCATTTTGGACGATTTTTCCATGAGATTTCTCAAGTTCAGCCAAAGCATCTTTACCATAATTCAGATGGCAGGCGTTGCAGCCCCCGCCTCGTGATTCCTGATTGATCGGTCCATAATCCGTTTTAGGATTTCCAAGGTGGCAGTTTGCGCACATATCGCGCAAATGCTGGTCGGCCGGACTATGCCCGATATTATTGATATGAGATAACCGGCCAGGCGTTTCGCTTTCGTTAAACACAAACCTGTCAACGCTCACAACGCCGCTCATCGTTGTCATCAAGGTGGTTTGAATACGGTTGGCAATTTCGGGGTGACAACCGGCAGTGCCGCAGGTGGCAGAAGCATTTTCGATGTTTCCGGGGATTTTAATCATCTGCCGGTGTGCCTGCTTTTTATCTAAAGTTAACGGATCGCCGAGGTGGCATGCCGCACAACCAAGCGCCAAAGGATTATGAGAAGGCGAAAAGCCGGTCATCCGAAAGTGGCAGGCCAGGCAGCCTTCGGTTTTTGCACCCGAAAGCTGCAAATCAGCTAAAAGGCTGTCCGGATAAGCGATTAAAGGAATTGGCGCAAACCTAATCGGAAAGCTGGTTTCATAAACCTTCCAGTTCCATTTCCAGTTTTCTCCCCGGAAAAACCAGGCAATGATTGTCAATCCAAAATAAATGAAAAACGAATAAAGAACAAACCGTTTAACGATGGCTGCAATTTTTATGTTCAGTTTTGGAAGATAAAAAATCAGTGTAAGAAAAAGAGTAATAACAGCCAAAATCCAGGCAGGATGGCTCATCCAGAAGAGAATTTCCTGTAAACCAACAAAATACCAGGGGCCTTTTAAAACTGCGCTTTGATTGGTGTTTAAAGGTGCTGCCAGGAAAAAACTGATGATAGCGATGAAAATGACCGTCCATAAAAAGGTGCTGATTTTTGTCCAGATGGTTTTGGCGTGTTCGAGGATAATGATGAAAATAAAAATGGTTGCTGTGGCGATATGATGCACATAAATCAACTGGAAAGTGCCGTCCGGGCCAAGCAGGCTGTATGAAAGAAGATTTCCGGCAAGTGGAATTCCTGAAATCAGCGCATCAATGATCCGTCGTGCTTGCAGGCTGTCGCTGTCAGCTTTGAGGATGAAACCCGAAATCATCACGTAAAACACAAACAACAAACTCAAAATCAGCCGGAACCAGAGTCCGTTTTTTATTTTTTTTGATTTTTCATCTTTCAGAAAATCCCAGGTGTGAAGCAGGGTAAAAATCAGGAAAAACTGCGCACTCCAGTAATGCATATTTCTAAAAAACACCCCGCCCGGGTTAAAAATCATCATCGAAGTTAATGATTCAAAAGGCCGGGAAATATCATAAGGAATGGCCAGAAAAACCCCACTCAAGGCGCAAATCAGCAAATTGGCGATAGCCAGGGCACCATAAGTGTCGATCTTAAAAACCCGCCATATTTCCCTAAATTTCTGCAAGATATTTTCCAAATTTAGTTTTTCTTCAAAAAACCTAAACCTAACAGGCTTTGGTTAACATTAAATTGTCATTCCCATATCTAAAATCTAAAATCTCAAAACAGTTTCCTGATTTGCATTAACTGACGTAAAATCAATTTTTGTTAACGAATTTATCGCCGGACCTTTTAAAGGCTTCCCGTCAAGGCCATATTCTGAACCATGGCAAGGGCAAATCAACCGGTCGTTTTCGGTTTTATTAATCTGACAGCCCAGGTGCGTGCATTTCGAAGAAAGCAAATCAATTTTCTCACCGGATTTTACCAATATTATGTTTCCAAAAAAATGTACGCCATCCGGCAAGTCTTGCCGAACGGCTATTTCGTGGGGCTGCGATGAGGTTTCTTCCTTTTTTTTATTCACTGTCACCTGCCATATCCTGAAAAGTGGAATTAACAAAACCAAACCCGCCAGCCGTAAAAATTGCTTTCGGCTGATTTTGCTCTTCTTAAAATTTGGGTGTGACTGATTTTCCATGAAACGCCAATGATCAGCGCAAAAATAAGGAATTATCGCAGGCAAGACAGATTGTGGCGAATATATCTCATTTCATCGAATTGCCCGTCGCCTTTTGTTTTTAGGCGCATTTGCCGTACTTTCGCACAGCCAAAAATCAGGTGTCGCAAATTTATAACTCGGAAAATAAAAATCGAAAGACTTTCAAAACCAGTATTTTGGCCTATCTCCAAATAAATTATTAAAATGAACGAAAAACATGTTTCGATAATCGCTGCAGAGCTAAACATTGATGCTGGCCAGGTTTTCAGGACAATCCAACTTTTCGAAACCGGTGCAACCATCCCGTTTGTTGCCCGTTACCGGAAAGAAGCAACCGGTGGCCTCGATGAAGTTGTCCTTGCCGCCATCCGCGACCGCAAAGAAAAACTCGAAGAAATTGATAAACGTCGCGAAAGCATCATCAAATCGCTCACCGAGCTGGAACTGCTTACGCCGGAGCTTGAGAAACAACTGATTTCAGCCGCTACAGTTGCCGAACTCGAGGATATTTACCTTCCTTACAAGCCAAAACGCAAAACCCGCGCAAGCATCGCCATCGAAAAAGGACTGGAGCCTCTTGCCAAATTTTTGATGAGGCAGGATTTTGGAGATGTCGAACGGGAAGCCCGAAAGTTTTTCAGCGAAAAAACCGGTATTTCGAATGTTGATGATGCCCTCGCCGGTGCCCGTGATATTGTGGCCGAATGGGTTAACGAAAACCTGGTTGCCCGCGACCGCCTCCGGAAACTGTTTAACCGCGACGCTTTCATTACTTCTGAGGTGATTAAAGACAAAGAAGATATTGCCGATAAATATAAAGTTTACTGGGATTTTGAAGAACAGATCACCAAAGCGCCATCACACCGGGTTCTGGCGATTTTCCGTGCCGAAAACGAAGGATTGCTTCGCGTAAAAATCGCGCCAAACGAGCAAAATGCCGTCACCATTCTCGAAAGAATTTTTGTGAAAAATGAGGGTGATGCCGCCAGGCAGGTTCAGATGGCGGTTAAAGATTCATATAAAAGATTGTTGCAACCTTCGCTGGAAACGGAATTCCGGAATCTGGCCAAAGAACGCGCCGACATCGAAGCTATTCGTGTTTTTACTGATAATTTGCGCCAGCTTTTGATGGCACCGCCTTTGGGACAAAAAAATGTATTGGCTATTGACCCGGGTTTCCGCACAGGCTGTAAATTGGTCTGCCTCGACAGGCAGGGAAAATTACTTCACAACGAAACAATTTATCCGCACCCGCCCCAAAGTGAAGTAAAACAAGCAATAAATAAAATCGAACATCTTGTAAAAGCCTATAAAATTGAAGCCATCGCCATCGGAAACGGCACTGCAGGCCGCGAAACCGAGCGATTGGTCGGGCACATCCGTTTCGATCGTGAAATCATTGCGGTGATGGTAAACGAAAACGGTGCTTCGGTTTATTCGGCTTCGTCGGTTGCCCGTGAAGAATTTCCGGAATATGATGTCACTGTCCGTGGCTCGGTTTCGATTGGGCGCCGGCTGATGGACCCGCTTGCGGAGCTTGTGAAAATTGACCCGAAATCCATCGGCGTTGGGCAGTATCAGCATGATGTAAACCAAAATCAACTGGCCAGAAGCCTGGAAGATACCGTGGCAAGTTGCGTGAATGGCGTTGGCGTTGAAGTGAATACTTCGAGCAAACAGTTGCTCTCTTTTGTTTCCGGAATCGGGCCATCGCTGACACAAAATATTATCGATTACCGCAACGAAAACGGCGCTTTTGAATCACGCGAATCGCTGAAAAAAGTTCCGCGTTTCGGGCCTAAAGCTTTTGAGCAGGCGGCAGGATTCCTCCGCATCCGCGACAGCAAAAACCCGTTGGATCAAAGTGCCGTTCATCCCGAAAGCTACGTCATCGTAAAAAATATGGCTAAGAAACTCAAGGTTGAAGTTGCAGAGCTGATTCAAAAACCTGAGTTGAGGGAGCAAATCCGGATCGAAGATTTTGTCACCGAAAAGGCCGGAATCCCAACATTGAAGGACATTATGAGCGAACTTGCAAAACCTGGCCGTGACCCCCGCGAAAAATTCGGGCTTTTCCAGTTCCTGGAAGGCATCAACTCGATAAAAGATTTACATCCGGGAATGGAGCTACCCGGCATTGTTACGAATATCACGGCTTTTGGCGCTTTTGTGGATGTTGGCGTTCACCAGGACGGGCTGGTTCACAAAAGCAAAATCAGAAAAGAATATGTGAGCGACCCTTCAGAATTCCTGAAACTCAATCAACGCGTAAAAGTAAAAGTTGAAGAAATTGATTTTCAACGAAACCGCATCCAGTTTTCGATGGTTGATTTGGAACAGCCGAGGTTTGCGTGAAAACCAGAAAATGATTCTGAAAACCTCTTTTACAAAAGTCTTCGGGAAATAGTTCTTATTAAGATCATTTGGTTACTTTTACAAACTAAGCACACCTTCACCTGTAAGGTGGGTTTGTTTTAGGAATTAACCTTTTGAATTACATTAAGTTTATCATTATGAAAAGAATTCTACTTGTTGTTTTAGCAATGACTTTATGGTTTTTTATACCTCAAATATCTGCCTCTCCCGGCGACACAATTGTCGTACAAACCATCGATTTCAATACACCGGTAAATCCGGGATGGGGTGCGCCACGTGAAGGATGGTACGAGTTTCCGCCGGCAGGCAGCAGTTTTCAGAAAATTTTAATGTACTACACCCTCAAATGCGACGCAAGCCAGTCGCCAGCCTGTGGTGAGTGGGATTATCTCACCTACACCTTTTTGTATCAGCATACCGACGTTTATGATTCAACTTTGTATTTCCATCCAAACTATGATGTTTTCGGCAATGCGCCGGATACCCTGGATTTTATGAATTCACAATCGTGGAAATACCTGCCTTTGTGGGATTATTCAAACCAAACAGCGCCACTCAAAACCTACACCCTTGGCCAGGGAGCAGGGAGTCAGCAGTTTCCTCAAACCGGAAATGCCAACGACGGGAAAACAATTTTCCTGTTTAAAGTCAGCGAATTACAGGCATTGCTTATCACCGCAGGAAACATGACCGGGATGAAAATATACATCAACAGTGGGAATGAAGTTTTTTCGAAATTCACTTTACGACTCGCCAATACCTCCATCAATGGGATGACCAGTTCGGCAATTCCATTTAAGGATTTCACGACCGTTTTTAGCCGCAGCTCCTTAACCATCAATCAACCGGGCTGGTTTTATATTCCTTTTTCGTTCCCGTTTCATTGGGATGGAATATCAAATCTGGCTGTCGATTTGAGCTATGAAAACCATAGCGGCAACACGCTCCAGCTTGCTTCTGATGATGTGGGATTTTCGGCAACGGCCTTTTCGGGCGACCACGAAAATGTTTTGAATTTCGAAAACTGGGATCACGTCGAATTGCCTGTTTCGCCATTTAGCGCTATCAATAACGAAGTTACCATTTCGTGCTGGATTTATGGCTCGCCAACCCAGCCCCAAAACGACCATCTTTTTGAAGGGCTCAATAGTGCTGGCAACCGTGTTGTCAACGTTCATCTGCCCTGGAGCGACTCCCGTGTTTATTGGGATGCCGGCTGGGCCAATGGCGGCTACGACCGTATTGATGAGCTGGCTTTGCCTGAAAATTTCAAAAACCGGTGGAATCACTGGGCTTTTACTAAAAATGCAGTTACCGGCTCGATGAAAATGTATCTGAATGGCCAGCTATGGTTTCAGGGAACTGCGAAAAATAAACCCATGAACGGAATCACAAAATTCACCGTAGGCTCGAGAGGCACTTTGGGAAATGACGGCTATTACGCAGGAATGATTGACGATTTCTGTGTCTGGAATGTTGAGCTTTCCGAAATGATGATCCGTGACTGGATGTTCCGGGATATCAACGACACTCATCCAAACTTCCAGAATCTGGTCGCTTACTACAAATTTAACGAAAATGAGGGGCTTCAAACCACCGATTTCAGCCCAAACAATCTTACGGCTGAGTTGATTGGTTCGCCACAATGGACAAATTATGAAGGCAATGGCCGTGTTAAGAATTTTAGTTTCTCGGCGGTCAGGCCAAAATTCATCATCGAAAAAGGCCCTTATCAGGCCGCTAATCTTGATTCGACGCTGGTAATCGACACCATCCCAAAAGACGTGATGATGGTTGTGATGTACGAAGATGTTCTCGATCCAACCCTTCCAACCGACACCATCTATAAATGGCCATCCTATTATAATAATTATGTTTTTGATGAAAACGGAGTTGCGGTCGATTCGACTTTGGTCACACCGGATGGCACCATTTACCGGGTTGACAATCCTTATTACGGCGTGCCTTTCGAAATTGTAAACAGGTTCGAATTGGGAAGGTACATCACGCCTTACGGCAACGGCCTCAGCCTGGGTACAGGCTGGACATGGGTTTTTGATGTGACCGATTACGCTTCTCTGCTTCATGATTCAGTTCATCTCACTGCCGGAAATTTCCAGGAATTGCTCGACCTCAAGTTTATGATGATCGAAGGAACACCCACACGGGACGTACTTTCGATCCAGAATATTTACACCGATGTTCATGGTTATGCAAACGAGGAACAGCACAACCTGCCGCCAAAAACTGTTTTTGTGCCAGAACAAGCTGCAGGGGCAAGATTGAAAATCAGAAATACGGGTCATGGCTTTGGCGGAACCAGCAACTGCTCGGAGTTTTGCCCGCGAACAAACAAAATTCTGGTTAACGGTGAAGAAAAATACACGCAATATTTATGGCGAAATACCTGTGGCCAGAATCCGCTTTTCCCGCAGGGTGGCACCTGGCTGTTTGATCGTGCTGAGTGGTGCCCCGGCGCAGAGGTAAAAACCTGGGATTTTGAAATTACGCCCTGGATCACTCCCGGCGATTCGGTTACGCTGGATTATGATCTGGAACCCGGCTACGTCTGGAATGGACAGGGCTCGTGGCCTTACTATTTTATCGAATCCCAGTTTATTACTTATGGCGCTCCCAATTATGCGGTGGATGCTGAAATTTCGGATATTGTTTCGCCCAATTCGCGTCATTTTTACAACAGGGTTAACCCGGTTTGCTCGAATCCTAAAATTCAGGTCAGAAATAATGGAACGACTCCGGTAAATTCGCTCAGGGTAAGTTATGGGCCGGTTGGTGGAACGATGATAACTTTCGACTGGAACGGAAACCTTGGTTTTACCGAAAGCACCGAAATCACGCTCGATCCGATAGATTGGGGTGGATGGTTGTCGGGCAATAATAAATTTGTTGCAACCATCACCAGCATCAATGGTTCACCAGACGAAAACACATCCAATAACTCGCTCACGGTGCCTTTTGAGATTTCACCGGAATGGCCAAACATGTTCATTTTTAATCTGAAAACAAACCATGTGGCCTATCAAACCCATTGGGAAATTACCGATATTGAAGGAACTGTTCTTTATCAGAATGGCTCCCTGACCAACAACACCGAATATGCTGATACGATCGAACTTGAGCAGGGATGCTACAACCTGCGGATTAACGACCAGGGTGGCGATGGATTGAAATTCTGGTACAACATGCCGCCTTACGGAAACGGCACCGCAGGCTGGGCAAAGATTTATGGGCTAAACAATAATCTGCTGTTTAATTTCCAGGCCGATTTTGGAGATTACATTCAACAAGCGTTTTCGGTCGGGATGTCGCTGGACGTTCATCAAAATCAGGATGCCGGCTATATCGAGGTTTATCCAAATCCTACTTCCGGTGTATTCAGGGTTTCTCTTAAACTTAACGAAGCACAGGATATTGAAATCAGGATACATGATGTTTTTGGAAATCAAATCGAAACCAGGCATCTTGCCGATGTTCAAAACGACAATGTGGGCATTAACCTCGGCGACCAGAAGGATGGTTTCTACATTTGCTCGATTTTTACAAAGCAGGGGGTTGTCACGAAAAAAATCCTGTTGATTAAGAATTAGACCGTTCTGGAAAAAACCATCTCGAAATCCAAAACAAAAATCAATGGTGTTTTGGTAAAGAATTTACCGGTAATCCTGTTTTCCGAATGAAAGCTGAAGACTGCAAAATTTAGAGAGGATGATTTCGTTATTTGAGAACAAAAATAATAGCATGAGATCTGTTTTAGGAGCAGTTTTGTTTTTTTTCATTTTATACTTCCCGGCAAATTCCTACGGTCAGCGTATCCAGGGTGTGCTCATCGGTGGTTTTAACACTACAAATGTTCAGGGTGATGATGTCTTTGGTTTTCACAAAGTCGGATTAAATGCCGGCGCAGCAGCTTTTATTCCGTTTAACGAAAATTGGTCGGTCTCACTCGAAACAAGCTATTCCGAAAAAGGAGCCTACCATGCCAAAGGTGGCCGGGGGATGGATTACATGTTAAAACACGATTACAACGAATACAAGTTGGTGCTTAATTATGTTGAAGTGCCCATTCTTATTCATTTTGAAGATAAAAACTTCCTGAAAGCCGGCACAGGCTTTTCTTACGGCCGGCTGATCGAAGTGAAAGAATGGGAAGATGGTGTGAGAATGGCCACAACCACACTAACTGACGGACCTTACGATTTAAATGATTTCTCGTGGATTTTTGATATTCAGATTCCAATTTATCAGCAACTAAAATTTGATGCCCGCTACTCGTTTTCGATATTTAAAATCAGGGAGCGTTATTATTACAACGCCAATGAGACCCGCAAACAGTACAACCAGGTGCTTTCGTTCAGGGTGTTATGGGTTTTTAACGAAAAGATTTCAAAAGCAAAAAGCAGAAGAAGATAATCAGACCCTTTGGAAATTTTAATCCAAATCCCCGAATTCACACTATCCACAAAACTACGTGCAGATAATTGAATTTAAGGGAAGCGTTGGTGATTAAAAAAATCTTCTGTTTTTCCTTGGTTCAATTCTTTTTAACAATTTTACCCCTTTCAAGATAATGGCTTCTTTATATCTTTGGCAAAATAAAAAATATGATTCTGTCATTATTTACCATAAATTTTATGAAACACAAGTACCTACAATTCATTTTAATGCTTTTAGCCCTTGCTTCCTTCCAAATTTCAAACGCCGATAACATCATTGTTTCAGGCAATGTTTCAGGAACCTGGGAAGTTGACACTGTTAAAGTTATTGCAGATATTAATATTGCCCAGGGGCAGTCACTTCTGATCCAGCCGGGAGTCTTAGTTCAATTTCAGGGAAGTTTCAATTTCGATATCAAAGGCTCTGTCAAAGCCATCGGAGCCGAAAATTTGCCAATTGTTTTTACGGTTTCCGATACAACCGGATTTCATGCAGATTCTATCCCTGATGGTGGCTGGAACGGCCTCAGGTTCAGCAATCTTCATCCCGGCGTTGACAGTTCGCTTTTTACATTTTGCCGGTTTAGTTATGGAAAAGCGGTTAATCCGGATTCATTGAAAAATTACGGAGGTGCTATTTGCATCAGAAAAACCAACAAAATCGCCATCAGGCATTGCCTTTTTGAAAATAGTTTCGCCTATTACAATGGAGGTGCAATTTACCTCGAAGAAGCAAATATTCTGGTTAAAGATTGTGATTTTGTTGGCAATTACGCCGGACGTTCGATTGCTCCTTACGGCTATGGTGGCGCAGTTTGCACCGATAAAGGCGAACCTGTTATTGCAAATAATAAGTTTTTGAACAATTCGTCAACAGGTATTGGCGGGGCTTTGGCGATACGTTTCAAAGATTGCCCCGTACATCACAATATTTTTACAGGAAATTACAGCGCACTTGGCGGTGCCATCGGGATTTTGCATATTCCTCAATGTTATCATTCGTTAAATAACAATTTGATTGCCAATAATTCGTGCGCCTTTTTTGGAGGCGGTGTTTCCAACAATAATTCCAGCCCAACCTGGATAAATAACACCATCGTAAATAATACTTCGTATTCATATGGTGGCGGCTATTATTGCTTCGATTCCATCTGCCCCAATGTTTACAACACTATTTTATACGGTAATAATGCTGGTGTTGGTGACCAGGTTTATTTGTTTGGGACAACCTCTCAAACCAATTTCTACAATTGTGATGTTCAGGGTGGCCCACAACAATTTGGAGGTTCGGGAGGCGGAGCTGCATTTACAGGTGATTACGAAAATAATCTCGATGCTGATCCTTTGTTTATGATGGCCGAACCTTACCTCTATGCTCTCCAGCCAGAATCACCTTGCATCAATGCCGGCACAGCCGACACCACGGGATTGAACATTCCTGAAAAAGATTTGGCAGGTAACACCCGCTTTTTTAATAACCGGATCGATATCGGAGCTTACGAATCGCAGGTGATCACCGGCATTAATGATGGTGAAGTGATTTTTGCTGATGCAGTTTTGTACAGCCCCTCCCCTAACCCGGCCTGCGTTTCGACAAATATCAGTTTTTACCTTTTGCAACGATGTGAAACCGGTGTTCAAATTTTTGATATAGAAAGGAAACTGGTTAAAAACTTTGAAGTGATGATTATGAACGAAGGACTTCATCAAATTACCTGGGACTTATCCGATCATTCGGGAAGAGCCTTACCTGCCGGTATGTATGTGTGCCAGTTGAATTGTGGAAACCGCTCATTCACAAAAAAAATCACGATTTCGAGGTAATTATTTCTGCTGTAGGATTAGCCGTTCGTTGGTAATACTGCTCAAAAATCTCAACATAAACGTACTTTCCTCCTGATTTTCGACACGCTTCAGCAATCTTGCTGCCTCCTCAGGTTTTTCAAGCATTATGTTTGCCCACATTGCAGTTGCCAGCAAATAATAATTTTCGGGCAATGGTAAAATTGCCCGATCACCAAAAAAATGGTCGGTAATTTTTATGATTCGCTCAAAGTCCAATAAACTTACAGCCTGGTAATGAGCAAAGCGGATTTTCATTTTTGGGGAGATCAGGGAGTAACTTTTGCAATTTTGCAGATAATCCCAGATTAAGGCAAGCTCCACGGGCGACAAATAAGGGATGATTTTCGCTGCAAACAGCTCCAAAACCGGATTCCAGACTTTTTCGATAACGGCATGATCCGTTTCATGATTGATGGTTAAAATGGTGTTAAGAATTAAAGCATCATAATCATTCAAACCGGAAATTTCTGGCTTTTCGCCTGAGGTAAGAGATTTGAAATATTTAAAAATGGTCCTGGCGGTTTTTATTTCTTCCGCGATTTCGAACACGTAATTTGGCCCTGTTTCAAAATTATCCTCTAAAGTTAAGCCGTTTAATGTCCTCAGAACAGGCGCCGGGAAGGTGATCAGCTCCATTAATTCGTCAACTGATTCGCTGAGAAACCGGGCCTTCCCTGCATTGTATTCCAGATACGGATAAAAATCGCTGTTTTTTGTCACCGCATATCTGCCGAAAAGTGGGTCGAGCAATTTTTTATTTCCAACATAACGAATGATGAGATCGTTTTTACTTTCAATACCAAGCCTTTTAAGTTCAAATTTTATTTCGGGATTTTCGAAGATTTCCGCCTGTATTCCGCCAATCCGACCATTTTTCCTGGCAACAATCGCCAAATCTCCATCATCAAGATAATAAACCTGGTATTCTTCAAAAACCGGTGAAATGGCTTTAAACACCGAAGCCAAAAGTTGCATATTCATTTCGTAGGTATGAATCAATTGTACAAAAATGCCTTCTGCGGTAAGGCTCGCTGAAACGGACTGATAAAATTCATATGAAAACATTCCGGCAACGCCGCTAATCCATGGATTTGATGGTTCCGAAATAATGAGATCATATTTTTTTGTAGCAGTGGCAAAAAATGTCCTGGCATCTGCGATGTGAAGCTTATATCGCGGATCGTTGAAGATATTCTGAACCTGCTCTTTAAAAAAAACTGAAGCATCAGCCACGGCAGGTTCAATTTCGATGACGTCAAGCTGTCGGATGTGATAATTCATCAGGGTAACATGGGCAGTCTTGCCGGAACCAAGGCCAATAATGGCAGCATTTTCAGGGTTTGGAAAAAGTGAAAAAGGCAGGGCTGCCAGCAAAACCTGGGTAGTCAAATCACCCGAAACCTTACGGTACAAATTAATGCTCGCATCAGGCTTCCCATTTGCCGAGAGCACAACGTTACCGTTTTTTGTTTCGTAAACCGCGATGGTTGCTGTTTTTCCATCTTTATGAAAAAGAATTTTATTATCATGATTGATCATGCCGTACCTGTAAACCCCGGAAGCCATTTTTACCGGATCCAGCCCGAAAAACGCCGTGAACGCCAAAATTGCGACAAACAGAAATCCTAAAGCCGGCCATTTTTTTCTAAACAGAATGACATCAAAGCGATACAAAAACCAGGCTCCGACGCCAATATCAAGCATTCCGGCAAAAACGATCAAAAACTTCAAACCCAAAAATGGCATCAGAAGATGAAAGGCCAGCAAAACTCCCAGAATTCCTCCGGCAGTATCGGCAGCAAATATTTTTCCGACCGATTGCTCGCCAAATCCGGCATTATGCATCATTCTTACCAACAGTGGCAAAGCCATTCCTGCGCAAATTGTTGCCGGAAGCATAATCAGGTACGCAAGAACCTGACCTGAAACAGTAAACAGGTAATACCCGCCGCTGTCATGCTGCAAGGCGCCCAACAGCCATTCCATCAGATTAAAGGTGTAATTATACAAAACCAGCGATGAGATGGCAAATAATCCCATCAAAATCTGAATCACCGAAAAGGTCGAAAATAAATTTTCCTGGCGCTCAATCCGGAATTTTATGCTGAAAGCGCCAATGGCCAATCCTAAAATAAAAGCGCTAAGCATTAATTCAAACGACTGCACCGAACTTCCCAAAACCATGCTCAACATTCTGATCCAACCAATTTCGTAAATAAATGATGACGCGCCAGTGATAAAGGATGCAACGAGAAATATTATAATGACATTTTTTTGCTTTGATTTAAATTCAAAGGCTTTTTCATCAGCTAAAGTGGCGTTTTTAACAGATGATTTTTCTGAAAATATCAATACCACGCCAGCAACAATAAGATTGAGAAGTCCGGCAAAAACCATTGTGCCGGGCAAACCAAACCGGTTAATCAGGTAAAATCCACTTACCAGAACACCGATTGCAGCTCCCAATGAATTTACAAAATAGAATTGTGCTACTGCTCGTCCCTTTGATTTTGGGAATTGACGGGAAATGGCACTTGTAAACAAGGGAAATGTGGCACCAAGAAGCACCGACTGCGGAAAAGTAATGAGGATGGCAATTGCCCATTTTGACAAATCAGCCACAAAAACGGGCAAGTTTGGATAAAACGTTCCAAATATCAGATTGCGAAAACTGATAAAAATTTCATGGAAAAATAAAGCTGCCAGACCGATTAACAGTTCGGCAAGCGCGTAAAACAAAAAAAGGTTTTTGATTTTTGACGACCATTTTCCAGCAAACCAAGCCCCGGCCGACATCCCTGACAAGAAAATTACAAGAATAAAACTTTGCGCAAAAGCAGCATGACCGGTAATCAGTTTAAGATATTGCGTCCAGACCGACTCATAAATGATACCCGCCAATCCCGAAATAAAAAATAACAACGAAAACAAGTAATATTTTGAAAATCGCTGCATATTTTTATTAGAATATTAATCGTGAAAACGCCAGGACAAGCCAAACTTAAAGGCCATATCCTGTAGCGGGTAATGCGGAACGGTGTAGAAATTCCGTTGGCCAAATCCTGAAAGAACGTTTTGAAACTTCATAAAAAACCGGGTTCTTTTAACATTAAAATTCAGGAAGGCGTCGATATGCATAAAATCTCCGATCTCTTTTTGGTTTTGGAGATAAAAACTTCGGATTGCCGGTATATAGGAATCTGCATAATACTTCGAATAATAATACACATCAAATCCTGTGCGTGTGTGCAAAGCGCCGTTGAACAATTTCCAATTGAAGGTAAAAGTAAAATAAGCCATTAATTCAGGCAGGCGGATAATATCCGGTTTAGATGCTTTTTGATAAATGAATCGTCCATCCACATCAAATTTCCCAAGTTTAAATTGTTTGTTCAGGTAAATCTTCCAAACTTCGAGGGATTGATTGTACTGTTTGGGCAAAGTATCGGTTCCGAAGTAGAGATAATCTTTTATCTTAAAAATATCAAAACCGGCTTTAAACCTGTTCATCGCAATAAATGCAGCAATACCATTGGTTTTAACTTTATTAAACCCATTGTCCCATCTGAAATGGTTAGAAAAATAATGCTGATAAAAATATGAAGCCGCATGATTATCAAAATTCATTTCAAAATTGAGCGTAGTTTTGTAAGGTTTGTTACGCATGATTTGTAATGTACCAATTGCCGAAAGATCAAAATCACCCTGATATTCGTCCCCGTTTAAAACGTATGACCCCGAGCCTTTTAAATCGAGGAAAGGTGCCGGCGAAATCTCGATTGAGCCATAGGGTGCCAGGTGTGAAAATGTAGTTTTCGTTAATGTATCCTGCACTTCGGCCAACTGATGCTTAATTCCCAATAAAATCAGAAAAGGCTGTGGATTAATCCTGTTCAGATAATCAGCATTGGACCACGAAAAGGTGTTTTCGACATGCTGAAAAAAAACAGAATCGTAGGTAATGAGAGAATCCTGATAAATAACCGGGTAATTTAAGGTATCAACGGCCAAATCAGAATACGCCAGAGAATTCCTTTTATAATTGAAAGAATGTGATATCCTACCGAACTTAAATTTAATTTTACGCCGTTCACTCTCAGTCGAATCAACCCGAACAGATTTTGATTTTTTGGATAGTTGAAAATATTGCTGAAGATAAACGCCGGAACTACGGAGCCCATTCCCGGCATTAGTAAGCTTTATCGGGATAATTGAGCGGGAAGGTTCGATATCCTGCTCATAAATGCTATCATACAAAATACCCCCATTTTCTTCAACATTTATCCTGCCGTTAGTATAGTTTAAGAGGATGCCATATCGCAAATCTTCGGTGAAGTAATTTGTTTTTAAGGCTAAATTGTAATTATTCGATTTTTGTTGCTGATAGGTCCCCAAAGAACTAATCAGGTCAAAATCAAGCCCGAATGTTAACCTTTTCAAAACCCTCTGATCATGTTTAACACTTAATAACTGCTCCTTTTTAGCACCGGTAACATAGCCAACCTCGGTGTAAGGCTTGGGATTTACATAATAAAGAACATCATCCGGATGGCTGAAATATGCATCAAAAGCATGACAGCCATAATCGAATCCGGTGTTATTTAAAATGTTGAATTCGGGATTTTTATAAGCCAGACCAACATTTCCGAGAGAGGCTACAAAAGGCATTTTTTTTAATAAAGGGTCATAGGCTTCAAAATCAAAAAGCGTGGTGTCGAGCGGGCTTAATAATAACGGGCTGTAAATATCAAGTTTATTGGTGAAATGCAGGATTGCATTTGAATCAGCAGGATAAAAAGTTGAATCATATTTTTGTGAAAAAACCAGATTACCTGGAAATATCATCCAAAATGAAATTAAAATCAAGAATTTACAAATATTCTTTTGAAGCACCATTTAGTATTTTTTGAGGGTCAAAAGTACATAAAAACCGGCTATAAAAAACGACGCCGGGTTCTATTCGGTATGCTGAATAATAAATAAAATGTTACACCTGGCATTGAAGTATTCAAAAGTCAGCAAATCGCCTTTTAATCACAAATCATATCCAAAAAGATGATAAGATAGAAATACCAAAAACAAATGAGCTTTGTAAGGAAAACAAGGTTATGAGATAGATTTCGAATTATCCTGGATAATAAAATTATCGGGAGTACCGGGCAAAAAAAAACCCCAGCTTAAAGCTGAGGTTTTAGAAAAAATTGGCGACGACCTACTTTTCCACCTTTCGGCAGTATCATCGGCGCGGGAGGGCTTAACTTCTCTGTTCGGAATGGGAAGAGGTGAACACCTCCGCTA
>CAJATL010000357.1 GCA_903944895.1 uncultured Bacteroidota bacterium
AGGCCGGGTTACTGATCTGGACACCAACGACGGCATGCCGGGCGTAAGCGTTTACATCAAAGGCACGCAAACCGGCTCTACCACCGATGTAAACGGCAATTATGACATCAGCGTACCAAAAGGTTCGACGCTGGTTTTTACGATGGTTGGTTATGAAAAACAGGAAATCCTTATCGAAAACCAGACAACCATCAACATTGCGCTGAAGGTTTCGGTGACTTCTCTGGATGAGGTGGTTGTGATCGGTTATGGAATTACCACCAAAAAGGAAATTACAGGCTCCATTGCCACCGTAAAGGAAGAGGATTTTAACAAAGGAAGCTTCAACAGCCCGATGGGACTTTTGCAGGGAAAGGTTGCCGGACTTACCATTGTTAATCCTGAAGGTGCCGACCCACAGGCAGGCTATGAGATTATTTTGCGCGGAACCAACACATTAACTTCCGGACAAGGTCCGCTGATTATTGTGGATGGCGTTGCCGGCGTTGATCTAAAGAATGTAAGCCCCGAAGAAGTCGAATCCATTGACGTTTTGAAAGATGGTTCGGCCGCTGCTATTTATGGAACACGCGGCTCAAACGGGGTGGTTATCATCACCACCAAACGGGCAAAATCAGGCCTGAGCAAAGTTGAATATACCGGCAAATTTTCGGCACAGGTTGCCCCACGAGGTGTCGAAAACCTTACAGCGGATGAATTCAAAACTGCCATAAACCTTTATGCTCCCGATAAAATCGGAACTATTTACGACGACGATGTAAACTGGTTCGAAGAAGTTACGCGCCCGGTTCCATTCAGCCAGCAGCATAACCTGGCCATTTCGGGAGGTAATGAAACGTTTTCGCATCGCACTACATTTTTTGTTGACCTTGCCGAAGGATTGCTGGCAAACAATGAATCGAACAAATTCCTGGTAAAAACCAACATCAATCAAAAAGTGCTGGGTAATATTTTAACCCTTGATTATAATCTGAGTTATGGATCGAGAAAATACAGCCCGGCAAACTACGATATTTTCTATCAGGCTTTTATCCGAAATCCAACCAGCTCGGTTTACGATCCAAACAATACCTATTCAGGCGGCTACACCTATCTCGAAGGTGTTGATTATTCCAACCCTGTGGCCATGCTCAACGAACGAAACCGTGAAGGAAAATCAAATGATGCCACCGGAAATATCAAAGCCACACTTCGCTTATCCGAATCCCTCAACTGGTCGAACCTGCTGGCTATCGAATCATCCGACTGGGAAGAACAAACTTATTGGACCAGGTATTATCCCAGCCGTTTAGGCCGCAACGGTGTGGCGGAAATCGACAACGGGAAAAACTCCAATCAGCAGTTCGAAAGTGTACTAAATTATGCCGGATCATTCGGGAAGCATAATGTTCAGGCCGTTGGCGGTTACACTTACCAGGAAATCATCAGCAACGATTCTTACATGGTAAATTCGGGGTTCGATACCGATTTTTATGGTACAAACAATATCGGGGCAGGCACGGCACTTGGCGAAGGAACTGCCGAGATGGGCTCTTATAAAAGTTCGAGCAAACTCATCTCATTTTTCGGGCGTGTTATGTACAATTTTGATGAGCGTTTTCTTGGCTCGGTTTCGCTAAGAAGAGAAGGTTCATCGCGCTTTGGTGAAAATAATAAGTGGGGATGGTTCCCGTCGGCAAGTTTTGGCTGGCGCATCAACCGTGAAAATTTCATGAAAAATGTAAGCTGGGTGAATGACCTCAAATTTCGCGTAGGTTACGGCGTTACAGGAAACCAGGACTTTTCAAACTATAAATCGCTTACGCTGATGGGCAGGGCCGGAAAGTTTTTTTATAACGGCGAATGGATCAACACCTATCAGCCGGTTTCCAATCCAAATCCTGACCTCAGATGGGAAACGAAAAAAGAAATCAACGCAGGGTTTGATTTTGCTTTCTTAAAAGGCAGGCTCGGCGGCGCAATCGACCTTTATTACCGCTGGAGTGAAGACCTTCTCTACACGTACACAGTTTCAGTTCCGCCTTATCTTACCAACGAGTTGTACACCAATGTTGGAACGGTGAGCAACCAGGGGATCGAAATTACCCTAAACGGGGTTCCAGTTAAAAACGAAAACCTCACCTGGACGAGCACGCTTACTTTCAGCAAAAACAAAAACGAACTGGTGAAGTTTTCCAACGAAGAATTTACAAGCACATACGTCGAAATTGGCTGGCTTGGCGGGGCTTTCCCGCTAAATTCACAACGACTGCAGGAAGGACAAGCTATCGGTACATTTTATGGTCCGGTGTGGCTTGGGCTTGATGAAACCGGTCATGATTCGTTCAAAAACCAAGACCCGGTTGGCCGTGTAAGCCCTGAAGACTGGGAAAACATCGGCAATGCAAACCCCGATTTCATGCT
Source organism: uncultured Bacteroidota bacterium (assembly GCA_903944895.1). Classification (GTDB taxonomy): domain Bacteria; phylum Bacteroidota; class Bacteroidia; order Bacteroidales; family 4484-276; genus CAJATL01. The sequence continues at coordinate 2,404 of CAJATL010000357.1, forward strand.
CGGATGGACCAATACTTTTACCCACAAAAACTGGGATTTCAGTTTTGCGCTGCGCTCCCAAATAGGAGGCAAAGTGCTCAACATGTACCGCCTGTATTACGAAAACTGGCAGAGCCTCGGTAGAAACATCGTTCACTACCAGCTCGAAACCCCCGAATTTATTGGGACTGCGCAATATTCGTCAAAGTATGTCGAGGATGCAACATTCCTCAAGATGGATAATATTTCGCTGGGTTATAATTTCCCGCAAATCTCAAAATACATTGCAAACCTGCGGCTTTATGCCACGGCGCAAAATGTTTTCTGTATCACAAGTTATAAAGGGATGGATCCTGAAGTTAGCCTTGGTGGGCTGGCTCCCGGGATCGAATACCTCTATTATTATCCCAACACCACTGCAGTAACTTTAGGATTGAATGTTTCATTTTAATTTTAATCCATTTTTGATATGAAAAAGATAATTAATTCACTACTGATAATTGCCACAACCATAATGCTGGCAATGACCTCGTGCACCGATCTCGACGAAGTAGTTTATTCAGATATTCCGCTGGACGATTTCTTCCACACCGAAAAAGATGTACTGATGAATGCCGGGCGCGCCTACACCAAACTGCAGCGTTACCCGGAGGAATTCAGCCTCTGGACGCTTGTTGAGCTGGCTTCCGACGAAATGGTTGCTCCTGCCCGCGACGATGGTTTTGTATGGGACAACGGCCGCTGGAACGAAATTCATAAGCATCAGTTAAGTTCGACCAATAAAATTTTGACATACGCATGGAATTCGGTGTTTGAGGGAATCAGCGCATGCAACGAGGTTATTTATTTAACTGAGGAATCGGCAATTACTTTCCCTGAAAAGGAACGCGTGGTTGCCGAAATAAAAATCCTGCGCGCCTATTTTTATTACCTGGCCATCGACAACTGGGGGAATATTCCGTTTACCATCGATTACACCGACAAAAATCTCCCGCTTCAAAAAGACAGGAAATTTGTTTTCGATTACATCGAGGATGAAATTCTCACCAATGTTGACCTTCTTAAAGATAAGCCTGATCCTACTTATTATGGCCGTGTTACGCAAGGAATGGCCTACACCCTGCTTGCAAAACTCTATCTGAATGCGCAGGAATGGATTGGTGAAGATAAATTCCAGATGTCAGTGGATGCCTGCGACAAGGTGATTGCACTGAATAGTTATAAAATTGCGGATGATTATTTTTCAAATTTTGCCGTTTATAATGAGTCGTCGCTTGAAAATATTTTCGTAATCCCGATGAATTCCATCTACACCAAAGACCGCTTTTACTGGTACACGCTTACCCTCAACGATGCAAGCCGCGCCACTTTTAACTTCAAAGGCGGGATGTGGGATGAATTTGTGCTGGAGCCTTATTTCCTTGATAAATATGCTGAAAACGACCTTCGCCGGAATTCGTTTCTTTTTGGCCAGCAGAAGGACAAAAACGGCAACGACATTTACATCGAAAATGCCAATGGTGAGCTGGAAGCGTTTATTTACACCCCAACCATCGCCAACTACATGGCCCGCAAAAAGTGGGAAGGCGCCCGTTGCGCCAAATACGAATACCAGGATGGACTGGAATATTACGTTACCGATATGGAAAACGATTACGTGCTCTTTCGCTACACCGATGTGCTTTACACCAAACTGGAAGCTTTATGGCGTTTAGGCCGCGCTGGCGAAATGATTGGTGATCCTGACCTCCAAAAAATCAGGACACGCGTTGGCCTGGAACCTATGCAGGTTTCCGGTTTAACCGATGAAGAATTTCTTGATGAACTTGGACGCGAATTTGCTTGGGAAGGCCACCGCCGGCAGGATATGATCCGGTTTGGCGCCTGGGGCGGAAGCTGGTGGAACAAACCACCTTCCGGTGAAAACGCAAAACTTTTTCCCATCCCGCAAACAGTGTTAAATTCAAATCAAAACCTGGTTCAAAATCCTTTGTAAAGGCAAGCTCATGAAAATTTCCAGATCCATCATCATTTTAGCGATTACCGCAATATTTGCGATAAGCAGCGCCTTTGGGCAAAAAACCAGGACAATAAAAGTCAGCGAACTCAAAGATAAAATTGAGGGTGCCTGGATTGGCCAGATGATCGGGAATATTTATGGATTGCCTCACGAAAACAAATACATCAATGCGCCAGGACCCGAAAACTGGCCTTACGGTTACACCAAAAATATCGAGAAACTTAAAAAATACAACGGCGCCTTTTCTGATGACGATACCGACGTCGAATACATGTACCTGCTGCAAATGCAGAAGTTCGGTCCGGAGCCTTCGTACGCGCAGCTTCGCGATGCCTGGATGTATCACATCCGCGACCGCGTGTGGCTGGCCAACCGTGGCGCCCTGGGTTTGATGCACTTTGGTTACACGCCTCCTTTTACAGGAAGCAAAAACCTGAACCCGCACTGGTACCAGATCGACCCGCAGCTCATCAACGAAGTGTGGGCGTTTACCGCTCCCGGAATGGTTAATTATGCTGCATCAAAATCGGAGTGGGCGGCACGGATTACGAGTGACGAATGGGGCGTGGAGCCAACAATCCATTACGGCGCCATGTATTCGGCAGCATTTTTTGAGAAAGATATCCGCAAACTCATTTCCATTGGGCTTGAGTATTTACCCAAAGATTGCCGTTACGCAAACACCGTTCACGAAATGATTGCTTTGCACGAAAAATATCCCACGCAATGGACTGCTGCCTGGAAAGAAATGGCGCAGAAATATTACGTTAATGAACCCGACATGACAAAAACCATCTGGAACGCCAACCTTAACGGGGCTTGTGCGATACTGGCCTTGCTTTACGGCGAAGGCGATTTCCAGCGAACCCTCGACCTGGCTTGCGCAATGGGTTTTGATGCCGATAACCAGGCTGCAACACTTGCCGGTTTGATGGGCGTGATTAATGGAATGAAAGGCTTACCCGAAAATCTCTACCTCCCCATTGAAGGCTGGAAAGAGCCCTTCAACAACAATTACGTTAATATTACACGTTATGATTTGCCCGACGATAAAATCTCAGATATTGTCGAAAATACGCTGAAAGCCACCATCGACCTGGTTGTTTCAAAAGGTGGAAAAGTAACCGGAAAGCGCGGGAATGAGGTTTTGACTATAAATACCGGGGCAATTTTTAATCCTCCGCTTGAGTTTTGCCTTGGCCCGTTGCCACGTCTGGAAATCGGCCTGCCTGCCGAATTTGAGTTTTATACTGCCGCCAACAAAATCTATAACTGGAGCCTTGTTTCAGGCAAGGTTCCCGATGGGATGACTTTTGAAAAAGGAAAACTTTCGGGAACACCTCAAAAACCCGGCTATTTCGATCTAACCCTCCAACTCGACAATGGAAAAGACAAAATTACCCGTGATTTCCGGCTGCTGGTGCGGGGTAAAAACATCGCTCCTTCGGCTGACACAATCTTTGCAAATGTCCGTCAGCTCAACGAAAGCGTGCTCGATTCGTGCTGGTTTACTTTCGGGAAATCGATGTATGCCAAAAATGTTGACGTAATCAACGACGGCGTTTTAAGCGGCCCCGGCTCGGTGTTTTACAGCCTTGCGGCGAAAACAAAAATCCCGAAAATCGATTATTTCGGCTATGGCTGGGATGTTCCTCAAAAAATTAGTATGCTGGCTTTTCACACCGGTTGCCTCGAAGAATTTGGCGGCTGGCTGACTTCATTAAACGTGCAATATCTCGACGAAAAAGGAAAATGGCAACCTGTAATCCAAACCTTAATCGATCCTCCTTTGCCTGAAACAGACATTGTATTTTATCAGCCCCATTTTGTTGAATACACAATTTCGTTTCCGACCATCGAAACCAGGGCTATCCGCATCATCGGCGACACCAAAATCGAAGGCCACTGGAACAAATACACCAAAAATGTTTCCGGATTTACTTCCATCACCGAATTAAGCGTTTATCATTAAAATTATGGAAATGATGCGATTATCTTCAAAATATTATTTAATCCTGGCTTTTGTTTCGCTGACAATTTCCGCTGGCTTTTATGGCTGTAATCAGCCCGAGCAAAAAAAAGCAGCAATGCCGTCAGAATTTGTTTTTACAAAAACGCAATTACAGGATAAAATCAAAGGTGGCTGGGCCGGGCAGACCATTGGCGTTGTTTATGGCGCTCCCGTCGAATTTAAATACCAGGGTTCGCTCATCAACGAATATCAGAATATCCCGTGGCGTGAAGGCTACGTAAAATATTGGTGGGATAAGAAGCCGGGCCTGTTTGATGATATTTACACCGACCTGAATTTTGTAGATGCTTTTGAAAAATATGGCCTCGAAGTTTCGCGTGATTCCATCGCCGGCCACTGGGCACGCACGGCTTATCACCTGGCACACGCCAACCAGGCTTCGCGCTATAATATTCTGAACGGAATCATGCCCCCGGCTTCGGGCTTTTGGAAAAATAATCCACACGCCGATGACCTTGATTTTCAGATTGAAGCCGATTTTATTGGACTGATGACCCCCGGCCTCGTCAACAAAGCCACCGAAATTGCTGACCGCGTTGGCCACATCATGAACAGCGGCGACGGCTGGTACGGCGGCGTTTTTGTTTCGGCGCTTTATTCGCTGGCTTTTGTAAATAATAACACAACCGAACTGGTCGAACAAGCCTTGAAAACCATCCCGCAAGGAACGCAGTTTCACGACTGCATTGCCGACGTTGTAAAATGGCACCGGCAATATCCCGACGACTGGAAAGCTACCTGGTTTGAACTTCAGAAAAAATGGAATAACGATGTAGGATGCCCGAAAGGCTGTTTTTTGTCGTTTAATATCGATGCAAAAATCAACTCGGCGTACGTGGCCATCGGGCTGCTTTACGGCAATGGTGATTTTACGAAATCCATTGATATTGCCGCCCGCTGCGGTCAGGATGCCGACTGCAACCCGGCCACCGTTGGCGGTGTTTTGGGCGTGATGAACGGCTATTCAAAAATCCCCGCATTCTGGCTCAAGCCACTTCAGGAAATCGAACCTTTAAATTTTGAAGGAACACCGATGTCGTTGAACAAGGCTTACGAACTGAGCTACAAACATGCCGCCGAAATCATCCAAAAAGCCGGTGGAACCATCGAAGGCGACAATATTGTGATTCCTTTTTCGGAACCCGTGGCCGTGGCTTTTGAGCAGAATTTTGAAAAAACATTTCCAACTTTCCGTGACCGGTTTGACAAATCTTTCACTGACCAACTCTCCTACGACTTTGTTGGCAACGGCTACATTTTTTATGGGAATCTTGTCAAAAATTCAAAAATTGACAAAGATTATATCGACCGCGTTTCGAAAAGAGTAGGTTCGGAATTTTTTGGCCTTGCTGAACCTAACGACCCATACGTCGCTCAATTGGAGATTTACATCGATGGCACATTGGATGAAAAAGTCAATCTTCCGATGAAAAACACTTCGCGCCGCCTCGAACCGGCCTGGAAATACCAGCTCACCGAAGGCAGCCACAACGTTCGGTTAAAATGGGTTAATCCCGATCCTTCCTACGAAATCCGGATTAACGATATTGTGATTTATTCCGAAAAACAACCCGAAAGTAATTTGCCTAAATGAAGGAAGCCATGAGAAAGACTAAAGATATATTTGAAGTTAAAAGAAGTAGCTTCCAGCCGACAAAAGGGTTCCGAACCCTCCAAGGGTTCGGAACCCTGATCACACTGCTGCTGCTGGCTTCATGCTGCCCTGAACAGCCAAAAGCAACAATTCTCCCCGAAAAGGCAACCCTATCCGTGGAGGTGCTCAAAGATAAAATCAAAGGTGGCTGGGCCGGGCAAACCATTGGCTGCAGCTTTGGCGGGCCTACCGAATTTAAGTTTAAAGGAACAATGATCCAGGATTACCAGCCCATCGTGTGGTACGACGATTACATCAAAGAAACTTTTGTGGAAGATCCGGGCTTGTACGACGACGTTTACCTCGATTTTACTTTTGTCGAAATTTTGGAGCGTGTTGGTCTGGATGCCCCGGCAGATTCGTTTGCCCTCGCTTTTGCAAAAGACGATTATAAACTCTGGCACGCCAACCAGGCTGCGCGTTATAATATTCTTAACGGAATCATGCCTCCTGCTTCCGGGCATTGGATGAACAACCCGCATGCCGACGATATCGATTTCCAGATTGAAGCCGACTTTGCCGGGATGATGTCGCCGGGAATGATCAACACGGCTTCCGAAATCTGCGACCGCACCGGCCACATCATGAATTACGGCGATGGCTGGTATGGTGGCGTTTTTATGGCTGCCATGTACGCCACGGCTTTTGTTTCGGATGACCTTGATTTTGTTATCGGACAGGGTTTAAAACCGATTCCGCCTCAAAGTAAATTTCATCAGGTAATCAGCGATGTGATTAAATGGCACAAGGAATTTCCGGATGACTGGAAAAAATGCTGGTTCGAGGTGGAGAAAAAACACACTTCCGAAAAGGGCTGCCCCGAAGGGGTTTTTAACGCTTTTAATATTGATGCAAGCGTCAATGCAGCTTACGTTGTTATCGGGCTTTTGTACGGACAAAAAGATTTTTACAAAACCATGGATATTTCGACCCGTTGCGGCCAGGATTCGGATTGCAACCCCGCAACAGCCGCTGGTATTCTGGGCGTGATGCTTGGTTACACCAACATCCCGGCTTACTGGAAACCTGCAATTGAAAAGGCTCAGGATCTGAAATTCCCGTATTCAGATCTTACCTTAAACCAGATTTATGATCTGAGTTTTAAACATGCCACCAGCCTCATCTCCAAAAATGGTGGCGACGAAAAAGACGGTGTTTTTACGATTAAAATTCAGCAACCCGAGACTTTACGCTTCGAGCGGTCGTTTGAAGGCATGTATCCTGCCAAAGAACTTTTGGTAAGAAAAGACCATCTCGAAGAACCCATCAGAATTGATTTTTCAGGAAACGGCATTGTTGTTCTGGGAAATGTAAAAAGTCAGTGCGGCGTTGCTAAAAGTGATTTTGTAGCACTTCTGAATGTTTTTATTGATGGCGAAAAAATGGAACAGGTCAGGATGCCTTTTGATTACATCGTGAGGAAGTACGACATTTATCATAAATATTTATTGGACGAAGGAAAACATCAGATCGAAATTATTTGGGTAAACCAAAATCCCGATTTCAGAATTTACCTGAAATCGTACGTTGTTTACAGTGCAAAACCAGCCGAATTTATTAATCCATATTCCGAAAACCGCACCAATTAAGAAATGAAACAAAGGTTTATCATAGGCTTTATCTGGCTGTTTGGCTTCCTTTCCCTGGTTTTGGGTGTGGCAGGCTGTGGCAAGGATTCGCCCCTGCCACCTGATCCGGAGCCAGAACCTTTTGTTCGTTTGCTCGAAAACCAATCTGTTGAAAGCCGGTTTTTGAACCGCGATATGCATTATGCCGTGCTTCTTCCCAAAGAATATGTAGATTCAACCAAACGGTTTCCGGTGGTTTACCTGCTTCACGGCTATGGCGAAAGCGAGACCGGCTGGTACAAAGGTGGCAATATTCAATTTTATGTTGATCAGAATGAAGCCACCACTGTCCCGATGATTTATGTGATGCCCCAGGGTTTTAACACCTATTACGTAAACAAGTACAACGGCAATTACCGTTACATGGATTATTTTGTTGACGAACTGGTTCCGGCCATTGATTCGCTTTTCCGGACAATTCCGGATGCCCAAAGCCGTGCGGTTATGGGCTATTCGATGGGTGGTTATGGAGCGATGATTTTGCCCATGAAAAACCCAACTGTTTTCAAAACCGGTGTGGTGCTGAGCATGTCGTTCCGCACCGATGAACAATACCTGGCCGAACCTCAGTATGTTTTTGATGGCCAGTGGGGGACAATTTTTGGCGGAACCGGCACCAGCGGAACAGCGCGGTTAACCGATTATTTTAAAGATTATAGCCCTTTCCATTTTCTGGGAACAGCAAGTGATTCATCTTTTGAAGATTTAAACCTGTTTATCGATTGCGGCGATGACGAAGAAACCCTTTCGGTGACCAACGACGCTTTTCACGATACACTCCGCAGTTTGAATATTGAGCACGAATACAGGATGCGAAACGGTGCTCACACCTGGAGTTACTGGCACAGCGCACTTCCTGAAGCATTAAAATATATCAGCCTTGCAGTGCAGCAGCTTCCTTACCCCCCCGACCCTGATCCGGTTGATCCGGGCTTGCCGGTTCCAGCCGAAAGACTGATTTCTGAAGAACTCGCCGAAACAGGTATCACATTTACCGTTGCGCTTCCTTCGACTTATCCTGCAGGATCAGCGCTTTTTCCGCTTATCATTTTTGTTCACGACCGCACTTCCGGAGCAGAAAATGAAGAATCTCAAAACCTGTTTTCTCTTTTAAACAGCAACATGGTTTCTTCCAAAATTCCTGAATCGCTGGTCGTTGAAATTCCTTTGCAGGAAAATCTTACCCATGAAATTATACAGCAAATCATCACTCAGGTTAAAGAAAATTACCGGACAACCAGCGACAGAAATCAAGTGGTCATGGCTGGCAATAAGCAGGCAGGCGCTCTGGTATGGGAACTGGCACCCGGATTTTCCGGAGATATTAATGCCTGCCTGCTTTTTGATGCAGACCTGCCTCTGAATGCTTCTGCTGAAAATCCTGAAATTGCATATTATCTCGACATCAGCGATGATGGCGTGAACTACAAAAGTTATCATTCGCTTTACCTTTCTTTACGGGAAAACGAAGTGCCTCACGAATACCGCGTGAGGCAGGGAAGGCCGTCGCACCAGACTTTACTTAACGGGATAAATATTTCAGCGGGTTTTATGAAAGATCATCTGAATTAACAGCAAAGGCAAATGAGAAAAGCATTGATCATATTTTTCGGATTCCTGTTTGCAGGATTTGCTGCCTTCACGCAAAGCGAGTTGAGAATTATCGAAAGTATGGTGATGCCCAGCCGGATTCTGAATCAGGAAGTGCGTTTTTCGGTGGTCTTGCCCGAAAATTATTACGAAACAAAAGCCTCCTTTCCTGTGGTTTACCTGCTGCACGGGCTTGGCGATGACGAAACTTCATGGCTTGAATATGGGCAGATCAGTCAATATGCCGATAAAGCTGTAAATGACAAGGAAATTATCCCAATGATTTTTGTGATGCCGCAAGGCTTCCGGACCTATTATGTGAACGATTACAAAGCTTCGTTTTTGTACCAGGACATGTTCGTAAATGAGTTGGTTCCCTTTATCGACAGCCTTTTTCGCACCATCCCTGAAAAGGGAAAAAGAGCGGTGATGGGCTATTCGATGGGTGGTTTTGGTGCAATGATTTTGCCCTTAAAACATCCTGAAATGTTCGGTGTTTCCGTGCCTTTGAGTATGTCTGTCCGCACCGACGACCAATACAAAACCGAAGATGCCGGCGGTTGGGACGAACAATGGGGCCGGCTTTTTGGAGAACCAGGTTTTAAAGACAGCGCGCGGATAACCGAATATTACCGGCAAAACAGCCCTTTTCATGTGCTTCCGAAGATGCAGCCGGAAATATTTAAAAACCTGCGCATTTACATGGATAACGGCGACAAGGAACAAACACTTTGCCGCAGCAACGAAGAGTTGCACATCCTGATGCGTAGGCTGGGAATCCCGCACGAATACCGCGTGAGGAACGGCGGCCATAGTTTCGAATACTGGTGCACTGCGCTGCCGGATGCCATGAATTTTATCAGCGATGCTTTTGAATTAAAACCTTACAGGGGCGACAAAGTTTTGGGAGTAAAAACCAAAGCTGTTACCAATAATCAGTTACAAACACTGGAAATTGGCAAAGAGAAAATCACTGTTTTCGTTCCCGAAGAATATGCGTATTCAAACCGCAATTATCCCGCGCTTTACCTGATCGGAGATTTTGATCATTCACAGATAGAGACGATAGCTGGAGTTGTTAATTTTGAGATTGAAGAAAACTTTGCCTGTCCGATGCTGCTGGTTTTTCTTCCCGAAAAGGACACCACCGAAATTAAAAGGATGATTTCGATGGCCGAAGAAAAAATGCACATCCGCAAAGGTTATCGTTTTAGCGCCATCGGCGGATTTAGAAACGGGGCAAATGTCGCGCTTCAGATGGGCCTTGCCTCCGGGCAGTTTTGCGCAGTCATGCTTTCGGATGGGTTTTTATCAAAAGAAAATATTGACGAACTTGCACCCAAATTAAACAGAGAGAATCTAAAACGCACAACTTTTTTTATTGAGACCCCCGACAAAGGCAATTATTTTGAAGGTAACGGAAATTTGCATGTGGTTTTAAGGGACAAGGATGTTTATCACGAATACAGGGTAAGAGAAGGTGACGGGGGTTTTGACTGGTTTTTGGGCGGATTGCCTGAGATTATCCAATTTACTGCTAAGCGGTTTCACAAATAATTTTTAATATTAACTAAATACCAAAACTATGTTTATCGTAAGCACTTACACACTCGCCGTCGTACTCACTTTTGTTACGATGATTTGCTGGGGTTCATGGGCAAATACACAAAAAATCGCCGAGAAAAGCTGGCGTTTCGAGCTCTTTTATTGGGACTATGTGTTGGGGATACTCCTGTTTTCGTTGCTGTTTGGTTTCACCTTTGGCAGCATGGGCGACAAAGGAATGGGTTTTGTCGAAAGCATCAGCCAGGCAAGCACTTCAAGCATCATCAACCCGATAATTGGCGGTATTATTTTTAACCTGTCGAATATCCTGCTGGTAGCAGCCATCTCGATTGCCGGCATGGCAACTGCATTTCCGGTGGGCGTTGGGCTTTGCATGGTTTTGGGTGTGCTGATAAATTATATTGCTAATCCAAAAGGCGATCCAATGTTATTGTTTATTGGAGTAGGAATAGTGGTTATAGCGATAATTCTTGATGCGATGGCTTATAAAAAATTAACATTGAGTAAAATGAAGGTGCCTACAAAAGGCATTGTTCTATCAGTTTTAGCTGGATTTCTGATGGCCTGGTTCTACAGTTTTATAACAAAGGCTATTGCCGATCCAAAAAAAATTGCAGATGGATTATCGGAAGCGGGAAAACTAACTCCTTACGCCGCATTCTTCTTTTTTGTCATCGGCATTGTCATCAGCAATTTCGTGTTCAATACTTACATAATGAAAAAGCCCATTGAAGGGTCGCCTGTTAATTTCAAACAATATTTCCATGGCAACTTAAGGAGTCATTTATCTGGCATTATTGGTGGATTAATCTGGGCTTTAGGAACTTCATTAAACCTTTTAGCTGCGCAAAAAGCTGGGGATGCCATTTCTTTCGGATTAGGCCAGGGCGCTACGATGATTGGCGCATTCTGGGGCGTTTTTATCTGGAAAGAATTTAAAGGAGCAAACAAATCCATCAACATCCTGCTTGCGCTGATGTTTTTACTTTTTACGGCAGGATTAGGTTTGATTATTGTAGCCGGAACGAATTGAAACATTTTTTATTAATTTTATATTTTAACAACTAAATCTTATCAAAATGAAAAAGCAAATTAGTTTTTTGTTTGTGCTGGCCTTAGTTTTGGCCATTCCATTTTCGTCCTGCAAGAAGGACGATGCTAATCCTCCTACCGTCACCACGGCAGCGGTTACATCAATTAGTGAAACTTCGGTAACCTGCGGTGGCGAGATAACCGACAAGGGTAGTTCAGAAGTTACAGCCCGTGGCGTATGCTGGGGCGCTAATGCCAATCCTACCATTGGTGATTCCAAAACTTCTGATGGTACCGGAACAGGTGCATTTGTAAGCACCATCACCGGTTTAACCCCGGGAACAATTTATCACGTTAGGGCTTATGCTACAAACGGTGACGGAACAAACTACGGTGCAGATGTTACTTTTACTACCGCATCACTTATCAAAACCATCGGTGTTGTTTATCCTGATGGTGTTGAAGAATACGTTTTTACCTATGATGCAAATAATCGCATCACAAAAATCGACGATTACTGGAATGACGAACTGGATAAAACTATCGTTTACGATTGGTCGGTTGCAGGAAAATTATCGATCACTTCGGGAAGCAACGATCCTACAGTTTACGACATCAACGCCAATTATATGGTTACCAAAGAATGGTGGAGCGCTGACGAATGGGCTGCTTACGAATATGACGCTGACGGATACCTCGTGAAAATTATCGAACATTGGGGTGGCGAAGATCATCAGAAAATGGTAGGCGAAATTACCGACGGAAACTATATCAGGCACACCACCTATGATGATGATGGCACAACTGCCAAGAAAATCAAGGAATTTTTCTATACCATCGGCGACAACACCAACGCTATTTACCAAACCAGCATGATCGACAGCAACACCAAGCCAATGGGTAATCTTTTTGGAAAACCCAGCGCAAAACTGGTGTCGTACTTAGAATACTGGGATCCACGTGAAACACCGATCGAAAAAGGCAGAACCGACATTGCCTATGAGTTTGACGCCAATGACAGACCAACTACCATTACCAGGACCGGCGACGGCTGGCAGGAAATTTACACCTACGATTATTACTAATATTACGGGATGGTTTTATGATAAACCCTTTTGTGATAAAGGGTTTATCATAAAATATACCATCATTTTTTAAAGCAAATAATTTCTCATAATACAAAAGGAGGTTCCCTGAATTGTGCAGCAGGGGCCTCTTTTACTTATCAACAAAACCCGGACATTTATTTTTTTGAGCTATGAAAAACACCAAAAGTATCGGATTGGTCGGTGGCCTCATATTCTTAATTGTGATGATTATGCTGCCTTTGCCTGATGGCATGTCTCCTGAAGCACGCAATGCCGGCGTTATTGCACTGTTTATGGCCATCTGGTGGATAACAGAAGCTATCCCGATTTATGCCACGGCCTTTGCACCCATGGTTTTGTTTCCTTTGCTGGGAGTTTTACCGGCAAAAGATACCGCCATCAACTATGGCCACGATCTTATTCTGATGATGATTTCAGGGTTTTTCATCGCCAAAGCCATCGAAGCCCATGGCCTCCACAAACGAATTGCGCTCCTGCTGATAAAAGCATTGGGCACAAGCAGGGCCAGAATTTTGCTGAGCATCATGATCGCCACAGCATTTTTATCGATGTGGATTGCCAACATCACAGCCGCTTTGATGATGTTGCCGATTGGGATGGCCATCATTTTTAAAGAAGAAACACTCGGAACTCAGGGTAGTAAATTCGGGACGGCGGTTATGCTTGGAATTGCTTATGCTGCCAGTATCGGCGGCACTGCCACGCTGATTGGTTCTCCAACCAACCTGATATTTACAGGCATGATGGGAAAAATATTTCCGGAGGCGCCTTCATTCAGTTTTTATTCATGGCTCAAAATCGGGATTCCGTTATTAATCATTTTCCTGCCTGTAATCTGGTATTACCTGGTCCGGTATTTTAAAATCACCGGCAGTATTCCCGGCAACCGCGAACTTATCCACGACGAATTACAACAATTGGGCAAGATGTCGCCCGGCGAAAAGCGCGTGATGTGGATTTTTATCTTTACAACTTTTGGATGGATTTTCAGGGAAGACCTGGTTATTGATACTTTCGTTATCCCGGGCTGGAGCACTTTGCTGGGATTGGGCGAATATGTAAGCGACAGCACTACCGGGATGTTTTCGGTGATGCTGCTTTTTATGCTTCCAGCCGAAAAGAACAAACGGCTGCTGGATTGGAAAACGGCCAAAGAAATTCCCTGGGGTGTTGGCGTTATTGTAGGTGGCGGTTATGCCCTGGCCGAAGGCTTCAAAGTTACCGGACTTGCAACCTGGCTGGGCGAACAACTTTCATTTATTTCCGGTTTTCACTTTTTGATTATTCTTTTTATTGTCGTGGGTGTGGTTTTGCTTTTTACTGAGATGAACTCCAACACTGCCACTGCCAATATTTTCCTTCCCATCCTTGCCAGCATTGCCGTTGCAGGCGCAATTAACCCGATTTTACTGATGATTCCCGCCACTTTTGCCGCTTCGTTTGTGTTTATGATGCCCGCAGGTACCGGCCCAAACACCGTCATCTTTGCCAGCAACAAACTCACTGTCCCCGACATGTTCAAATGTGGTACCGGTTTAAAGTTAATCAGCATGGTTTTCCTCCCGCTGATACTTTATTTTTTGATCATCGTTGTTCTGGGAATGGAACTTACTTTGCCGGTGTGGGCGAAGTAGGTTTCGCTGCTCATCTCATTTACACGGTTATTCCTGTTGTAAATGTTTCTATTATAATAAGATAGCTTCTATTTCCCAGAAGTAAAAACGCACCAATTATTTACTGTTTTTTGGCATTTCGAAATGTTTAAAATTCATAAAAAAACATGTAGATAATTAGATTTGATGAATTCGGGTGTATTTTTGACCCGTTCATTCAACACCTGAAGACAAAGAAAACGATGAATTTTATGACGACTCAGATTATTATCAGCATTAGCATCATTATTATTCCGTGCAAACGGGGTGAGACGGGTTAGTGTTTGTAAAAACAAAAATATAGAGCCTCTCTCACACTAAGTGAGAGGGGTTTTTTTTTGCCTGAAAATAGGGGAAACATTTTATTAACCAAAAGACGAATTTATGAAGATTCCTTTACGGAGTGATACAACAACCAAAGGCCGCAAAATGGCCGGTGCGCGCAGTTTGTGGCGTGCAAACGGTATGAAGGAAACACAGTTTGGCAAGCCACTCATCGCCATCGCCAACTCGTTTACTCAGTTTGTTCCCGGACATACTCACCTTCATAAAATCGGGCAATATGTTAAAGAACTGATCGAAAAACAAGGTTGTTTTGCCGCCGAATTTAACACCATCGCTATCGACGACGGCATCGCCATGGGCCACGACGGCATGTTATATTCCCTGCCTTCGCGGGATTTGATTGCCGACAGCGTCGAATACATGGTTAATGCCCATTGCGCCGATGCCATGATTTGTATCAGCAACTGCGATAAGATTACGCCAGGCATGATGATGGCCGCTATGCGGCTCAATATTCCTGTAATCTTCGTTTCTGGCGGTCCTATGGAAGCTGGAATCATGGGAAACCGAAAACTCGACCTTGTTGATGCGATGGTCATGGGTGCTGATCCTGAAACCTCCGACAAGGAATTATCGGAAGTCGAAAAATCAGCCTGTCCAACCTGTGGCTCATGTTCAGGCATGTTTACAGCCAACAGCATGAATTGCCTCACCGAGGCTTTGGGCTTCTCGCTTCCTGGCAACGGAACCATCGTGGCTACCCACGAAAACAGGTTAAAACTCTTCGAAGCTGCTGCTTCTCAGATTGTAAATCTATCCAGACGATATTACGAAAATGGCGATGAAACCGTGCTTCTACGGCGAATTGGGACAAGAGAAGCCTTTTTAAATGCGATGTCGCTTGATATCGCCATGGGAGGCTCCTCAAATACTGTTTTGCATCTCTTGGCCATTGCGCATGAGGCAGAGGTTGATTTTACAATGAAGGATATTGATGATCTCTCCCGCAAAGTGCCTTGCCTGTGTAAGGTTTCGCCAAGTTCGCATTATCATGTCGAAGATGTGAACAGGGCCGGTGGAATTTTGTCGTTGATGGGAGAACTCGAAAGGGCGAACTTATTAAATACTTCGGTAAACCGTGTTGACGGATTGACGCTTGGCGAGGCCATCGATAATTTTGATATCCGACGGCCAACTGCAACTTCCGAAGCTAAAAAGATATTTGGCAGCGCTCCCGGCCGTAAAGCAAATCTGGTGCTTGGTTCGCAAAATACCTGTTTCGAAAACCTCGACACCGACCGTATTTCGGGCTGTATCCGCGATTTTGAACATGCTTATTATCTTGATGGAGGTATTGCCGTTTTGTACGGAAACATAGCCACTGCAGGTTGCATTGTAAAAACTGCCGGAATTGATCCTTCGCTGTTTTATTTTGAAGGAACCGCCATCGTTTTTGAATCTCAGGACACAGCCGTTGAGGGGATTCTGAAGAAGAAAGTCAAGCCCGGGCACATTGTGATTATCCGGTACGAAGGTCCAAAAGGAGGGCCGGGAATGCAGGAAATGCTTTACCCCACTTCTTATCTGAAAACCCTCAAACTCGACAAACAATGTGCTTTAATAACCGATGGACGTTTTTCGGGTGGGACTTCGGGATTATCCATCGGGCATGTTTCGCCTGAAGCCGCTGCCGGTGGCGAAATTGCTCTGATAAAAGATGGCGATACAATCGTGATCGACATCAAAAACCGCTCAATTAATCTTATAGTTGATGACGCTGAGATGCAGGAACGACATACAAATGAAAATCTTAGGCAAAAACCGTTCTCGCCGCAAACAAGAAGCAGGGTAGTTTCAAACGCACTCAAAATTTATGCTTTGCATGTTTCATCTGCCGATAAAGGCGCAGTTAGAATAATTGGTGAAGCGTAAACCACGAAACCTAACAGGTTTTTAAAACCTGTCAGGTTTGTCAGGGAATAAACCTATCATCTATAGCATAAACCAAATTTCTTGTCGATTTAAGGATTAATAACCCAATTAAAAACAATCAAATTTAAAATTTATGACCGCAAAAGAAAAAGAAACAAATAGATCCCGGCAACAGGATGTCGAAATTACGGGAAGCGAAGCTGTAATCCGCTCCTTAATTACCGAAGGTGTTGAAGTAATTTTTGGTTACCCGGGCGGCGCAATCATGCCGGTTTACGATGCTTTGTACGATTACCGGAATGCCTTGCGCCACATTCTTACGCGGCACGAACAAGGTGCCGTTCACGCCGCTCAGGGTTATGCCCGCGTGTCGGGTAAAGTGGGCGTTTGCATTTCAACCTCCGGGCCGGGTGCAACAAACCTTATCACCGGGCTTGCCGATGCGTTGATTGACTCGACGCCGCTGGTTTGTATCGCAGGCCAGGTGCCTTCACCGCTGCTTGGTACTGATGCTTTTCAGGAATCGGACGTTGTGGGCATTTCGATGCCTGTAACAAAATGGAATTTCCAGATTACCTGTGCCGAAGATATTCCCGAAGCCATCTCCAAAGCCTTTTATATCGCGGCTTCCGGAAGGCCGGGACCAGTTTTGCTCGAAATAACCAAGGATGCGCAATTTGGAAAACTGAAATACAAATATTTTAAATGCCATAAAATTCGCAGTTATGTGCCCGAATACCCTGTAGGTATTGAGAAATTGAGCGAGGCTGCAATTTTGATAA
Organism: uncultured Bacteroidota bacterium; assembly: GCA_903944895.1. Lineage (GTDB taxonomy): Bacteria > Bacteroidota > Bacteroidia > Bacteroidales > 4484-276 > CAJATL01. The sequence goes on from CAJATL010000357.1 coordinate 19,665, forward strand.
ATAAGGCAAAAAAACCATTTCTGCTTTACGGACAAGGTGTTTTACTTGGCGGTGCCGAGCTGGAATTAAAACGTTTTATCGAAAAAACAGGCATTCCGGCGGCGGGAACGCTTTTGGGGCTTTCAGCAATAAACACCGATCATCCGCTCAATGTGGGAATGCTGGGCATGCACGGCAACTATGGCCCGAATATAAAAACCAACGAATGTGATGTGCTGATTGCTGTGGGAATGCGTTTCGACGACAGGGTTACCGGAACCCTGAAAACCTACGCCAAACAAGCCAAAATCATCCACATCGAAATTGATCCTGCCGAGATCGATAAAAATGTAAAAACTGATGTCGCCTTATGTGGCGATGCCAGGAAAATCCTGCGATCATTAACCGCTCTTACCGAACAAAAAGAACATCCTTCCTGGGTAAATGAATTTGAAAAAGCCCATAATATTGAAGTTAAGAAGGTTATTCATGCCGACTTGTATCCTTCAAAACCAGGATTAACCATGGGCGAGGTTATTCGCCTGGTTTCGGAATATTCGAAAAATAAGGCAGTCATTGTTTCAGACGTCGGCCAGCATCAGATGGCTGCTGCCAGGTATTCGAAATTTAAAAAATCGCGTAGCCACATCACCTCCGGAGGTTTGGGAACCATGGGTTTTGGCCTGCCCGCAGCCATCGGCGCCAAATTAGGAGCGCCCGAGCGCGATGTTGTCGTCTTTGCCGGCGATGGTGGATTTCAAATGACAATCCAGGAACTTGGAACCATTGCACAGGAAAATCTTGCCGTAAAAATGGTGGTGCTCAATAACCATTTCCTGGGCATGGTGCGCCAGTGGCAGGAATTGTTTTTTGAGAAAAGATATTCGTTTACCGAAATTTTAAGCCCCGATTTTGAAATCGTCGCAGCAGCTTACGGTATTCCCGGAAATACGGTGTCAACAAGGGATGAATTGGTCAAAGCCATCAAAACCATGTTTTTGACAGATGGCCCATATTTGCTGGAGGTAAATATCGAAAAAGAAGACAATATTTTCCCGATGGTGCCTTCCGGAGCATCAGTTTCTGATATTCTTCTAAGTCAGGAAGATGCCGTAAAATAGTCGTTAAATCTAAAATCATAAACTAAATGAAACAGGAATTTATCATCACCGCCTATAGCGAAAATCATATTGGTCTGCTCAACCGCATCACCATCATTTTTACGCGCCGCAAAGTAAATATCGAAAGTCTTACCGGCTCGGAATCAGCGCTTAAAGGCATCTCAAAGATTACGATTGTGGTAAATGAGGAAAAGGAAAAAGTCGAAAACATCGTAAAACAAATCGAAAAACAGGTCGAAATACTCAAAGCATTTTATTACACCAACGATGAAATGATTTACCAGGAAATCGCCTTGTACAAAGTGCCAACCGGTGCACTCATGGAAAGCGACCAGATCGAAAAGATGGTTCGCAGCCACAATGCCAGGATTTTAGAAATTACACCCGAATACACAGTCATCGAAAAAACCGGTCACAAGCACGAAACGCAGGATTTGTTCAATGGTCTTAACCAGTTTGGGGTTTTGCAGTTCATCCGTTCCGGAAGGATTGCCATCACCCGCTCACCCATCGAACGCCTTTCGGAATTTCTCAAAGAAAGAGACACGCTTCTGGCAAAGCCTAAACAAAAACAAAAAGTAAAAACAGTTTAAATATTTATCACTTTAAAAAGTAAAAACATAGTAAAATGGCAAAAATCAAATTTGGAACAGTTGAGGAAAATGTGGTTACCCGTGAAGAATTTCCGCTGGCAAAAGCACAGGTTGTCCTCAAAAATGAAACCATAGCTGTGATTGGTTACGGCGTTCAGGGGCCGGGGCAATCGTTAAACCTTCGAGATAACGGTTTTAATGTGATTATCGGGCAGCGCAAAGGCTCAAAATCTTATGACAAAGCGGTTAGAGATGGCTGGATTCCCGGAGAAACACTTTTTGAAATCGAAGAAGCCTGCCAACGGGCTACAATTATACAATTTCTGCTTTCGGATGCCGGGCAAATTTCGCTTTGGCCAACCGTTAAAAAGCACCTCACAGCCGGCAAAGCACTCTATTTTTCGCATGGTTTTGGAATAACTTTTAAAGAACGTACAGGTATCATCCCACCAGCCGATGTTGATGTAATCCTGGTTGCGCCAAAAGGTTCGGGCACAAGTTTACGAAGAATGTTCCTGCTGGGCCGCGGATTAAATTCGAGTTATGCCATTTTTCAGGATGCCTCTGGCCGTGCCTGGGAGCGAGCGGTTTCGCTGGGAATTGGTGTCGGTTCGGGATATTTGTTTGAAACCGATTTTAAACGGGAGGTTTTTTCTGACCTTACCGGCGAAAGAGGCTCACTGATGGGCGCCATCCAGGGACTTTTTGCGGCACAGTTCGAGGTGTTGCGCAGTAAAGGTCATTCTCCATCCGAGGCATTCAACGAAACGGTGGAAGAATTAACCCAAAGTTTGATGCCGCTGGTTGCCGAAAACGGCATGGACTGGATGTACGCAAACTGCTCGACCACGGCGCAACGCGGCGCACTCGACTGGTGGAAAAAGTTTCACGATGCCACCAAACCGGTTTTTGAAGAATTGTACAACGAAGTTGCCTCCGGTCGCGAAGCGCAGCGCTCGATCGATTCGAACAGCAAATCCGATTACCGCGAAAAATTGGAGGAAGAACTGAAGGAACTCCGCGAATCGGAAATGTGGACGGTTGGTGCAACAGTTCGCAAATTACGGCCTGAGAATAATTAAACGAGCATCCGGAACCTTCCCCCGCTATAGGTGGGGCGAGGTTTGAATCATTAAATTCGAAATATTTTCTCTTTGAAAAGTGGAAAAAGAGACCATCTCAAAATAAAGTATTTAACCGCAGAGAACTGCAAAGATTTATATTTCAACGTGTTGTCTTTGCGGCCCTTAGCGTCTTTCTTTGTGTTCTTTGCGTTTTAAAAACATTTGAGACAGCCTCTTTCAACCTGCGTCAAAACCTAACAGGTTTTAAAAACCTGGTAGGTTTAAAAATTGGCTTTACTCGCTGCATCAATTATTTTAAACAAAAACGCACATGTCATATTTAGATAACAAACTTTCATTTCCGGATTTGTTGCAGGACAAACCAGGCTTTCTGGATTTTCAGGCTGCCACCGAATGGCACAGGCCGGTGATTTTGAATACGCCATTTCAGTTGAACGCCAGATTATCGGAGCATTATCAATGCCGGGTTTATCTTAAATAATAATATTTTCTTTCGACTGATGAAAAAAACCAACATAAAAAGTTTTTTCCAGGCATGGGTTTGATTTGATGAACTGAACAAATTCTTTATCTGACTGTTAATAAGCAAATTAAAAACATTATAGCTATGAAAAATTCTGTTTTTACAAGGATTACAAAAGGCACCTTGCTTTTCCTGTTTATTGTTGGCTCTTTTGCAGTCAATGGGCAAACATTTGAATGGATAAAATCGCAACAAATCAATTATGAGTATAATCCAGATATGCTCAATTATGTAGTTGCCACCGACGAAGACGGCAATGTTTTTCATGCCGGAATGAAGAATTTTACGATCAATTATTCTAATATGTTAGGAGATGTTTTCATCAACAAATACAACACCTCCGGCAACAATCTTTTTTCGGTCGAAATCACCGGAAATGCATTGGTAAAACACCTCGAAGCCGCCAATGGCCAGTTAATCCTCACCGGGATTTTTAAAGGGAATTTGGTTTTTCCCGGTCAACAAATATTGTTGGCAGGTAGTAATGATGAAGAATTTTTTCTGGCTATTTTTTCAGATGAAGGACTTACCGAACTTCTGGTTAATCTGTCAACAGAAATTGACCAGCTTTACGATGTTGGCATTTTTGATATTTCTGATAATTCCGAAATTATACTTCCGGTGTCGCGTTGGTCGGATTCTCAAATATTAAAAATGGATTTTGCCGGAAATATCCTGCAAACCATTCAGCAGGCAAGTGTAGCGATGGCAACAAGTGTTGACCTTGATCCCTCCGGCAATATCATTGTTTCCGGTGCTTTTGCAGGTACAACCTGCTATTTTGCAGGAGTATTATTCGAGCCCGAAACCAGCGACAACATGTATGTAGCAAAGTATTCACCCAATGGTGAAAATCTTTGGGTTTCGTTTGCCCTGAATGTGATTTATTCACACCAATGCCAGATTAAGTGCGACAATTCGGGAAACATTTACTTCGCGGGTGTGTTGCACAGCGATGTGATTTTTGGGGAATTGCAGGCCAATGGCCCCAGTTGGGTTTATGATTTCTTTCTTACGAAACTAAGCCCTGAAGGCGAATATTTATGGCTTACCGAAGTTCCGGAAGGTACAATTACCGGCGATGCCACCATTGGTAATGCTTCTTTTTTAGATGTTGATGAAGATGGTAACGTCTATGTTTCAGGCTTTTTAAGAGGAAATATTGATTGGGGAAATGGGGTGATCACCTCAGGAGATCTGTATTACGATTTACTTATCCTGCAATATTCGCCCGAAGGCCTCATTCAATGGGCAAAATCAGGAGGAAGTGCGAATTTTGAGAAATGTATTGATCTGAGTGTGGATAGTCAGGGCAATTGTTTCATGGCTGGAGTTGGGGGCGGAACAATGGTTTTTGACACAATCACCCATACGCAGGGAGGTTTTGTTTATCCTTTCCTCCTCAAACTCGATGGTAGCTTTTCGGTGGATATTACTGAAAGCAACCATCCATTTAAAAGATTAACCTTGTTCCCAAATCCGGCTTTTGAAGAGGTTAATGTTGGTTCAAGTTATTGTGCCGAAAATGTAAAAGCGATACATATTTTCGATCTTTCAGGAAGTTTGATTTTAACAGCAACATTAGATAGCAAGCAATGTTTCAAGGTAAATAATTTACAAACCGGGATGTATTTGGTCGAATTGTTTGCTGGCAATGGTGAAAGGACTATCGAAAAACTTACTGTGCAATAATGCTTTGCTCAATTAATTCATTAACAGCAAACAATAGCAAATTAAACAAGAGATTTTTGAGTTTTGAATAAAGAAATTTGTTTATTAAATCGCAACTCACCGAAATTAAATCTAAAAACTGGCGGACTGCTGGTATCTTATTTACGAAAATGATGTTTTTTTGGCACAAATCATAAAAGTCATCCCCCCGATAGCTATCGGGGCTGTCGGGACAAAAAACAAATTAAATTTCAGAATTATTTGAGTTTTGTTTTTGTTTTTTCTGGTTTATCCAGGTTAGGTTTATAAAACATCTTTTAAAGTTATACTCAATCTTATTTTAAAGCCCCCGAAATATTTTAAGCAAAAACAAACATGTCTAATTTAGAAAACAAATCTTTCTTACAGGTTCTGCAGCAAAAAAAACCAGGCTTACTGGATTTTCAGGCTGCCGCCGAACGGCTCAGGCCGGTAATTCTGGAAACTCCTTTTCAGCTTAACGCCAGGTTATCCGGGCATTATCAATGCCGGGTTTATCTTAAACGCGAAGATTTGCAGCTTGTCCGCTCTTACAAAATACGCGGAGCCTACAACATGATAAGCCTTTTGAGCAAGGAGAATAAGGAAAAAGGAGTGGTTTGCGCCAGTGCGGGCAATCATGCGCAGGGATTTGCATGGAGTTGTAAATCGCTCGGAATTAAAGGCGTCATCTTTATGCCAACACCAACGCCCCGGCAAAAAATTAACCAGGTCCGGATGTTTGGAGGCAAATGGGTTGAACTAATCATGACCGGCGATACTTTTGACGATTGCCAGAAAGAGGCCATTGATTTTACCTCCAAAAACAGCATGACTTTTATTCCTCCCTTCGACGATTATCGCATCATCGAAGGGCAGGGAACCGTTGGCCTGGAGATTTTAAAAGAACTCACCGACATCGATTATTTGTTTGTTCCGGTTGGTGGTGGAGGATTGATTGCCGGAGTTTCAGAGGTATTCAGACAATTGCAGCAAAAAACAAAAATTATTGGGGTTGAACCTGAAGGCGCGCCAAGCATGAAAACTGCAATTGAAAACAATAAGCCGGTTACACTCGAAAGCATCGATAATTTTGTTGATGGCGCAGCGGTGAAGCGGGTTGGCGAATTTACCTTCAAAATCGCAAAAGATAATATTTGCGAAATGGCGCTGGCTCCCGAAGGCCTTGTTTGCTCCACCATTCTTAAACTTTATAACGAAGAAGCCATTGTGGTTGAACCTGCCGGCGCCTTGTCGGTTGCTGCCCTCGAATTGTACAAGGATCAGATCAAAGGTAAAACCGTGGTTTGCATCGTGAGCGGGAGCAACAACGACATCAGCCGGATGCAGGAAATTATGGAACGCTCGCTTTTGTACGAAGGACTGAAACACTATTTCCTGGTGCGTTTTCCGCAGCGTGCAGGTGCTTTAAAGCATTTTGTAAACAATGTTTTGGGCGAAAATGACGATATTACCCGTTTTGAGTTTATCAAGAAAAACAACCGTGAAGCCGGGCCGGCATTGGTGGGCATCGAATTAAAAACCACTTCCGACTACGACATTTTGATCGAAAATATGATTAAACAGAAAGTGGTTTTTACGGAAGTTAATAACCACGAAAGCTTGTTCGAATACATGATCTGACCTTTTTAATTCTTTGCCATTTTTACCCTCCAAAAGGTAAAAACCTCGGAACCTTTTTCTGATGGGCAACATAGTCGGGATATTTGCTTTTGCTGATCTCTTCACTGAAATTTGAACTGCCCTGAAAAAGCAGAATCAGTAACAAGCTGCCGGTAATGCTCCAGTTAAACCACTGACCGCTTGCAGCAACGCTAAAAAAGTAAAAACAAACCCAGACAGCCTGCTCGGCAAAGTAATTTGGGTGGCGGCTGTAAGCCCAAAGGCCCTTGTCTAAAAATCCCCTTTTATAGTCGCCGGAAAGCGCTTCTCCGGCTTTGATTTTTGCCCATTTCTGGCTTTGAAAATTCCAGTGCTGGATGTCGGCCAAGGTTTCATAACCAATAAAAAAGAACATCAGTCCGGCAACGATAAAGTCGAAAATGCCTAAAGGCACCGCATTGTTTTGGAGGGCAACGATGGTAGGTAAGGTAAATAGCAAAATGAGGACATTTTGATACCCAGAAATAAACAGCATGTTAAAAAGTGACCATTTCCACCGTGGATTAAACTCGGGTTTTTGGCGCAGCACCTGCCAGCGGTAATCTTCTTCACCAGACCAGAAACGCCATTGATAGGCTCCTTTCCGTGCAAAATTTGCAGTCAATCTTACGCCCCAAAGTGTAACCAGAACGCTCATCAGCACGAGCCGCGGCGCGTAATTGCTGTAATCGGCAACAACCCAGGTGTAGGCTATTGGCAGGATGCTCCAGAGTTTGTCAACCTGGCTATTGTTATTCGAAAGTTCGCCAACAATAAAGCAATATCCCGCAACAATGGCGGTAGTGATGACCAGGGTGTTTATGGCCTTCCATGCTTCGGGGCCTGGCGAAGTACCGAAAAAGTAGCTGAAAACCGGAACAGCCAGCAGAGTAATTCCCAATAAAATTGCAGTGGTTATTATTTTCATAAATATGGTTTTTGCTGGTTATCGCTTCCTTATTTATTATTTTGCTGAATTTGCCAGGTAGCATCCAGGGTTATCATCGAATCGACACTGATTTTTCTTTTGGCAGCTTTCTTCATTATTTCTTCCATCCATTTTTTATCTGATTTAATATAAAGGCGGGCTGCATCCAGCTTTTCCCGGAAATCAGCATCAAAAGCATGTACTTGTTTTTCGCTGTAAAACAAATTCCAGGCATTCTCGATAAAGCCCCAGCCCAGGCCGGGTAAGTTTGCCTCGGTAGCCATGATGATAATCACATCATGTTGCGCAATTTGTGCCCGTAAATCCAACTGACTGGTTTCTAAAGGCGATTTAAAACTATCGGGGTAAACTTGCTTGTTATAGTACCAAAAATGATCGTTTGAAAAGGCTTTTGAAATCCCGAAATTGAACATGTCCCAATAATAGCTATCAGAAATCATCAGTACCGAGGGTCTGGTTTTGCCTTCATTGGCTTGAATTTGAAGATTTGGATAAGCCATGTCGAAAGTTTTGAGTCTGAATTTGATATTCATCCCATCGGCGATATCATAATCACTGATTTTTGGTGATGCCAGTTCAATCGTATCCCAATACAAATCCGGCATATCGATATTGCGGGTTTTTTCGATAAAACGTATCATCGAGTCAGCGGCCAGGCTCATGCCATAATAGCTCCAGTGAATCCCGTATTGCGGGTAAAGCGGGTATTTTGACTTACTTTTTTGTTCGACAAAATATTTATTGAAATCGATAAATTTCAAACCCAGATTTTGCGCAAGCTCAACATGTTTCTCGTAATTTGTTACGCCTTTTTCTCTTTTCACTTTATCAGGAAAATATTCGGGATAAAACGAACCTTTGCCGGCAGCAAAAACCAACATCATGGTTTTGTTGAGTTTTGACAGTGTATCCTGAATAAATTTAAGCCGCTGCATCCGGTTACTGATGCTGTCGTCACCAATAAAATCAGTTCCATAATAAGCCTTGATGTAGTTTTCTTCAAATAAATAATTCTTCTTGCCAACAATTACACCGTTGGCTTTCGCTTTGTTAAACACGCTAAAAGCGATCTGGTTGTTGGCGCGGACAAAGAGGTTTCGAAAACCAAAAGTTTCGTTTAAATAGGTTTCCTGTTGCTTCTGATATTCGTCCGAAAACCAGTCATTAAAAGTAAAACGTGGCTCCTCGTGCTGCGTAATAGAGCCTTTCAAAGGTGCAAGGTCCATAAAATGGAGTTTTCCCTGGATAAAAGGAATAATCAGAAAGAGCATGATCATGAAAAACAGACCGCTTTTTATTTTGATATTTAAATTTTTCATCATTAAAATCTGAAATAAATAAACGGATTAAAGCCAAAAGCAGTGATGGAGCTAAGCGCAAAAACAAAAAGCACCAATGTTGCTGCCGAAACAATCAGATGCCTGCTGTTGGAATAATCTCCGAAATAGATGGCGTCCTGTATGATCTGCCCTTTACGGAACCAGGCAAAAAAAGCAAAGAAAACGGCGATAACGAAAAAGGTAATGAACTCCGGATCGGGCAGCAACCCGGTTTTAAAATAAAACGAAAACATTCGTGTTAAATAGGTAAGGGCATCTGGTAAATGTTCAATCCTGAAAAATACCCATCCAATCACAACCACAAAAAAGGTGATGATGGTACTCGGAAGTTTTCCGATTCTTTTGTAAACATCGTTTAAAAACAACCTTTCGAGCACCAGGAATAAGCCGTGATACGCGCCCCAGATCACAAAACTCCAGGATGCGCCGTGCCATAAACCCGAAGCCAGAAACACAAACCAGAGGTTAAAGTACAACCGTCGTTTGGAAGCCACCCTGTTGCCGCCGAGCGGTATGTACAAATAACTCCGCATCCAGGCGCCCAGCGAGATGTGCCACCGTCGCCAGAATTCGGAAATACTTTGCGAAATGTAAGGGTTGTTGAAGTTCTCCGGAAATTTGAAGCCAATCATTTTGGCCAGCCCGATGGCCATATCCGAATAGCCTGAGAAGTCGAAATAAATCTGAAAAGTATAGGCCAGAATCCCAATCCAGGCGGTAAAAGTATCAAGCTGGCCATAATTCATCGCAAAAATGGTGTCAGCCTGCAGGCCCATGTGATTTGCAATAAGCACTTTTTTTGAAAGCCCGATTACAAAACGGTAAAACCCGGTGAGCCGGTTATCAATCGTATCATTTTGGGTGCGGTCGGTTATCTGATCGGCCAGGTCGTGGTAACGGATAATGGGGCCGGCAATGAGTTTCGGGAATAAAATGATGTAAAGCTGGTAATCCCAGAAGTTGTGTAATGGCTTGTGAACCCGCCGGTAAACATCAACAACATAGGTAATTGTTTCGAAAGTGTAAAACGAAATCCCGATAGGTAGCACCAACTTGGTCCAATGAATATTACCATCGCCAAACACCGATAAAACGGAGTTTACATTTTCGATAAAGAAGTTGGAGTATTTGAAATAAAACAACAGCCCGATATTCACCGAAACAGATAAAGTGAGCATTAACCGCCGCTGCAACTGGTTTTTGGTTGCCGACATCCATTTTACCAGATGAAAATCGAGAAAAGTAGTACCGAGAATTACGAAGATAAACCTGGGAGCACCCCAACTGTAAAAGAAAATGCTGAAGAGGAGGATAACGATGTTTTTGTACTTCTTGTCGGCCAGATAATAGGTCAGCAAAAATGCCGGCAAAAAGAACAGAAGAAAAACGATACTGCTAAAAACCATCTTTTTTTATTTAAAGGGTGCGAAAGTAGAAATTTATCGGATAGCTTTCAAAAAATCCCCCGAAAACGGATTACCCTGACTAATTCACAAACTTTAATAGAACGCGGATAACGCGGATTTTACGGATTTACGCGGATAAGAAAAAGATCTGTACGAATCCGTTGTATCTGTCGCGATAGCCATGGCCATACATTTTCATTTCGTGGCATGTGATTTTTCTTCATTTCCACCCGATACGGATGTTTTCTGCTATTCCTTGTTCCCTTCCGGTTCCTTTTTCTCTTTTTTGTTCTCGAAGAATTTCTTCATTTCTTCTGACGGCTTCTTAAAGGATGTTACTGATATTTGTCCCACTTTGCTGTTGTCGTATGGCATCTCCCTTAATGCTTTTAAGAATTTCTGTCCTGGTGTAAGCGATTTTAGGTCTTGATCTTCTGGGTTTTCTGGTTCTGTTTTCATAATTTCAATTATTCAGGTTGTAATATTTATTTCTTAATCATCGGTAAGCATGGTTTCTATGTAATACCAAACTAAACCTTTGTTAATTGAATAAAAAATTGCTTTCTGCTAATTCTACTTCATACTTGTTCCCTTCCTGTCCCTTATCATTTTTTACTTCATTGTTACGTGATAAGTTTTTGGCTTGTTCGTAACTGAGGGTAGCTCCACCCTCTTCACTACCGACATTCCAGAGCCTTCTAACGCTTTTTCTAACGCTTCCCCGAACTCCTCTAAAGTTTTGTAATTCTTCCCCAAGGGCTTTGATTTCTTTAATGAATTGCTCATGTGATTTCAATTTTTATAATTATACCTTAAAAACATATTTTTTCATTTCCATCTCAAATATTTGGTTTGAGCTTTCTCTATTCAATTTCCATCAATGGTGTTTGTTTTTCATTTTCAATAGTTATAGATATTTACTGTTAGTCCTTGTTCCCTTCCGGTTCCTTTTCCTCTTTTTTGTTTGTGAAGAATTTCTTCATGCCTTCAGATGGTTTGCTGAATGATGTGACGAAAGCCTGACCCACTTTGCTGTTGTCGTATGGCATCTCCCTTAATTCTTTTAAGAATTTCTGTCCTGGTGTAAGGGGTTTTGGGTCTTGATCTACTGGGTTTTCTGGTTCTGTTTTCATAATTTCAATTTTTTAGTTGATAATTCTAATGTAGATTCTTTTCAGCCAGATTTATACTTAAAACGCAAATACTTTTTTTCTAAATAATGTTACCTTGTGTTGGAAATTCTTTTCCAATTTTTAATTTGTTATCATGCGAAATTACTAATTCGCCTTTGGCTACTTTTTTTTGTATTGCAGCTTCTACTTGAGTGAAGTTGTAATCATAATTCTTCACATAATAATTTATAACATCAATGATGTCCCAATCTATCATTTTCTCAAAGAATGAATTTCTAAAATATGAACCACGTAATCGATTGTATCTTGTTTTGTCTGCAGTATAATTTTTTTCTTTTAAGCCAATAAAATTGCTTTCAAAAAAGCAAAACCGCTTTCTTTCATCAACTTTAATATTTGTCAGTAAACTTCTTGCGTTCGTTTCAGGTCTGAATTTATTGACATAGTCAATAATATCTGAAATGTGTTTTGGGCAATCTTCATTAAATAAAAATTCTTCTACAATATCACGAATAGTTCCTCCCTTGATGTTGTCCTTCTCAAATTCCCATTTTCTAAGTCCATACGCTCCTTTCTGACCAAAATAGACAAACATTTCCTTTTGCCTCCTTAAAACTAAACTCAAATATCCACTTGCGAATTTTAAATCAGAATAATTTGTGTCCAACTCAAATGCAATTTGTTCTAAAGTCAATGGTTCATCTGCCTTTTCCAATATTTCATAACAATAATGAAGAATCTTTTTTTTAGGAATGTTTTCAAATATTATATTACCATAAGGATTTACTTCTACATTGAATTCGGAAAAAATTATTTTCCTACAGGTTGACAGAATTTCATCAAATGATTCTAATGCCTCTTTTTTAATAAAGTTACTGATGAAATTTTGAAAATTTAATGAGAGTGTTTCGTGCTTTTTATCTTCTCTTTTCAAATAAATATCCTTGATAAAAAACTCTAATTCAATAGAATCAAAAAACAAAAGGTCTATTAAATAGTATTTTTGGCTTTTGCTTAAAGAGTTTTTATTTATCCCAATTATTTTAGCAGGATCTAATGTAAAATGTGTCTTTTTTAATAAAACTCCAAAAACAAGGGCATAAAATCTTAAATTGAACTTTACTTGTTCTCTTTCATTAATTTTTTCCACCAAAGTATTATTAATCAAAATACATTTTTCTGTAAGGTCAATTCCATAACTCATAAGAAATTCAGTGCCAAAATTCGAGATAAACGAAAACCTATTTTCTATAGTTTCTAATAGTTTTTCTTTAATTTGTCTTATTCTCTCATAGGTGAGACTATGTTTGTTGCCAATTTTAACCATTGTTTCTCCATTCAATTGATCATCAATAAACCAGTTCTGGAAAATCTCAATCTCAATTGCTGAAAACAAGGATGAATCTAAAATCAGATTTAAGAGCATAAATAGTTTAATGATGCCATTTTCGTCAAATATAGCTTTAAATTGTTCTTCAAAATTGTCAGGAAGTTTTTTGATTGAAGATTTCAGAAACAATAATGCATATTCTTTATTCAATTGATCTTTCTGAGTTGACAGGGCAATGTCTATTAATTTAATAATTTCAACCTTTAACTGTTCTAATTCTTCTAAAGATTGTTTTCCAATTTTTGGAGATCTTTTAAAGTAAAATGTATCACTAAGGATTTTTTCAAAAATTTCCAGCATATTAAAATTTCCAGCAATTTGACCGAGGCCGTCATATGCCCTTTTACTCAATTTTGATAAAAGATATTCGAAATGTCGGTCTAAAATTTCTATTTGAGGAGAAGTTAGTAAATGTATTTTTTCGAAAATCGTAGCTTTCGTTTTAGTTTCATCAATTGTTAAGCTAATAGCATGCGATACGTCTTTATACTTTTTACATATTTTTATTAATTCAATATTTGAATGGCGATCACAACTATTGAGTTTCAAAAAACCCCCATTAATATGATAATAATTTAATAATTCACGTAAAGTATTCAAAGAATTGCTTTTACAAACATTTACCGCTCTGTGTGATAAATAATTACTAATATTTTGTTCTATATTTATTTTATCAAGTGTCATTTTTCTGGCAATAAAAATTAATTTTTAATTATGAATTAAGTATGTGTTTTAACCTGATTAATATTAGAACAATTCATTATAGTGTTCAAAATGCTCCATTTTGTACCAATCAAGAAATGTCGTGAAATTACCGTTAAAATCAAATTGTAGCTTTCTGATCAAAAAGTTTTTATTGTACTTTTCATCACTAAATTGGCCAATTTGAGGCGCTTTTTCAATAATCAAATTTACTTTGTGTTCATTACTTTGATAATACATTAGCTGCCTGTTTTTATTTAATTTCCAATGATTTGTTGAATTTACTTTTTTTAATTCAAAATGGTCTGGCCTGTCACCAATTAAGCTAAAAACTAAATTCATTAATCCAAGGATGATTTTTTCGTTAAGTTCATTCAAATCATTAGTGCCGGAAATTTTCTCCCTTAAGTCTGTACAGTGTTTGATAAGGGTGTTTTTATGTTCCTTATCTGAAATTTCAATGGTGTTTTGTAAACTTAACTCGATAGACTTGATTATTTTTTCAATACAATATTTCCATTCTGTACTTGTCTTGAATCCAGCGTACTGATGGTATTTCGAGTCTCCATAAAGTGATTTCAAAAGAATTTCAAAAGAATCACTCAAATTAATTTCTTCATTTTTCATTTTTTATAATTTGGTTTTCAGATTCTAGAATAATTTTAATTGTGCTCATAATTTAATGGGGTGTTGAGATCTTGGTTTTTAATGGGCATAACAATAAAACATTTGGTTAATTATTTAATTCTACTTTACTAAAATAGAAAGGAAAATAATTGTTGTATAAATGATTCATTATCAGTATATTTGCACGAGTATTAACACTCTGGTCAATATTTGATAATGAAGCAAAGACGACCAG
>CAJATL010000358.1 GCA_903944895.1 uncultured Bacteroidota bacterium
GCTCCCTGTTAGAAAAAACCCATGAAACCTTACGTTTCATGGGCTTTTCAAAAAAAAGGAGATCATCTTTGTTTATGATGGCAGCAGATCTTTGGTTTTCAATTTGGAAGGCATAAAAATTCCAATTGCGCCATTGATCCCGACACTCATCACGATATTGAAAAAGAAGGCAAGGAACGAAAGGAGCAATAATCCACCACAAATACCCGCCAGCACCATGTAAGTATTAAATTCGCCATTTACATAAATCGAACGGCGCAGCATTCCGTTCAGTCCGGCCATGCCCATAAATGCACCCATCCCGATCCCTCCTGACAAATGCGCCCAGAAATGGAAATTGGCCAGTTTCTGGCTATACCATTTTGCACCATTGGTAAGAATTGGGAACAGAATGTAAATTGCCGAATAAAGTGTCATTGTTAACCCAACCAGGATGGCAACATGCACATGTGGACCAATGATCCATTGGGTATTATGAAGAATCCGGTTAAGGCCGAGATCGGCCTGAAGAATCCCTGCAGGGACTGCAAGCGCAAAGCCAAGCAAACCTCCCAGCAGGAATTTCAGTTCATTGGTCATTTTTAGTGGCTTGGCGCTCCACAAAGTAACCAACGTTATAAAAAATGCGAGTCCCTGCGTGATGAGTTCAAAAGCAGTTACCATTTCGCCCGATGCAACTTTCAACATGCCGGGTTGAGCCTGATCCGACATCAGGTGATGCGACCATACTGTCCAGGAAACTACAAGTTCGAGCAACAGTGCAGCACGCGCCCAGTTTTCCATAAACAGCTTTTTGCCCGTAATAAGAGTGGCAAGCAGGTACCAGGTTCCTGCCACAAATATCAGTACCATCCCATCTGCGATAAGATCGAGACCCCACCAGAAAATATTTTTATAAAGCAACGCATCAATAGCCGTCGACTTGAGGCTGTAACCCATCAGTTCGGCGATCATGTAAATCAGAATCAGCACACCGGCAAAGGTGATGATAATAGCATTTAGAAAAGTATCAACCGTTCCACGCGCAATTGCGGCAACCGGAAGCGAAACGAGGTGTACCTCCTTTTCTTTACGAAAAAGATTTTTCAGCCCGCTTAACCCAAGCGCATTTCCTAAAAGTTTACCGGAAGGTTGCTTTTCCCAACCTTCGGGAGTGTACATGATGGTTTTAAAAATATTCAACACAAACAATAGCGTTCCCACCATAATCAGTGCAATTCCAAAAACAAATATAGTTCCGCCAATCACGCTGAATTGTGTAAAATCGGATGGAAGCGGCCAGTACAAGGTATAAAGCGGGGCATAATGACTTAAAAAACCGGCAGTCCACATGGTTAGTGTGCCAATGGTAATCAGGAAAAAAGTAGCATTGGCAACTTTTAAACTCCACAAAGGCTTTTTCATGAGGAATGGAACTAAAAACAAGAATGCACCAAAAACAATCATGTAGGTAGAGCCAAAAATTCCAACCAGCGGATGAGCGGTCATCATGGCAAAAAACTGCGATTCGGAAATCACAGGTATTGGAGAAATTTCATAAATCCGCATCATGACTCCCTCGATCAGGGCGAAAAGATAAAACACCAGTCCCACCACCACAAACCGCAGGGTGATTTTTTGCATCGGGGTGAGTGAACCAGGCTTAAAAGCAGATTTCTCACCGTTTAATAATGTATCAGTAAAACTCATAATATTTTTATTTTAAATGATTTACGATTAATAATTCTAAGATTTATCGGTTTAATAGATTACCTCAATCGCGTCTTTTACGATCATCTGTGCGCCGGCCGGGCCTGAATATTCGGTGGAACGGATTGAATAGATTCCCGGTTTTGGGAATTGCCAGAGAATGTCGTTAACATGCCCCGGAACAACCTGCATCTGAAAAACCATGCTGTTATCGGTGCGGAATAAACCAAAACCATAGGTTAAATCTTGTGATGTTACATTAAAGAGTACCTTTTGATTCACTTTAACAACAAGCTTTGCATCTGGTAAAATGAATTTGTGATCAGCAACCGAAATATCAAAAACAGTGTCTGCTTTGATGTCTCTCCGGTTCAGGTCCATGGGCGCCCATGGTATGGTATTGTAAGTAAAAATATGAATCGAAACTCCCAGTACAATCAGGAATCCGACCCAGGTATAGAACAGGCCAGGCCTGATGATAGTGCCTTCGCCTTTTTTGCTGATTTTGAACCCAAACCAGGCCATGAGCGAAATAATCGCCAGGCAGTAAAGGGTGTAAACCAAAATCAATCCATGTAAAACATCTGTTGATTCAGCCATAAAACCTCCATTTTAATTGATGAAATTTGAAAACTATGTTTTTAATTAATACCTCGATGTATTATTTAATGAGAAAAAAATATTTTTAACCTGAGTTTTTGATGTCCTGTAAGCTGGTTTTAGAAAAAGTATGGTTCATGTTATTCCTGATTTCAAGCCAGGGATTATGCATCGCGCAAACCGGTGAAAGTTTGCAATCGGTGAAACCCATAATGCACGACCCCAGGAAGTGGGTTCCTTCAACAGCTTCGATAATTTCCGAAATATAGATGGTTTCCAGACTCCGGGCAAAGACAAATCCACCGTTTCGTCCCCTTGAACTTGTTATAAAACCGTGTTTTGAAAGGTCGGTAAGTAAGCGGCGAAGGTATCGGTTAGAGATATTCAGTTTTTCGTAAAGGTACTGCGCGCTGAACAATGGCTGCTGATCGGTAGCCATAAAAATCAGAATTCTGATTGCGTACGTTGTTGTTTTACTCAAAAACATAAATACTACCTTGTTGTATTATTTAATTGCAAAAGTATTTTTCTTTTCGACACGAACAAATATTTTCAAAAAAAGAAGTTAATAAATCATGGTCAAAACCAGCAGAGGCAGGCGTAATGATCATTCGAAACTGCAGATCAATTTGGTAAACTTCGGTTAATCTGCCGATTAATTCAGTCTGAATGGCAATACGAAAATATTATCGCATGATAAGCGGTATTATTTTGAGTCAGAAATTTGCCGGATAATCATCGGGAGGTTGCATGCTGAAAAGATGTTTTCAAAAAAAACGGCTTTTCGATAAATACAAGAGGCCCGGTCTGCCAATGAGCAAACCGGGCCTCTGAAAAACCATCATGGGTTTTTTTCAGAATTTTATCATTCACTGACCGTTGTTATTCGACAACAAGTTTCTTTGTCAAAACTTCGGTCTGTCCATTTATTTTTATAAAATAAATACCAGGCTTCATCGAATTCAGGTTAATGGTATTCATGCTTTCGGGCTGATTGTTTTCGTAAACCACCTGACCTGTCTGGTTGAGCATGAGTATTTTTACCATGCCTTCACCAGAAATATTTACCATGTTTTTAGCAGGATTCGGGAAGATGTTCACCTCGGTGTCCAGTATTCCGGTTTCGATGACCGATGTTTTCAGTCCATCATTATTAGATGGAGTCAGGTAAAAAGTATAGCCCTTGTTTTTATTTGCGATGACCTGCAGGTCGTAAACAACAGCAGTTTGATATCCCGGGGAGGAGCAGGTGAGATCGTAAAATCCGGGGGCAAGAAGCATACTGTAAGATCCACCAAATGGGGTGGTAAAGGTCTGGGTTCCATAATCAGCATTTGCGGCAGTAATGATGGCATTGCTTATCGAAAGATGTGTAATTGCATCTCTTACAAATCCGTGAATTTTGCCAGTAACACCGCCAATAACGACTTGTTTAACCGGGGTTTTAACAGACTCACCACCCGTGTAAACCGCTGATACAGCATAAATGTATGTTCCAGGTTGAAGATTATTATCAGCGTACGTAGTTGCTACTACCGGTGTTGTGTTGATCTTAACATTATCGCGATAGATGTTATAACCCAATACGGTACCTTGTGCAGGTGCATTCCAGCTCAAGGTAACATCGTTATCGTTAACAACAGCCTGAAGATTAGTTGGAGGCAGGAAATTTGATGGTCCGCCGGCTTTTTTACGGCAGACAACACCACCACTTCCTGAAACAAATCCTGTGTAATTATTGGTAAATGTTACGCCATAAAAAGCTTTCATCCAGTTTCCATCAAAATCAGACTCCCAGGTTTGGCCGGCATTGGTGGTTTTGTAAATGTATTCAGGAGTTCCCACAACATAGGCAGTATCGTTATCCCAGATAAAGGGTTTGTGAAGAAGCCAGTCAAAAATCTGATCGGTTTCCCATGTTGCGCCACCATTATGTGTTGTAATTACTTGTCCGTAGTCACCGGCTGCAATACCATATTCAGGTGTTAAAAAGTCGGCTCCCAAAAGCAATGATCCTTGTGAATAAACTGTAGTCCAGGTTGCGCCATTGTTTGTTGATTTACAAACATTGCTGTAGCCTGTAGTGTACCAGGTATTGCCTCCTGCCCAGGTCACATCTTCAAAGGCCTGGTTTCCGGTAGCCAGGTTCCAGGTGGTACCTCCATTGGTGGTAAATAATGTCTTTGGATTCCCTGAATTCATTTTTGCGATGATGATTCCATTATTGGCATCTTTAAATTCGATGCTTGAATAATAAAAGACTCCGGTCACGACATTGATGTTTTGCCAGGTTTGGCCACCATTGGTGGTTTTCATAATTTGGTCTGTCCATCCTGCAGCGTACCCTATTTGTGTTGTTGGAAAACTCATTCGTTCGATTCCGGCAATTCCATTTTGTGTAATGGGGAGCCATGTATCGCCTCCATTGGTTGTTTTCATCACGATTCCCAGACCGTTGTAAGTAACGGATTGTCCTCCGGTGTAGCCAATCAGGTTCTGGCCTTCGGGAAATTCGATATCTGTTAAAATGTAATTGTAACCCGTGTACATCCATTCCCAGCCGTTGATTGGTGTATTAATGCTAGTCCCGATTAATGAAATGGTTAATGTTGGATTAATAGGATCGTTTGAGGTGTAGGTTACACTTCCATTAATTAAACCTAAATTGAAAGGTTTAAAATGAATCACCTGATTAAATGTAGCTCCGGGAGCTACCGTGATCGGAAAACTATTGTAAGTTTCGAACGGGCCGTTAAAAACACCAGCAGTAATTACCAGCGCGGCATTACCAGCATTAAAAAAGGTAAGTGTTTGTTGTGATTGGCTCGCAATGTAAGTGTCATCAAAATATAATGGATTAGGATTGGCAATAAAAACCGGAGCAGGACCAGTTGCAACTCCTGTACCCGAAACAGCCACCAGGTAAGGGTTAACGTCACTGTTATTTACTATTTGAAGATTTCCACTCACCAGACCGGCCGCGGTAGGATGGAAATATGCCGTGATATTCTGAGATGCTCCGGGCTGAATTGTAAATGACGTATTGCTTACCGTGAATACCGTATTGGTAGAAGTGATGTTGGTAACTGTTAATGGTGCGTTACCCGTGTTGTTGATTGTGAGTGTTTTTTGAGAAGTTGAACCAATATTTGTATTATCGAATACAAGGGGATTTGGGGTTGCCGCTATTACCGGTTCCAGTGTAATACCAGGCTTCTTGCGGCAAATAACACCACCGCTACCCGAAATAAAACCTGTGTAATTATCGGTAAAAGTAATGGTATAGAAAGCTTTCATCCAGTTGCCTTCAAAATCGGATTCCCAAGTCTGGCCGGCATTGGTGGTTTTGTAAACATATTCGGGGGTTCCAACAACATAAGCAGTGTCATAATCCCAAATGTAAGGTTTGTGAAGAAGCCAGTCAAAAATAACATCCGTTTCCCAGGTTGATCCGCCATTATGGGTTGTAATTACCTGTCCATAGTCACCGGCTGAAATTCCATAGTTTTCATCATAAAAATAAACACCGGTCAGCAAACCTCCCTGGGTATAAACGGTCGTCCAGGTAAGTCCGCCATTCGTTGATTTACATACATTTTCGTATCCAGCTGAATAATAGGTGTTGCCACCTGCATAGGTAACATCTTCTACTGCTATATTTCCGGTACCCAGGGCCCAGGAAGTTCCTCCATTGGCGGTGGCATAGGCAAATCCATTACCTGCATTGTCAACACCTATTACTACACCATTGTTGGCATCTTTGAAAGCAATGCTGTGGATATAGCTGATATTTGCAGCTACCACAATTTGAGTCCATGAAGTTCCGCCATTGCTGGTTTTTAATACTTTATTGCTCCATCCGACACAATAACCGGTTTGAAGTGTTGGGAAAGCACAATTGGTCAATCCAAAAATTCCGGCGGTCGAAACCTGGCTCCAGGTATCTCCACCGTTAATGGTTTTTAAGACTATTCCCAGCCCACTCTGAGTGGTGTTTTGTCCGGCAATGTATCCAATCTGATCCTGTCCTTCCGGAAATTCGATATCCATATTTATGTAGTTAAACCCCGTGTACATCCACTCCCAGCCATTGATGGGGGTATTGATACAAGTCCCGATCAATGAAACGGTTAAAGTTGGGTTTAAAGGATCGTTGGAGGTGTAAGTTACACTTCCGTTTATTAAACCTAACTGAAAAGGTTTAAAATGAATAACCTGGTTAAAGGTAGCTCCGGGAGCTACAGTAATCGGGAAACTATTATAGGTTTCGAACGGGCCGCTAAAAACGCCCGAAGTAATAACCAGGGCAGCATCACCAGCATTGAAAAAGGTAAGTGTTTCCTGCGATTGGCTTGCGATGTAGGTATCGCCCCAATACAACGGATTTGGATTGGCAATAAAAACCGGAGCCGCATCCGTTGCTTCTGGTACATTCGTTCCTTGTGCAGAAATTTGGGCTTCTGCACTTATTCCGGCAAAACTCAGGATGAAAATCATCATGAGCGCTCTCAGTACATGTTTACTCATAAAACTTTAATTTTAATGTTAGTTTTCGTTATTTGATTTTTTTATAGATCTATTATTTACTGTTTTTATGTCCGGTCTTTAAATCTCTGTTGTTGATTTTAGATTTTTCGATTTTGTCAAGACCGTGGAGCAACTTTTTCAAAGCAATGGATTCTGCCTCGTTTTGCTTTTGAAGGCGGTCCAGTTTTTCCTCGATTTCATCCTTTACTTTATTAGTTTCAGGAGTATTTAAATTTTCGTTTGGCTTCATGTTTCATAATTTTCAGGCAAAGTAACCCTGATAAATCCGAACCACAAAAAAACGGGCATTTACAATTACTGTACATTTGAGAATAGCCTATTTACTTTAGATTACATTATCGCTTATCATCATGATTATGCGCAACATACCTCCAAATCTATTTATTTGTAACATGAACTGCTTCGCCTCCTGAAACAAACCGGAGGTTATTCCTGATCAGGAAACCTGAAAGTTCGGGAGAAGCCCTTCAGTTTAAATCTGCATTTCACAAAAAATTACATCAGGATATGATTAGTAATCTGAAACAGAATACGATACCGTCAATTGAAATAAATTGTAAATACCGATTTACCTTGATGTACAGATAATGTACACACCAATTTTTAGCAGGGATGGGAAAGTATGTTTTTATTTGTTGCAGGATTTAAATTTGTTTAATAACTAAACTATTTTAATATGAAAGTAAAGAATACAGTTTTATTTCTGGCATTGATGCTTGCTTTTGTCAGCTTTACCTTTGGGCAGGCAACAACATCAAGTGCAACTTACACGCTTGGAAATATCAAGGCCGACAGATCGTTTGGGAATCCCTCACAATCGTCAGCTTGTCCCGGGGCGTTAACAGTGAATATTCCGGCAGGATCAATTATTACTTCGGTTGATGTTGTTTACGATTTTGAGGCGCTTCCGGGTTCTTATAAAGCCTTTCAGATTTCGCAACTCAGGTGTGTGTCACAGGGTGGTTTGCCTGAAAGTGCCGTAACAAAAAATACGAATTATACTTCCGGGGTTTTAAACTACACACGCACCAACCTGGCTATTGCCAACGGCGTTGTTGGTGGGGGAAGTATACTTTTTGAATTGCATGCAGGAAGCAGTTTCGGAACGGTGCCAGGATGCAGCGAACTATATGTGAGGGTGCTTAATAACACCTGGACAGTTACAGTTCACTACCTGCCTCCAGCCTTCCCCGATGCGCCATCAAACCCAAATCCTGCAAATAATGTAACAGGTATTCCGATGAATGTTGGAAACATTACATGGGATTTTGGAAACAATACGAGTTTTTATGATCTCTATTTTGGAACAGATAAGCTGCCAATCAATAAAGTCGTAAGTAACCATGTTGCTGGAGCCACAGGCAGTTACGCTGTCGGGACAATTCCCAGCGGAACATGGTATTACTGGCAGGTTGTTGTACGTAATAATGCAGGACTTGAACTGGCTGGCCCGATATGGAACTTCGCAACCGAGTGTTTACCAATGAATACCCCGGTTATTGCCAATTTCGACGATCTTGATGCCCCATCTTTTGCAAGTGGCGATTCGACCAAAGTGTTTCCATTGTGCTGGAATTTGATTTATCAAAGCGAACTTTGGTATGCAGCGCAAGGCGTAAAAGGAACACCCAACGCATTTAGTGCGCCCAACTGCTGGATGATGTCAAACGAAGGTGACCCTATTGCCTTCAACCTGATGATCCTGCCTGAAATGATAACTTCACTCTCAACTTTACAGCTTTCGTTCATGGCAAAAGTTACCGGTGGAAATAATCTAATTTCGGTGGGTACGATGAGCGATAATAACAATGCATCAACCTTTACAGCGTTTTCAACCATTGAATTAACATCTGTTTATCAACAATTTGATATCCCTTTTTCTGCCTACACAGGAACAGATAAATTCGTGGCTGTAAAGTTTACTTCCCCGGGGGCAAATACATACAAGTATATTTTTATCGACAACGTGTTGCTCAGTGAAATCCCGACATGCCCAAGGCCGGAAAGCCTTTCGGCAACAGCTATTACACAAACAACTGCCACCGTTACCTGGATCGAACAGGGTACTGCCACGCAATGGAATGTTGAAACGGTTGTGGCAGGCACCGCGCCAACAGGAAACTTCACTGCAGTAAGTACCCATCCTTTTACTATCGCAGGTCTTCAGCCGGCAACTTCCTACGACTTTTATGTACAATCCGATTGTGGCGGTGGAAACGTTAGTTATTGGGCAAATAAAGGAACCTTTAAAACGGCATGTTTACCTAATGCGGTTCCATTTATCGAAAAGTTTGATGCCGGCTTAACCTTGCCGGAATGCTGGTCGGTCGTAAAAACAATAACCGGTTCTTCATGGACCATTTCAACTTCCCAAAGTTATAGCGCACCAAATAATTTTAACATGTCCAATATTTCACTTGATGGGGTGGTTATTTTGGTGAGTCCACCTCTTGATGTAACTGGTGGATATTTAAAAGAGTTAAAGCTTAATTTTTATGCAAAGCGTGCTTCTTTTGAACAATCTTTAATTGTTGGAACCATATCCAATCCATTGGATTACACAACTTTTACACCTGTTAAAACCATTATTCCTTCAACATCCAATACCTGGGCAGAGTATGAAGTATGGTTTAATAATTATGCAGGATCCGATAACTACATTGCCTTTAAATGCGGTAATCTTAGTACCGCCGGGTCAATAAATCTTGATAATATCAACTTTGGCTTGCTGCCATACTGCCTTAACCCGGTTGATCTTTGGTTAAATGAAATTCATGAAGCTGATGCACGCCTCCACTGGACCGAAAGCCGCGTGGCAACCACCTGGCAGATTGAGGTGGGCCCGGTTGGTTTTGGGCCGGGAACAAATACTTACACTCAGGCATACACCCATCAACTTATTGGCAACAATTACAGTTTTGTAATGACAGGCCTGGAGGCGGGTAAATTTTATGATGTTTACATGCGCGCTGATTGCGGTGGCGGAGATATAGGTCTCTGGAGCCCTAAAGCACAATTCATGAGTCAACCTGTACTTTTCAGTCCGCTTCCACTAATCGAAACTTTTGATCCTGGCTTTACCTGGACCACCAATCCACCTACAAATAATGTAAACTGGACACTGTTTACTACATTGTTTCATTCGGCCCCAAACAGCGCCAGGAACCAATATACCGGAAACAACAAAAATGTTCTTCTGATTTCAAAGCGGATCGACCTGACGGGCAAAACCAATGCCTTTTTATCATTCTGGCATATTGCCAAAACTGATGGTGAAAAGGATCATTGTTACGTTGAAATCTCAACTGATGGGGGTGCCAACTACGATCAGATACCCGTTTCAGCATATGTTGGATTGGGCAAGTACTACCAGCCCGGTCAGAATTTACCTGAAGGGCCTTGCTTCGATGAAGATTCGTATAGTTTGTGGGGAACCGGAACCGAAACACCTGCCAATATCTGGTGGAAAAACGAAAACTTTGATTTATCAGCTTACAGCAACAGCAACAATGTTGTGATCCGTTTCAGGCTGGTTTCAGATAATTCTACCAATAAATATGGCTGGCTGATTGACGATGTGAGTATCAAAACCTATACAGGACCTGCAATACATGCAAATCCGCTTTCATTTGATGTTGAGGTAATGCCAAATGAATCGACGAGTGAAACGCTGACCATATCAAACAATGGCAATTTCCCGGTGGTTTACACAGCTTCTGTTCAAAACTATACCGATAATATTAGCACCATCGTTTCACAGGATTTTGAATCTGGCGTTCCGGCTGACTGGACCATTATTAACGGGACTAAATCATCGGCAGAATCCTGGTGGAGATGGGAAGATATCACTCCAAACAACCTCAATGGAACAAATTTTATGTACGTTGGGCGCGTTTATCCCGACACCTGTGCTGAAAGCCTGATTTCTCCGGCTATTAATGGGGAAGGTTATTCCAATGTGTTTTTAACATTCGACCAATGCTATGTTAAGCCAAGCAGTTCTTCGGCACCTGATGATGCACAGGTTTTTGTGTGGGATGGAGCAACATGGCAATCTGTTCTTTACATGAAACAGGTTAATGCTGGTACCTGGGGAAATCCTGATAAACCAGTGTTTGATATCACCCAATATGCCAACCCGAATATGAAGGTGAAATTCTATTACACCGGTTACAGTGGTTCAAGATGGGGAGTTGACAATTTTAAAATTACTGCCTCAGATATTCCGCTCAACTGGCTAACTTTGGATACCAAAACTTCCGTTTCAGGCTTACTCCAGGGCGGTCAATCGCAAAATATTAATGTGGGTTTTGCAACCAGGCCTTCATTCCCACTTGGCACCTGGCATTCGGAAATTCAGATTGTTTCAAATGATGCAGCACATTCACCCATTACCATCCCGGTAAGCATGACCATTGGTTGTTTACAGCCCTGGCAATACACGCAAACAGGTCAGGCTCATAGTATCAGTATTCCATTAAGTGTTGCACCGGAAATATTTGGCCAGCCATTGGTTGCTCAGGACTGGATAGGCGTTTTTTATCTGAATGAAGCTGGTGAAGAAACCTGTGGCGGCGCAGTTCAATGGAATGGAACTTCAGGTGTGGTAATTAATGCTTATGGCAACGACCCGGTTACTCCGGCAAAAGATGGTTTTGCTGCTGGTGAATCATTCATCTGGCGGTTGAAACAATGCGGAAATGCCGATCAGTACGCTGCCTTTGCAACATACGATGCAGGCATGCCTGACCAGGGTAATTTTGCCGACTTTGGGGTATCGAAACTAATATCGCTGGGCGCAGCTCATATTCAAAATTATGCTTTGATGAAAGGATGGAACGGGATTTCAAGTTATCTTGTGCCTTCTAATGCTGCCGTCGAAAACATGTTTTCACCGCTTGCTGATGAGTTAATCATTCTCAAAAACCTGACATCTTTTTATTATCCTGTCCAGGGAACCAACACTATCGGAAACTGGAATAACCAATCAGGTTATGTTGTAAAAGTTACCAACAACACTGATTTCATGATTGCAGGTGCAACTTATGCAGGCACCTCAATCACCATTCCGGCCGGATGGCAGTATTTACCTGTCCTCAGCCAATGCCCGGCTGATGTAATGGACGTTTTTGGGGGCAATCTCAGCGACATCATTATTATTCAGGAACTCATCGGAACAAAGGTTTTCTGGCCTGCAATGCAGATTTATTCCCTCGAAACATTCGAACCGGGAAAAGCTTATCTGATAAAACTCGCAAACCAAATCACGGTAAGTTTCCCTGAATGTCAGGCAAAAGAATTTGGAAATTTCACACCACAACCTAACAGCCTTGTTACGCCCTGGGGCTCACTGAACATGACGCCTTCATCACAAATTGCTTTACTTATGCCCGAAGCTCTCACCAACTTTGTTGATGGCGATGTTATCGGTGCATTTGATCAAAACGGAAATATTTTTGGGTATTGCATAGTTTCGGATAAAGATAAAAATCTGACAATGACGCTTTTTGGCGACGACAATACTTCATCGGAAAAAGTTGGTTTCTCCACCAATGAACCCGTCAGTTTTAAACTCATGCGATCCTCAAGTAGCGAAGAATTCGACCTTGAGGTTGAGTATAGCCCGATGCTGGAGAATACTTCTGGTAATTTTGTTGCGGGAAGTTTCTCTGCAATTTCAAAGGTGAAGATGAGTGCCACCGGAATTGTTGATCCGGCTGCTTCATCGGTACATGTTTTCCCTAATCCAACCAGCGGAACCCTCAATATCAGTGGCATTAATACCAAATCAGCCGTCAACATTTTTAACGTATTTGGCGAACAGGTCTATTTTACCGAACTAACGCAATCATCTTTTATTAATATTGGTTCGCTGGCAAAAGGGACTTACGTGCTCCGAATTTCAAATGAATATGGAAATACCTTTAACAAACTTGTTATCAGATAGAAAGAATTTTAATACGTTAGGTTTGAATTAAAAAGTGAATTGTAAAACCCTGTCATTGATTTGACGGGGTTTTTTTATAGCGACGAAAGAAAGATAATTAGGTTTTCTTCCTGCTCAATATTCAATTTTTTCCGCAGCCTGTGCCCGAAGCTGGGCGGCATTTCAAATACCGCTTAGCTTGGGATGGAAGAATGGAAGATTGGAATAGTGGAAGGATGGGAAATATTAAACACGGAGGCACTGAGAGCACTTAGAAACACAGAGAAGAGGGAATGGAAGGTTGGAAGAATGGAATGGTGGAATGGTGGGATGATGGAATGATGGAAGAATGGAATGGTGTAAATGCACCTGTCTCCGTTCGCGCATCCTTCGCCTACACCACCGCGCTGAACCACCTGCTGCGCAAAGATTCGCCGCAACGTATCCAGATCGGGGATGCC